>JAZNGZ010000001.1:0-68742 GCA_045576735.1 Muribaculaceae bacterium
AAGGTCGGAATATACGCGACCTCCATAATAGTAGGCTACTGGAAGTAAATTATTGAAATCGTGATTTTCAAAATAGTTTATAACCGATAATATTGCCGAATCGGAAGTGTGAGCGATATACGCCTTATCGTTGGCTCTGATATTTAGTAGGTCGAAATAAAATTTGTTGTCATTACCCCAAAGGGAATCACGGTTGATAGCATTGAGCATATCGATTGCACTGTCGGCATTAACTTCGGCAATTGAATCGATTTGTTGCAATTGTTGAAATTGCACACGCCCACTCTCGCCACAGGCGGTGAGCAAGAGAATGGATAATATGATTGGTAGGAGGTGTTTCATCTTGCAAATGTAACACATATTAAGAGTAATAGCAAGTGTATTATAATTTATCCTTGTTTTATAGGATATCTAATGTGAAAGGGGCATCTTCGTCGAGGGAGTAGTTGAGGAAGTCGTTGAGGGGTTTTAGTAGGGAGAATCGCTCGGCGGCAATTTCAACCCAAGCGGGGTCGCGGAAGAATGCTTCTTTACAAGAGCATAGACGGCCATATTCTTTGAGTTTTAATAACTTGGCTTGTGGGTGCTCTTTGTCCCAGCCTTTGGGGACATTCTTAAGTGAGTCGCCAATCCACGAGGGGTAGTGCTTGAGGAGTGCGGGATTGTTGATTATTTCCTCAAATTCTTCGATATTGTCGACGATGGCATGGCGAAGTTTGTTGAGCATAGCCGAGTCGGGGCACCAGATGCCACCATACAGTCCCGAACCACCCCAAAGGTTTTCTTCGTCGATGCCCATGTGCAAGTAGAACCCGGCACGATGCGCTTTGCGTCCCCACGGACTTATTGCAGCCGAGAAGAACGTTTTATAGGGCGATTTATCTTGCGAAAAACGAGTGTCGCGATAGAAGCGATAGGCACACGAACGGGCCGATTGTGAGGCTAATTGAGGCTCCCACGCAGCCATGAGTGAAATCAATCGGTCGAGATCTTCCATCCACATGGCTCGCAAATCGTCGTATTCGCCTTTGTGGGCGTGAAACCATTCGCGATAGTTGTTTGCCGCCACTTGGTGAAGGAAATCAAAGAGTCGATGGGTGTAGTATTGTGCCATGGGTGGGTTATTTTATGTTTAATTCGTCTTTTGTTTTGCGTGGAAGTTTTGCCACAACCAAGTCGTAGGAGTGAGCTACAAGCTCTTTAATGAACGAGTGAGATAGCGAGCCGGTGAGGTCGATTTGGTTCCAATGCTTTTTGTTCATGTGCCATGCCGCATTTATTTCGGGGTAGCGTTCACGCAGTTCGATGGCTCGCTCAGGGTCGCATTTCACCAATATGAAGTGTGGCTTTTCGAGGGGGTAGAGAGCAAACATTTTGCCCCCGACTTTAAACACAAGTGTAGAGTCGTCGAAGGGGAATGTGGCTTGGGCATAAGGAAATTCCATGCACATTGCATATACCTCTTCTGAGTTCATTGTGTGATGTGGATTAGGGTGTTAGCTACTTGATTTCTTCCCACTCGGCATCGGTGATGAGAGGTTCATCTTTGACACGTGAAGATTTTTTTGAAGAGCCTTGGTGGGTATTGGCTGATGATTGTGTTGAGTCGTTCACCTCTTCAAAGTCGACATATTCGCCCATTGTTTTGCGGCGCTGACGTTTTTTCTGGCGACGTTGCCGCGATTCGTATTCCTGAGCTTGTTGCTGTTGTTGCTTATTAAATTCAGAGAAGGCTTTTTTAGCCGTCTTTTGAGCTACATAAATCTTCCACCCAAGTTTTATGACCGGGAATAAAAGGAAGAAAATTATCAAAAATATAAAAAACGTTCCAAAAGATGCCATTTTTCAAAATAATAGATTGATAGATATAATGTAAATTGTTGTTATTTTATGTTTTTGCGAGAGAATACTGAGAGCAATATATATAAAGCAATCTCATAAGCCAATCCGCAAATACCAAAGAAAATAACAAATAAGATGGCTGCAAGGATTATAATGTATCTCTTAATATTTTCTTTCAAATTGAGATTGTGGAACTTGAGAGAATACATTTTTATAGGAGCAACCATTAATAACGACATGATTATCAATGCAATGATTACTGTTGTGTCGCCTGGGTATCCATATTCGTAGATTAATGCACTCGCACCAATCCAAAATATTGCGTTAGCAGGGATAGGTAAGCCAATAAAGGTGTCGGTTTGACGATCGTCGACATTGAAACGAGCAAGACGAATGGCCCCAAACACGGCAATCGCCAAGGCGGCATATGCCGAATACGATGCCTCATTGTGGAAAGTCATGGTGTTATACATGAGCATCGCCGGAGCAACGCCAAAGCTGATGAGGTCGGAGAGGGAGTCGAGTTCTTTGCCAATGTTTGATGTGGCATGAAGCAAACGCGCTGCCGCACCATCGAAGAAGTCGAAAATGGCAGCTGCTCCAATGAGGATGTATACTAATTCATAGCCTTTGAAAACTCCGAAAGAATCTTGAGAATGAAATGCGAAAATACAAGCTACGCAACCCGAGAGGAGGTTGAGACATGTAATGGCATTAGGTATATTGGCTTTGATTTTTTTAATCATTTTTTCGTGGTTTTAGACGAGCCACCTCGGTAATACCGCCAGTGGTGATGTCGCCTATTTTTACATTAATTTCAGTATCGAGAGGGAGATATAAATCGACACGAGAACCAAATTTAATGAATCCCATGTGGTCTTCAATAGAGGCTTCATCGCCGGGTTGAGCATATGTCACAATGCGTCGAGCCATTGCACCTGCTACCTGGCGCATGAGTATTTCTTGACCATCTTTAGTGCGAATTACTACGGTAGAGCGCTCATTTTCGGTGCTTGATTTAGGAAGGTATGCAGCCATGAAACGACCGGGGTGATGCTTAGAGAATACAACTTCGCCATCAACAGGGAACCAATTGGCATGCACATTGAAAATGCTCATGAACACCGATAGCTGAATTACCTCGCGATGTAGATATTCGTCTTCAAAGGTGCGCTCAAGAGCTACAACTTTGCCGTCGGCACTTGCTACCACTACATTTTCGCGATTTCCAGTGAAATTGCGACGTGGAGAACGGAAGAAATTAACAACGAGTAACCACAGGATTGACGATATCGCAGTGATAGTAATATTGAGGGCTAAACAATCCACATATAGCCATAAAGGGATATTGATTGCTAATAAGACTATTAACAATATTATAATAATATTTGTTCCTTCGTGGTGGATTTTTACTCTCATTGGGTAGTTTTAGTATTTATATCAATATGCAAAGATATATTAAAAAATTAAGAAGTCCAAAGAGAGAGGTAATTTTTTTAGAAAATGTATAGGAGAGGATATAAAAAAGAATGAGTAAAGAAACAAAATGTTTACTATTACTCATTCTCCTCTCTCCTCTGCGGTATGGACGGGACTCGAACCCGCGACCCCCTGCGTGACAGGCAGGTATTCTAACCAGCTGAACTACCACACCAAAATTTTGAGGTGCATAGCGGTTATTGCCGTTTTGCGAGTGCAAAGATAATACGAGTTTTTATTCTGTGCAAATATTTTTCAAAAAAAATGCGATTTTTTTCAAATTTCTTTGATTTGAGGTCTTGAAAAGGGTGTTTTTTTGAGAAATATAGATGAAAATCGTTTTAATTTATCAATGAAAAAATATCGGGCTGACTGTTTTGGCAACCCGATATTTTTCAAAAAAAACTGTTAAAGTTGAAACCCGATGCGACGGTGGTTGGCAGAGGTGCAAATGGGTTTGGGAATGTCGCACTCCAAAATCGTGGTAAGGTCGTTTGTGGAGCGGGTGTCGATGATGCGAGAGGCCATTGCCGGAATGATATTGGTTTGAATAAGGTTCATCACATGGCGGGCGTTGCCAAATGATTCGTTGCGTGAGAGGTAATCGGCGTTAAGTCGTAGTGACAACGCTTGTCGTGCCTCATTTGATAAGGTGTAATTGTTTTTGGCGAGATAGCTTTCGGCAATTTCCATCAACTCCGACTCGTTAAAGTCGTCAAACGTGTAAATGTTCGACTCGGGAATGCGTGATTTCAACCCGGGGTTGATTTCATAGAGGCGTTGGGTTTGTTGGGGATATCCCGCCAAAATCAACATCCAGTCGCGGTCGTTTTCGTCCGACAGCTTGGTGAGCAGTGTGTCGATAACATGTCGGCCGGGGTCGCGTGGGTCATGCTCGTCGAGGAGTTGGTAAGCCTCATCGATGAAGAGTATTCCTCCGCGCGCTTCCTCCAAAGCCTCCAAGGTGTTTTCGCATTCCGAACTATAGTATCGACCCAATAGAGAGGAGCGTTCACGCACTACTACATGCCCTTTCGATAGTAAGCCTGCATCGGCGAGCATCTGCCCCAATGCTTTGGCTACGGTGGTTTTGCCGGTGCCTGGCGAGCCTAAAAACATGGCGTGTAGTGGAATGTTGAAGGTGGGCAATCCATTGAGAGAGCGTAGTTTGGTGAAGTCGATGATTTTTTTGTAGCCATGAAGCTTCTCTTTTACCGACTTCAATCCGGTCAATTCGTCAAGATTTTCCCAACTGTTTTTGTGTTTCTTGGTGGGTTGATACTTGTATGTGGTAAGTTTCCTTTTTGGGGGTTGGCTGTTAAAAAACGTATTGTCGTCATCGTCGCCCTTATCCCACGAGGTGTCGGCCATCTCTTCTTTATTAAGTTCAGCGGCCATCAAATCGAAAAAATCATCAATCAACTCATCGACGTTTTTAGGGTTGTAGTGTTTAATGGTGGAGTGGAAACGCTTTTCGCCATCGATATGCTCGTAATTGTATAATGGCGAAAGGCCTTCGTTGGCATCTTTCCACATACCTTCTTTCTCCGTTTCAGAAGCGTTGAAAAGAAAACCGGCGATAGGGGAGCCCAAAAGGCGGAGCTCGGCATAATGCACGCCTTTGTCGGCGAGAGAGAAGTGTTCTTTGACGAAAAACTCGTTTTTATTAAGGCCGGGCTCGTTTTCGTTTTCGATTTTAATCTCATGTTTATTGAAAGTGGGTGGTAGGATTGAGCTTTCGATATGTCCGTCGGGATAATGTAACATTATCTCAAGCTCTTGCATGAGAGGGGCGGAGGGGTCGAGTAGCGTGTAGCCGTGAAATGATATACATGGCCATGGGGTGAGCTTGGGGTTAATCTCGATGTAGCTCGTGCATTTGCGAGAGATGAGAGCATCTTCGATTTTTAGCCCTTCGCATGGCATATCGGGGAACTCTGCCAAATCAAACACGCTGAATTCGTAGGCTCCTAAAGTGATGTTTTCCGATTCGTTAAAAACTATCACTTTGAATTTGTCGAAGCTGTCGAAGTCGCTGTATTCAAAGGGGATTTCCTTTGTGTAGCTTTTAGAGGTTGTCGCTTTGGGCAGATAGGCGTAGAACGAGTCCTTTTGCAACTCTTTGCCGCTTGCCGCTTCAATAACCGTGATTGATATTTCTTGGCGTATGCCGGTTTTTTCGAGCCGCTCTTCGGTGGTTTCTTTGTGGAATGTTAAATCCACAAAGAGTAAGCAGGTATAAGTGTCGATGGGGAATACGTGTCGTTGGTTCCAATGCTTAGCCTTTAGTTCGGTGTCGAAGTCAAGCATTGTATTGAGGGGACAAATATTGAGGCTTGTCAAGTTTAGTCTTGTTGAATTTTTCATAATGATTACAGTTTTAATTTATAAAAGTTGTTTTTAAGTGAAAAAAGTGTGTAAGTGTTTGTATGATGCGATATTCGCGTCTTTGCAGACGCTTGAGAGTGGTGGGTAGTAAACCCGGGGGTATCGCTTCGCACTACCCTCGGTTACTCATACACTTCGCTTTCCTGTGCTACGCACGGCTGCTGAGATAGGATGTTTCCGCTATCCGGGGGTATCGCTTCGCTCTAACCTCGGTTACTCATACACTTCGCTTTCCTGTGCTTTGCACGAGGTTGGGAGTGGTGGGCAGGGCTTACCACCATATATCGGGAGCCTTCTCCCGATGTGCGCAATTCCAAAATGTCAAAGTACGACAAGTCTACGGCATGTCGAAGTGTATCGACACACCAATGGCTGTCATCGTCTTTTTCTTTGATTTTTTAGTAGGGGGACAACAAGATTTCGCCCCTTTAACTCAAAATCAAAGGAGGCAATGTTGCCAATAGAAAGATTTGTAAATAGGGAATTGCGCCATAGCTATTAAAAAAAGATTAAAATAGATTAAAACTGTAATAAAAAATTATTGATTTTTAGTGTGTAAAAATTGAGCTATTATCCGCATCGATGCAAAGGTAGAGATTGTTTTGATATTTGCAAAGAAAAAAGCAAAAAAAATACTGCCGAGGCTTTTTGCTCGACAGTATTTCTTTTATGGATATGTTTTTATAGATGTTTAAATCAATTCAATGCCGGCTGCTTGGCATTGTGCAATTTGTTCTTCGGGCCAGATGCTGGCTTGCACTTCGCCCACATGGGCTTTTTGGAGGAGGAACATGCACAAGCGGCTTTGTCCTATACCTCCGCCAATCGAAGAGGGTAGCTCGCCGTTGAGCAACATTTGGTGGAAACGATATTGTGAGCGTTCTTCGCAGCCACGAGCTTTGAGCTGTTGCTTGAGTGACTCTGGCTCTACGCGTATTCCCATTGAAGATAGTTCAAATGGACATTCAAGGATGGGGTTCCAGAATATCATATCGCCGTTCAAACCGGTATATCCGTCGGAGTTGGGGGTAATCCAGTCGTCATAGTCGGGGGCGCGACCGTCGTGTGGTTCGCCGTTTGACAATGGATTGCCTATGCCAATGAGGAAGATTGCGCCATATTTCTTGGCTGCGGCAGCCTCGCGATCTTTGGCGTCAAGGTCGGGGAACTCTTGCAACAGTTCTTCGGCATGTATAAATTTTATCTCTTCGGGAAGCACAGGTGTGATGTGTGGGAAACTGCGATAAATCATCTGCTCGGTTTCGCGCACAGCATTATATATCTTCACTACGGTTTCTTTGAGATAATCGAGGGTGCGATCTTCGGGGGTGATGGTTTGTTCCCAGTCCCATTGGTCAACATATAGAGAGTGGAGATTGTCGAGATCCTCGCAAGCGCGAATGGCGTTCATGTCGGTGTAAAGACCATACCCGGGAGCGATGTCATATGCTCCGAGCTTGGTGCGTTTCCACTTTGCGAGAGAGTGAACCACTTCGGCAGGGCTGTTATTCATACATTGGATATTAAACGTAACCGCTTTTTCGATGCCGTTGAGGTCGTCGTTGAGACCGGTGCCCGATAAAACGAATAGCGGAGCAGTGACACGGCGCAAGTTAAGAGCCGTAGCCAATTTTTCTTGGAAAGCCTCCTTGATGTCTTTAATAGCCACCTCGGTGGTTTCGGGGAGGAGCTTACGTTTGTATTTCTTTGGTATGATAAGAGCCATAATTATGCTTTAATTTCAAGTTTGGACTGCAAAGATAGTACAAATTTCTTGAATAACGCAAATTTTTCTTGCAAAATGATATAAATTTTATGTTTTTCGCTGTCTAACTGCACAAAAATCGCATAAATATCCTCTCAGATTGAAAAATAATTTGGAGCGAAACAAAACGACTGCCTAACTTTTGTTGTTAGACAGTCGTTTGCTATTAGGTATTAACCCCCTCCCGGCTTACGGGGGAGAGTTAATTCATAATTAACTCGGTCAAGCCTCGTTGAGCCCTTTGGTGCTCCCAACTTTCAAATTTCTACTCCTTTTCTCTTACATTGAAAACTTGAATGTGCAACCTTCGACTGAGAGTATATATATGCCATTACAATCGAGAGTAATTGATTTGTCAATGCCGTTGTATATTGTCGCTCCTGCTGTGTTGTATATTTCCACATTGGAGAATTCATCAGCTCCGGATATGGTTACAATATTCCCTGTCACGTGCACTTTTATATCGTTTTCGATAAGAGCATTTGCCACTCCGCCATCATTTTTTACAAACACAATGTTCAATTGTGAGTTAGCCGTAATTGCAGGTGTATTATAATAGCCATTAGCATCAATTTGATTTGTTACATCTGTACTGTTAAATGTTACAGAATGGCATTTCCATCCGTTAGCAGGAACAATTTGTAGTTTGAGAAGCTCACCATTATCCACCTCTTGTTTTATCACTCCGCCTTCGGGATAGGCTATTGTCAATATTGGTTTTTCTGCATCATCAAATTCCATAATCTGTTTTGCCATTTTCCATCCTTCAGCAGTTGCGTATGCCGTCATACTTCCTTTTGGCACATATAGTCGGTCTGATGTATAGCCCCCTCCGGTAGGAGGGGTTGGGTTATAACAATAACATATATCAGCACATGTATTGTATAATCCTACATATGTTACTGATTTGGGAAGATGCAAAATAGGTAACTTACAACCATCGAATGCATCATTACCAATAGTGGTAACCGAATTAGGAATATAGATAGAGGTTAAACTGGAACATCCATAGAATGCGTAGCCGCCAATAGAGGTTACTGAATTGGGAATAATCGTATTTTTACACCCTAAAATAAGTGAGTTTGAGGTAGTTTCTATTATTGCATTACAATTGTCGCGAGAATCATAATTACTATTTCCATTTTCTACTATAATTGATGATAAGTTGGTGCAACCTAGAAACGCGTATTGGCCGATTGTGGTAACTGAATTGGGGATATTGATTGAAGTCAAGCCACGGCAATTTCTGAATGCGTATTTGTCAATAGTGGAAACTGAATTGCCAATTGTTATCGATGTCAAGCCAGTGCATTCTGCGAATGCTTGATTGTCAATCGTTTTAACTGAATTTGGAATTGTTATCGATGTCAAGCCTTTGCACCCACCGAACGCATACTCTCCAATCGTTGTAACTGAATTTGGAATTGTTATCGATGTCAAGCCTTTGCACCCACCGAACGCATACTCTCCAATCGTTGTAACTGAATTTGGAATTGTTATTGAAGTCAAACCAGTACACCCACTAAACACATATTCGCCAATAATGGAAACGGAATTTGGAATTGTTACCGAAGTCATGCCGGTACATCCACTGAACGCGTATTTGCCAATTGTGGAAACGGAATTTGGAATTGTTATTGAAGTCAAACCAGTACACCCACTAAACACATATTCGCCAATAATGGAAACGGAATTTGGAATTGTTACCGAAGTCAAGCCGGGACACTCATAGAATGCTTGTTCGTCAATAGTGGTAACGGAATATGTAATACCATCGTATGTAACATTTGATGGGATTATTATATCGTTTCCGTATCCAATCGGACCTATACCAGGATAACTCCCTTGTGTAACTTCAACAGTTTTTGCATCTTTATCAATGTAATTGTAGTAAATTCCATCAACCACAAAGTCATGAGCATGTGATGGCAAACCTACAACGAGCATCATTGCTATCGCAAGGATTGCTCTTGAAAAATTATTTAACCGAGCCATAATAAAAAAGTTTAGGGACAAATATTTAACAAAAATATAAATTAAAAAGTAAAAACAAAAGAGGATAGGGTCGTAGTAGCGGGCATTGTTGTCATATCATGCCAGGCCGTTGAACCCTTGGAGCTCTTTGCCTGTGTGGATTTGATCGTTTGAGGAGTGAGCGAATTTGGAGTCAATGGCACTCCCGATGGATAGTAGGCAGTGCTTTGCAACACATTGCCACTCTCATCAATCACAGCCCGAGTACTACCAAGATAATCACGCACATAATATCGATGCGTCAATGCCCCCGAAGTGGTGTTCAAATCGGTGTGATGGTAATATGTTGTGCAAGTGGCTGTCATGGTAATTGTTTCCTTTTGCAAATTAAATGATTATCGTTCGATATATCAATACTTTAAGAGGTGAAAATGTGGCGAATTAGCGATTATTAACAAATGGGGGGGGGGTAAATTTTACTTTTGTTGACAGAATGAGATTGTGGAAAGAGGAGAGATAAAAAATAAAACATTTCGATAGTTGCCATAATGCGTAAAAAAAGCGGGCAACCCGATTGGATTGCTCGCTTGGTATAATGTTAACCACCTCCCGGCTTACGGGGGAGAGGTAATTAACATGGTCAAGTCTCGTTGAGCCCTTCGGCGCTCATAATTTTCACGCGACAGCCCTTATGCTCATTCTGTCAAAACTCTCAATTCCGCACTCCGCTTTATTCAGACCACCTCCCGGCTTTGCCGTACTGACTATGTCTTCAATGGGCTGCATTCGGCAATAATCAAGTTCAAACCACCTCCCCCCTTCGGGGTACTCCTCCTAAAAATTACTTTGTAATTTTCAAGAGGAGAGTTACAGTTCTCATTGGTACCATTGTTCGTCCTATTTTTCTTCGAAAAACAAGAGAAACTGTGTCAAAATATAGTATTTTGACACAGCCCCTTCATTGTTAATAGTTATTCGTAATAAGTGATTGTGCGAGTTTCGATTCTTGGATCATTTATTGAAATATAGACTGAGTTTCTGTAATCAAAAGAACTTTCTATTTGTTGTCGTTTTGTCCAATTTCCGTGACTATCAAATTCGAGATATTTGTAATCATAGCGAGTATATGTAAACCCAGTCACATTATAATGAAATATCTTAGATTCTATATTACCATATTGATCATATAAAAAGTAACAATCACCCCAAAATACCATGCCCCCACTATGCATTGTCCATTTTTCCCCATAAGGGAAAGGCATTGAAGACCATAAAACTTCACTACATTCTGATTCAAAGTGTTCTATTGAGTCACCTTCCTCGGTTATTTCAATCTCGTTTTTTTCATTATAAAGTTTGATTAGCTTGTTGTCATAATCTCGTGTAATAGTGTATTTGTCGGTTTTATACGATCCATCGGGGTTAAAGTAAATTGTGTTGTATTCATTAGGACTATCATCGCCATCGGTGCAACTTTTTACGTGACCTTTAAGGTAAAAAGCTTTGGCATCGTTGTATATGCGTTCGGTAGATTCGGCAGATGCATTGAATAAACAACCAAAGAAGGCGATTGTAATTAATGAAAATCGAATAAAGTTTTTAGTGGTGTTCATAAATTTTGATATTAAAGTTATATATTCAAGATTTGATAGTTATACATAGTTGCTGTTGTGGCAACTTGTTTGATGCAAAATTAATGAAAAAAAGTAAAAAGTGGTGTTTTAGGAGGAATAAAATACAAAAGGAGCTGTGTCAATTTCTTGAATTTTGACACAGCTCCTCTTAATTATGCATTATGAACTATGCATTATGCATTACTTCATGTAAACTTTAGTGGCTTTGTTGCCTTGCTTTTTGATGAAGATTCCTTTTGCCGGGTTGTCAACTTTTATACCTTGAAGGTTGTAGTATTCAACCGGTTCTTCGTTAACAATTATGTCATCAATGCCTGTGGTGAGGATTTCCAATACTTGGCTTGAAGGAGCTGTGGTCAACGTTTTGCGAGCAGGGTTCTTCATTGTGTATGCCATAAGCCCATATTGACGAGAGAATAATATCAAGTTGTCGGCAGGATCAAACATCATTTGCTCGATTGCGGCAGAACTTGCAACTGCATGTCCTACATTGATTTCGTAGCTAAATTTGAGTGAAGGGGTGTTGCCGTTCCAAGTTACATCATAGATATTCACGTTTCCGTTGTTGTCGTTGGCAACAGCGAGTTTAGTCATATCTTTATTGATGGCGATACCGGCTTCGGGAGCTTCAGTCATGTAATTGGCATTAGCCAAAGAATAAGAATTGAATTTGATGTTACCATTGTGGTCCATGAATAGGAATGCAGGCTTGATTTCGTCGGTGTTGTCGTAAGTGATATAGTTTTGGCACACCCACACACCTTTATCGCATACAGCAACTTCAACGTTGTTGTTTGCAAGGTAGTCGGAAATTCCGTCAAACACATCGGTAGGAGTAGAGCTCCAAGAGTCGGCAGTACCTAATTTGTAACGAATCAATTTCTTTCCTGTGCTATAGTCTTCGCAGAAAGTATACATGTAGCGTTCGCTACCAGTACCCCAGAAATCGACGCAAGTGCTACTTCCACCCACTACAGCACTGCCATTGGTCCATTGTCCGCTTGAAGCGCGAGTGCCTTGGAATACTTGGGCGAAAGAGCTGTTGGCGGGGTTGTAAACATATATACCGGCATTTTCATCGCTCCAGTCGCTGAGGTAGAGTTTGCCTGAATTTGCTTTGATGCGATAGGGCGAAGAACTTGTGCTTGCGCTGAATTTGTCGGCTAAGATAATGCCACCGCTTTTAGAGAGGTCGGGGAGATATGCTTGAACACCTTCGGCATATCCAACAGAAGAGTAAACGTAGCCGAAGTATGGGCTTTCGGGGTCAAGGTCGATAGTGGCACCACCACGGCGGTTGTTGCTTGTAACACCACCTTGGTTGTATATTACTTCGGCTCCGATGCTTTCTTTGTTATGCACAGCCACACCCCAAGTGAATTTGCCTATTGGGAGGTCGCCTGCTTCTAATATAGCGCGGCACTCGCCTTTGACGAGAAGTGAAGGGATTGATGAAACATCGATAGATGTAACTTCGCCTGTTTCAATATCGGTAAACACAATGTCGAGGCCTTCCACATCATCGGTCAATGAGTAGATGAGAGTGTATAATTCGCCATTAGGTTCAGTCTTAAATCCGTAGGCAAATGCACCGCGATTGGCCGAAGGAGTTTCGGGCTCAGGCTCGGGCTCGGGAACAATAGGAGTTTCGCCTGTGCCGTTGATTGCTTGTGACGCAGGGGCATTGGTTACGGTGTTGCGAGCAGGATTTTTCAAAGTGAACGCCATGAGACCTTGTTGACGAGAGAATAGAAGCATATTGTCGGCAGGGTCAAATGCAATTTGCTCAACATCAGAGGTACTTGGCACTTCTACTGAATATTGGTAAGAGAGCGAAGGAGTGTCGCCGTTCCAAGTTACTGCATATATTGTAACATTACCAACCGAATTGGCTACAGCTAAACGACTCATGTCGTTGTTGATAGCGATACCACTTTCGGGTGCTTGAGATATTGCTTCAAGTCCGCTAAGACTGTAAGAAGTGAACTTGATGTTTCCACTATGATCCATGAAAATGAATGCAGGGGCAGCTTCGGTAGAGTTGGTTCCACGAAGGTTTTGGCAAATCCACACACCTTTTTCGCAAGTCACCATTTCCACGTTGTTGTGTCCGAGGTTGTTTGTGACGGTGGCAAATGTAGCCGAAGGAGCAGCACTCCAAGTGTCGTTGTTGCCTAAATGGTAGCGAACGAGCATTTTACCGCTTGTGTAGTCTTCACAGAACGCATACATGCGACGTTCAGAGCCGGCATTATAGAATGCGATGCCGGTTGTGCTACCACCCACTACTGTGCCACCGTTGGTCCATTGTCCGCTTGAAGCGCGTGAGCCTTGGAACATTTGGTTGAGAGAGCCATTGGCAGGGTTGTAAACATATACCCCTGAATTTTCGTCGCTCCAGTCGCTTATGTAAGCCTTTGATTGGCTCACTTTGATGCGGTAGGGTGATGAGCTTGTGCTTGAGCTAAATTTGTCGGCGTGAATGATGCCGCCGTTTTTAGAAAGGTCGGGGTTATAGCGTTGAATACCACCGGCATAACCTGTAGTAGTGTAAACATGTCCGAAGTAAGAGCTTTCGGTGTCAAGGTCGATAGCCACACCACCACGACGGTTGCTTTCGGTTGTTCCGCCTTGGTTGTGATATGCTTGTGCGGCAGTACTTGCTTCGTTGGCAATAGATACAGCCCAAGTGTGTTCGCCCTCGCCAATGTTATCGGCGCTGATTGTTATTGAGTTGTCGCCTTTATTTACTGCGCCCACTTCATAGGTTGAAGAGGCATTTGTAGCTTTGTTGGTGAGTATTATGCTTGCTTTGGGAGCAGTAGCGGTGCTCTTGAATGAGAAAATGTAGTCGTTACCGCTCTTTGTGAGTTTGTGAGAGTAGGCATAAGCACCTTGTACGGGAACGAGATTAATGCCTTCGCTTGAGATAGATGCTGTGGGGTAAGAGATTTTGTTGGCTTCCACGCTCACACTCATTGTGCTTGTAGCATAGTCGGGGTGAGAACATTCGATAGTGTAAGTGCCCGGAGCAACTTTGTCAAACACAAACGCTCCGTTGTAGAAATGGTCGGTAGTAACGGTTTGTAACACTTGGCCATTTTGAATCAACTTAACGGTAGCACCGTTGATGGGGAGGAAGCGGTCGAGTGTTGCTGAGTTGGGAGTGTAATAAGTGTGAGTGAATGTTTGTGATGCATGGCGAAGGATACCATAAATCATACCATATGAGTCTTTTTTGCCTAAAGAGAACCAATCGTTGATACCTTTGGCATAACCGATACCTTCGATGCGAGCCACTGCCGGATTCATAATCTTGTGACGTGCAGGTTGGTAGGTGTGGAAGAAACCTTCCGACATATACCCCGGCACATTAAGCGACCCAAGCACTTCGTAACCACTTGCGCCGGCAAGGAGGTGTGGAGAAGATGCATAGTTAGTCCACATTTGGTGAGGGTTTTCGATAAGATACCAACCGGCAGCTTTGGCACTATTATATGAAGCACTAACGCGGTCATTGTAGTAGAGAGCCATATAGTTGGTGTTGGTGCCATCTATATAAGCATTTGAGTGGATTGAGATGAAGTAGTCAAAGTCGTTGTAGTTGGCTTCGGCTGCTACCTCGGTGAGGTCGCGGTTATAGAGCTCTTGAGTGTCATCGCCATACCAAGGGGTATTTTTTACGCGAGAGAACACGATAGGGTTTTTGAAGCTACGAGCAGCACCTATTTGGTGATGTTCGCCTGATTGGTTGAGAGTGCGGTCGAAAGGAACGCCCCATTCAATGAGTTTTTCCATGATACCAAACGCTTTCCAAAGGTTGGTGTTTGATTCGTGGAACCCAGTGGTATCTTTGAGAGCTTTGTTTACCAATGGAAGGTTACGAGTCATCCAACATCCGTGACCGGGGTTGATATATACACGAATATCGTTAACAGTAACTGCCATCATAGAAGTCCACGCTATGACAGTCATTATAATCAATGATAGAAATCTTTTATTCATGATGTGGTATATTATGATGGGTTATTATTTGCTGATATTAATCACGTAGAGTTCGCCTTCGGGGGTAACGAACGAAATTTTATTGCTACCTGCTGATGGGTACATCGCTTTCACATCTGAAGTGGTGAGCACTTGAGTGGTGCTGCCATTGATGTTTTTGGCGATGAGTTTAGAGCTTGTTGTAACTCGACCATCGTCTTTGTGGTCCATGCCAATGATAACATTGTTGTCATACCACACCGGTGCACGCAATATGCCTTGAGGCACGGGGTTGCTGCCGTCGATGTTGCACACAAAACAACCTTTTCCTACAAGGAAGTAAAGGATTTTAGTGCCGTCGGGCGATACTTGAGGCCACAAATAACTTTGACCTTCGGTGCCATGAGGAGCAACTAAAGTGGTAATGCCATTTTGTGTGATATACATGCTGCCACGGTTGATTGAGGCAACAGGGCGCGACGCTTCGCTTGCGAGAGTGCCGGCATTTGCTTTTAATGTTTTGGCTGCATCTTTGGCAAAAATATGGGTATTGCGAGTGGAGGGAGATACAATGTTTGTGGCTCCGGTAGCGATATTCACGCTTTTAAGGGTTGTGTAGCGACGTTTGTCGGCAGCATAATTGATTTCACGGAAAATAATAGTTTTGTCATCACCCGAAATTTTAAGGTCAAAACCATTGCCGGTGTCGCTGATGCGGGTTAGCTTGTTGGTAGATAGGTCTATTTTGTCAAGACCGGGAACATTGGAATGGGAAATTACAGCCCATTGACCATCATGACTTAGTTGAGCAGTGCTCACTTTTACGCCCTCGGGAACATTCACTTTGTGGGTGCTGTTTACATTGAGAATCTGGGCGTTAACACCTAAACTGGCTAAAAGAGTTAGGCCGAAGATAATTTTTTTCATTTGGTATTATGTTAGTTTGTTGTAATTATTAGCATGGTATATTAATTTGCAAAGATATATAATTTATTGGGAAATAGGGCGGAAATGTTGAATTTTTCGTATTTTCCGTGTAAAAATGTATCAATCTGCTTGTAAATTGATATAAAAAACGACGATGTGCTTATTAATCATTACACATCGTCGCATTATTATATTGGCAGTCTATTACTTTATACTGTTTACTTAGAGAGGTAATTATAGGGTTTCGATTTTGCCTATAAAGAGTATTGCACCGGTGCTGCGTTCGGTCAACGCAAAGATAAATGGGTGGTCGAGGATAAATGAAGGTATGCTTATAGGAGCGGCTTCTCCTATTAACCCGCCCGAAACCGAAGCGGCAGTTGCTCCTTCTTCGTCGATTTTGAAGAAGTTGCTTTGAAAAGCATCTGTTATGCATATGTCACCTGTGGTAGATAAATTTGAGAAATCAGCAAAAGGAGTAAACACTCTATCTATCCCCATTTGTCTATATATGGGCATCATATTGAGGCGATTTTTCATTGTAAATTTGGGGATTTTTATTGTTGTTTTGCCACTATGATAATTATTTTTAATCGATTCCCACCCTGTTGTTTTAATTTCAGTTATACAATCGTCAAATGTTTTGTCCTTATTTGGCAGTAAAAATCGGGCAGCGTAAGCACCATTTCCGAACGTGAGGCTTGCCATTGTGAAAGTTTCGGCAGTTACGTATTCTATTTTCTTTCTACCGGTCATATAATAAACGGTGGGAAGACTATTGTCGATTGAATAAAAGAAACCTCTTTCAGTATCTTTTTTGTCAAATTTATCAGCCCATTCACCTTTGAAATAAAGGGCATTAAGCAATACCGCTGCCGTTGAGGGAGTAATACTTCCCTGAGGTATAAGGTCGTTGATGTAACCATGTGTTTTGTCGGAACACCAATCATTTATTTCATCTTCGGCATTTGTGCCTAATTGAAAAACATCGGCATTGTAACTTGTTTTCATGCTTGAGATAAATGACTCAAGAATGTTATATCTTTTGTTATGCCATAGTGAATTGGCGATTGATACCTCTGTTTTGGAATCAAGAAGCATGAGCTGGTTTGAGAGTTTATGCATATAACTGTTTACATCATCATTATTGCAATTCTCAAAACCAAATGCTTGATAAATCTCATCGCGAGTGGCACCGTTGGCGCCCTCAGCCGTCATGCACATTGCAAATGAAGCGCTCAATGGCGATACTATTGTGTTGCCACTTTCGGCATTTACATAGTCAAACATATTCCAAGCAAACATATTATTTTGCTTAGCCACAGCTAACTCTCCGCCGGTGAGATTAATGAATTTTAATTCTGATTTTTCACCATTAGGTTCGTCATTTTCATCACAACCTATCAAAATGAAACTTGTCAGTGCCAGCATTAATGCTGAAAATAATCTTACGTTCATAATAGTAATAATTTTTAATTCAATAAAACTTTTTCTATATGAAAGATACGAAAAAAATTAAAATACTGCATAGCAATTTACCAATTAACTCTAATACCAATAGGAAGCGAAATTGATATGGGGTGTTTTGTGCGATATGTTTCGATATCACTGCCGTTGGGTATGTAATAATAGATATTAGGCTCGGTAAATAACCCAATGTTAGGGGTGATTTTGTATTGTAACCCTATGCCTAATCCGACTGACCATTGTAGTGGAGCATCAATATGTTGAGATTTGTGGTATAAATTAGATTTGTATAGAATATAATCGGTTTCTTGTTTTGCTTGAATAGGTATATCCATCATAATCCCTGCCGAAGAATATATTCCCCAGTGAGATGTTTCAATCCAATTAAATGAGAGTTTTAATGGGATACCCAAGTAGTGAATGTCTTGATAACAGATGAGTCCGGCATTTTCTTTTCCTGTGATAAGTTCAGAGGATAATTTGCTATAACTTAATCCACTCTCAATGTCGAATCGTTGACTTATGCGTCGGCTTATGGAAACAGAAGCCGTGAATGGGAAATGGTGATTTTGTGAGCGAGAGATTGTTCGTAAGCCTTGAGAGATGTATTTATTGGCAATTCGAGTAATAGCATCTTTCTCTGCTTTAGGAATATTGGCATAATTTGCATAATCTATCGCTTCTTGCCAAGTCTCTAATTCGTTGAAATCTTTTATATGTATTATACCATCGGGGAAAGCTCCATCATTTGCAAGAACTTTGACATTTGAGTGAGGATAAAAAGATTTAATATTATTTGAATAGGCTAAATTTAGATTCCACTCGGGTGTGTCGGATTCAGATGATGGGATTGAGAAATCAAGATCGGTAGTGTCATTGATGGTAATATATTCATTTGGGGTATGGTTGGGCTTAATGCTGTCAATGGCGATTGTGTCGATCGACGATTCTCGTTTCGCAATGAAACTTGTTGAGTCAATAGGTGTATAAATAGTAGAATCGGATACGGGAACAGATTCCGGTGCGATATATTTGTGTTTTGCCTGAACCCTTTTTGTTATCTGAGGTGTTTTGGTGACAGATGGAGGGGTGACGATAGACGATGAGTCGGGTAGTTGTTCCGATTCTTTAGCCGGTTCGTTATTTTTTGAAACAATAGTGTGGATAGCATTATTTGTGTTACGTTGCTTCGATATAAAATATATAATAGGAGCAGTTATGATAACCAATAATGCTACCAAATATTTTGATAGGTGTTGTCGTAACAGCCTTTTTGCCCTTGCTAATTGAGAAGCCGAGGAGCGTGCTGCAATGCCAAGAATGTCAGCAATTTCGTTATGGGACATTCCTTGTAATACCGACATTTTGAAAACCGACTGATATCCTTTGGGAAGCTGCTCGATTGCTAATAAGATGTCTTTGATATCGAGGGGCGTTTTTTGTTCTGATTCAAAAGTGTGGGAGTCGTAATTATGGGGTGTTTCTTTCTCGTTGAGATCTGATAGTGAAATTGTGTTGTATTTCTCATTTTGTTCAAGATATCGAAAGGAAATATTTGATACTATGGTTGAGAGCCATTTTTCAAATCGTTTTGGATTTTGGAGTTGATTTAATTTAGAAAATGCCAAAATAAAGGCGTCGTGAGTTAATTCCTCGGCAATCATGCGGTTGCCAACAATTTTAACACATATCCTCACCATCTTATGAGAATATGTGTTGTAAAGATGACAAAGTGCGTTTTCATCACCCTTTTTTCCTCGGTTTATTAACTCTTCAATTTCCATAAAAAAATGGCGTCACATAAATATGATACGACTTTGAGGAAAAGACTGCATCGAATAATGCAGAATTTACAATGCATAATGCCTAATTAATGCGGAATGCAGAATTGCGCTTTGCTACTATCAATTCTCAACTTCCCGTTTTATTTGTTGCGGGAGATGATGAAGTCGATGATTGCGATGAAGAAGTCGCGTGTTTGCGATTCGGGGAATTGCGATATTATTTCAACGGCTTCGTTGCGAAGGCGTTGCATTGTGTCGTAGGCATATTCGATGCCGCCATGACGTTTGGCATATTCGATGAGGGTGTTAATCTCGTCGGTGTCGAGAATCTCTTTTTTAGAGAGTGCGAGCATTTCATCGTGTTGAGGCAATGTGTCGTTGAGCAACACATGGAGCAAGGGGAGTGTGATTTTCCCTTCGCGAAGGTCGTTGCCGGTGGGTTTGCCTATCTTTTCGTCGTTGAAATAGTCGAAAATGTCATCTTTGATTTGGAAACACAACCCGAGTAGACGAGCTACTTGGGCAAGACGTTGGGTGTCATCGTCGGAAGCTCCCACAGCAAAGGCTCCCACTTCAACACACGATACGAATAGCGAAGCCGTTTTGCGATAAATTGTTTCGAAATAGGCGTCTTCGTTGAGATTGTGGAAGCGAGCATTATATATCTGGTCAATCTCGCCAATAGAGAGCAGTTTCCCGAGGTTGGTGATTGACTTGATGATTTTTATGTCGTTAGTTTCAATGGCTTGGAGTAGGGCAGATGAAAGGAAGAAGTCGCCCACAAGTACTGCGATGTGGTTGTCCCAAATGTTGTTGATAGTGGCTTGTCCACGACGCAACTTAGTGTCGTCGACTACGTCGTCGTGAATGAGAGTGGCATTGTGAAGCAGCTCGACAGCAGTAGCGGCAGAGATAACATTTTCGTTGACCTCGCCGAGAAGCTTGGCACTCAAAATCACAATAATTGGTCGTATTTGTTTCCCTTTTGATTTGAGATACCCTTCAATCACTTGATTCATCAACGCATTGGGCGAGGCCAAGGTGTCGGAAATGCGTTTGTTGAGCATATCCAATTCGGGAGCGATTGATTTTTGTATTGATTGAAATGTAGACATCAAAAAAGATTAAAAAGTAAAATTTCGTGCAAAATTAGTAAAACTTATAATATTAACGAGGTAAAAAATGATAAAAAGGAGCGATAAAGTGAAAAAATGGTGATTTTTTTTAATTTTTAGGGCTTGGTTGAGGTTTTATGCGTATATTTATCGATTATTTTTGTGAAACAAGTTTATTGCAATCTATAAGATGGAAGATAAAAAATTACTACTCATTGATGCTTATGCGTTAATATATAGAGCTTATTATGCCTTGATACGTGCCCCGCGAATTACCTCAAAGGGATTGAATACCTCGGCTATTTTCGGGTTCTGCAACACGCTTGACGATGTGTTGCGCAAAGAAAACCCCACGCATGTGGCAGTGTGTTTCGACCCCAAGGGTGGCACATTTCGCCATGAGGCATATCCCGAATATAAGGCTCAGCGTGATGCACAACCCGAAGATATAACTCTCTCAATACCATATATCAAAGACATTCTTGCCGCAAATAATATCACAGTGATAGAGGTGCCCGGTTATGAGGCCGACGATGTGATAGGAACAATTTCACGCAAGGCCGAGGGTGAAGGGTATCTCACATTGATGATGACCCCCGACAAGGATTATGGTCAGTTGGTGACCGACCGTGTGTTGATGTATCGCCCTGCGTTAAAAGGTGCGGGTTTTGAGGTGCGAGGAGTGAAAGAGGTGTGCGAAAAATATGGCATTTCTTCTCCGTTGCAAGTGATTGACCTTCTTGCGCTTGAGGGAGATGCGAGCGATAATATCCCTGGTTGTCCCGGTGTGGGAGAGAAAACGGCGGTGAAGCTTATTGGAGAGTGGGGATCGGTTGAAAACCTCATCGAAAATGTCGACTCGCTTAAAGGTGCCGTGCAAAAGAAGATTTCAGAGAATATCGAGAAGATAAAATTCTCAAAATTCCTCGTAACGATAAAAACAGATGTGCCGGTTGAGTTGAATCTTGATGATTTGGCTCGCAAGGAGGCCGATGAGGCACGATTGATAGAGATTTACACCGAGCTTGAATTCAAATCATTCTTGTCGAAGATGGGTGTGAAATCGGTTGCCGAACCGGTGGCACAGCCGCAAGAACCATCATTGTTTGATGGTCCATCGCTTTTTGACGCTCCGCAAGAGGAACAAATGTGTATGAAGAGAGATGCTGAATATAGAGTGGTGACAACTCTTAATGAAACTACCGAGGTGGTGGCTCAGGCATTAGGTTGCGGAGTTGTGGGCATGGCTGTATATGCTATCGGAGCCGACGCGATGACTGCACGTTGGCAAGGGTTGGCATTATCGACACAAGAATCGAAAGCGGTGTATATAAAAATACCCGCCGAGAGCGAGGCGCGAGAGCAGATGAAGGTGGTGTTGAAGTTATTGCTTTGCTCAAAGTCGGTGAGATTTGTGAGCCACGATGTGAAACGCGATTATATCGTGTTGCATAATGAAGGTATTGACATGGGCGATAATTATTACGACACCTCGGTGGCGCATTATCTGTTGCAATCAGAGATGAAACATGCGTTGCCATCGTTGGCGTTCACCTATCTTGGATGCATGGTGAGTAGCGGTGTAGAGGAGGCTCTTCAACGCAAAAACGGTGGTGCAATTGAAGATGCTATAGTGGATGATGTGATGTGTGAGATAGCCGATGTCACATTGAGACTATATGAAAAATTTGTTCCAATGCTTGAGCAAGAGGGTTTGACTTCGTTGATGGAAGAAATAGAACTACCCTTTGTGAAAGTGCTTGCCGATATGGAGATTGAGGGTGTGAGAATCGACGTGAATGAATTGGCAAAGATGTCGGAAAATCTTAGCTCTCGCCTTCATGATATTGAACAACAAGTATATGAACTAGCCGGTGGAGAGTTTAATATCTCGTCGCCAATGCAAGTGGGTGAGGTGTTGTTTGAACGATTGAAAATCGACCCTAAGGCAAAACGCACAAAACGCGGAGCCTATTCCACTACTGAGGAGATATTGGAAAAATATCGAAACACACAACCTATTGTTGACAAAATATTGCAAATTAGAGGGTTGAAAAAGTTGTTGAGCACCTATATCAACGCATTGCCTGAGTTGATAAACCCGGCTACAGGTAAGATTCATACTTCATATAACCAAACGGTGACGGCTACCGGGCGCATCTCTTCAACAAATCCTAATTTGCAAAATATCCCTGTGCGCACCGATGACGGTCGTGAAATACGCCGCGCGTTTATTGCCGATGAGGGGTGTGAACTATACTCGGCCGACTATTCGCAAATCGAATTGCGATTGATTGCCGACATGAGTGGCGACGAAAATATGATTGAGGCATTTAATTCGGGTGCCGATATTCATCGAGCCACAGCGGCTAAAGTGTATGGAGTGGCTCTTGAAGAGGTTACCGATGAGCAACGTCGCTATGCCAAAACGGCTAATTTCGGAATCATATATGGTATTTCAGCGTTTGGACTTTCTGAGCGTTTGTCAATATCTCGTGGTGATGCAAAGAAATTAATTGATGGATATTATGAAAGTTATCCGCAGATGCGTCAGTATATGGACGAAACGCTTGAACAAGTGCGCAAAGATGGCTATGTGTCGACAATTAAAGGTCGCCGTAGATATTTGCCCGATATAAACTCGCGTAATGCAGTGGTGCGCGGTTATGCCGAGCGCAATGCCGTGAATGCGCCTATTCAAGGGTCAGCTGCCGATATAATAAAGGTGGCAATGATTGATATTGCCCGTGAGTTTGCCAAAGAAGGGTTGCGCTCAAAAATGATAATGCAAGTGCATGACGAACTTGTGTTTAATGTTGCTACTCAAGAACTTGAACGAGTGAAAGAGATTGTAAAACGTAATATGGAAAATGCGTATCATGGGCGTGTGTCATTGATAGTATCGGCAGGAGTAGGTAAGAACTGGCTGGAGGCTCACTAGGAGATATTGCATATAAAACGGTTTTTTTGTAAAAAAAATAGTTTTTAAGATAGAAATTAAAAATAAAATTCTACTTTTGTGGAATAAATAATTAAAAAAATTAGAGATATGAAAAAGTTCTTTTATTTAGGAGCAATATTGATGTTAATGGCATCATGTGGCTCAGGTGAAACAAGTAAGTCTACAAGTGCCGATGAGGATACTGCATCATACTATGACTGTGATCCAAATCAAATTGATCAAGCTGTTCCCAGTGGAGAATATGAAGGAAATGTAGATGAATCAGATGCCAATGGAAATGGTGACGAAACAACACTCCCTGAAGGAGTAGAGCCTGAAGACGAAGAAACTTCAACTAAGGATAAGGCCAAAGAACTCTACGAAAAAGGGAAGGAAAAAGGAAAAGAAGTTGTAGAAAAAGGCAAAGAAAAGGTTAAAGAAATAGACGAAGCAACTAAAGATGACCGTAAAAAGGCTGCTGAGAAGGGAAAAGAACTTTACGAAAAAGGTAAAGAAAAAGGAAAAGACGCCGTAAAAAAAGGAAAAGAAAAAATTAATGATTTATTAGATAAATAATTGATAATAAGTATAAAGCAAAGCGGTGTGTCTAATCAAATTGACACACCGCTTTTGTGTTATATTGATACACTTATTTTTACAATCTATTGAGTCGTGTTGAGAATTTGTTATTGCAAAATTTATTAATGAGATGCACAAAAAAAGAAAGTTGCTAACAAATTGGAAGCCAATTATTAACAACTTTGAAAATGTGGAGTATAGCGGACTCGAACCGCTCACCTCGACACTGCCAGTGTCGCGCTCTAGCCAGATGAGCTAATACCCCTTGTTTGCGCATGCAAAATTAATACTATTTTTGGGCGGTTGCAAATTTTTGCGAAAAAATAATGCATAATAGTGAGCAAAAGAGTGTATTTGATTGTTTTTTTAAGATATATTAAGTCTTTAGGCGCGAAAAATAGTGTTAAATTAATGATTTTGTTACTATCTTTACAAAATATTTTATATTGGATAAATATGGGCTATAAAAAACTGCTTTTTGCGCTTTCATTTTTCATGATGTCGGCATTATTTGTTTCGGCACAAGATATAATTGTTGGAGCTGCTCGAGTGGATCAATATGTTGATCAACTTAAAGGTAAAAAAATTGGTCTTTTCTCAAATCACACCGGAATGGTGGGGGATTGTCACATTCTCGATATAATGCTTGAAAATGGGCTTGATGTTGAGGTGATTTATTCGCCCGAACATGGTTTCCGTGGAACTGCCGATGCCGGTGAGCAAGTGAAAAGCTCGGTTGACTCAAAAACAGGCATTCGCATTGAATCGCTTTACGGAAGTAACAAGAAAAAAGCATTGTCGAACGTTGAAATTTCGAAGGTTGACATCATTGTTACCGACATTCAAGATGTGGGGTTGCGTTTTTATACTTATTACTGCACAATGGTTGATTTGATGAATGCTGCAGTAGCAAATGGTAAGGAATTTATGGTTCTTGACCGTCCAAATCCTAATGGTATGTATGTTGATGGTCCCATCCTTGATATGAAATATAAATCGGGTGTAGGGAAATTGCCTATTCCTGTTGTTCATGGTCTCACTCTCGGAGAGCTTGCTTTGATGGTTAATGGCGAAGGATGGCTCAATAATGGCGCTAAAGTGTCGTTGCAAGTGGTGCCATGTGAAAATTATACTCACCAAACTCGTTATGTGTTGCCGGTGGCTCCATCGCCCAATTTACGCACAATGAAGGCTATATACCTTTATCCATCAATGTGCTATTTTGAAGGTACATCAGTGAGTCTTGGCCGAGGCACAGATGCTCCGTTTGAGATTTATGGTCACCCAAAGATGAAAGGATGTGATTTCACATTTACTCCTCGCAGCGTGGATGGCGCTAAGAATCCTCCGTTGCTCAATAAAAAATGTTATGGTCGCGACCTTCGCACTCTTGATGATGAGGAGATTATTGCTCAAGGATTGAATTTAGAATATCTTATCGATGCTTATAAATGTATGGGGGTGTCGGTCAATGCATTTTTTGACAATGGATATACCTATAAAGGGGCTAAGGAGTTTTTTGAAAAACTTATAGGCGACGGAAGCATAAGAGGTATGATAGCTAAGGGAATGAGTGCCGAGGAGATAAAAGCTACATGGGCCGATGATGTAGAGGCTTTCAAGGCACAACGCAAGCCATATCTACTTTATGAAGAATAATATTTGATAGTATAAAAGTTTAACCCACAAGAAAGATATAATAATGGAAAACCATTGGATAGTAATCATTACGATAATAGCTTATTTTGCTCTATTGTTGTTAATCTCTTATTTTGCTTCACGCAAGTCGGATAACGCCACATTCTTTTCGGGCAACCGCAAGAATCCTTGGATATTGGTGTCGATAGCCACTATTGGTGCGGCAATATCGGGAGTGACATTTATCTCGGTGCCGGGAATGGTTGAGGCTAAAGGCTATTCATATTTGCAGATGTGTTTAGGTTTTATTGTGGGGTATTTCTTGATTGCATTTGTATTGGTGCCAATGTTTTATAAACGTAATTTGGTGTCGATTTATGGATACTTAGGTGAGCGTTTTGGAGTATCGACTTATCGAAGTGGTGCATGGTTTTTCTTTGTGTCAAAAATGCTCGGAGCATCGGTGCGTTTCTTGGTGGTGTGCTCAACGCTTCAAATCCTTGTGTTTGATCCATTGAATATCCCATTTGTGCTTAATGTTGTGGCAACGATAGCGTTGATATGGCTTTATACTGCACAAGGTGGTGTTAAATCGGTGATATGGACCGATGTGTTGAAAAGTTGTTGCTTAGTGTTATCGGTGGTGTTGTGTATCTATTTTATTGCTCAAGGTATGGGATTTTCAATAGGCGAAATGGTTAGTGCAGTAGCTGGCGATAGTACTTCTCAACTATTCTACTTTGATGATCCTAAAGAAGGGACATATTTCTGGAAACAATTTCTTGCCGGTGTGTTTATGGTGATTGCAACAACCGGACTTGATCAAGATATGATGCAACGCAACCTCGCTTGTAAAGACTCAAAAGAGTCACAAAAGAATATGATTGTGAGTAGTATCGTTCAATTCTTTGTGATTGCGTTATTCCTTGTATTGGGTACTTTACTTGTGATGTATATGAAAAAAACCGGAATTACAATGCCCGAAAAGTCGGATGATATTTTCGGTCTTGTAGCTCAAAGTGCCGGAATGCCTGTTATTGTACTAATTTTGTTTGTGTTGGGGTTGATTTCAGCAGCATATTCAGCTGCCGGGTCGGCTTTGACATCGCTTACTACATCGTTTACCGTTGACATTCTTGACGGACAAAAGAAATATAACGATGCAAAACTCACCCGAGTGAGAAAATTGGTTCATATTATGATGTCGGTACTAATGGGTTTGGTAATTATTGTGTTCTATTATGCAAGCAATCAAGATGCTATTAGTGCAGTTTACACGTTGGCTTCATACACCTATGGCCCTATTCTTGGTTTGTTTGTGTTTGGGATGTTTATCAAACTACAAGTTCGCGACAAATGGGTGCCCGTGGTGTGTGTGTTAGCTCCTGCATTGTCGTGGGTGGTGCAATGGCAACTCAAAGAGCAATTTAATTATACAACAAGTTTTGAATTATTAATAATTAATGCAGTATTAACAATAATAGGATTAGCATTGCTGTCGAAAGGAAAAATTAAAGAATAAAACGAGCAATGTGTATCTCTCCTTATAGTAACCAAAATTAAAATAACCAAACTTCTATGTCAAAAGACCTTTTCAACCGCTATATATGGTTGGTTGATACGATTAAACGTTATGGCCGAATAACTCGAGAGGAGTTAAACGCTCGTTGGAAAAAATCGCCATTTTCTAATGGTGAGCCATTGCCTCGTCGCACATTTTATAATTATAGAATGGCGATTGAAGATTTGTTTAAAGTGAATATTGAGTGTAATCCCTCAACATTCGAATACTACATTGATGAGGGTGATACTCATAATGAGAGTGTGACAGATTGGCTATTGAATACTACTGCAATGAGTAATGTATTAAGTGAATCGCGCAATATTTCTAATCGTATTTTTATTGAGGATGTGCCGTCGGCTCGTGAGTTCTTGTCGGTCGTTATAGATGCCTTAAAGGAGTTTAGACAGATAAAATTTACTTATCAACCCTACTCGCGTATTAATGCAACCCCCGATTTGGTGTTGGAGCCCTATTTCCTTAAGATATTCCGCCAAAGGTGGTATATTACCGGGCGTAATGTGAAGGAAGATAAGATAAAGACTTACGCGCTTGATCGCATGAAAGATGTAGTGGTGATGCAAGACACGTTTGAAGTGCCTGATGATTTCGATGCAGAAGAATATACTAAGTATAGCTATGGTATCATGTTTTCGCAAGGAGAGGTGAAGAATGTGTCGATAAAAACCGATTCGCGACAAGCAAAGTATTTGCGAGCATTACCTATGCATTCGTCGCAACAAGAGATGATTCACGACACTTATTCCATTTTTAATTACAAGCTTCGCATAACACAAGATTTCGTTCAGGAATTATTGTCGTATGGGTCAAGTATTGTGGTGTTAGATCCTCCTGAGCTAAAGGCGATGGTAGTTACAAGCCTAGAGGAGTCGTTGGCTAATTATAAAGATAAGTAAAATGCGAAACGTATAAATAAACAAGAAGGTGTGTTGTTATAAAATGACACACCTTCTTGTTATTTAGATAGTTATTATATTATGAGGATTATTCTTCAACTAATTCGAAGTCTTCTTTTGTAACACCACAGAGGGGACAACTCCAATCATCGGGAATGTCTTCAAATGCAGTTCCGGGAGCGATACCGCCATCAGGGTCACCTACTTCGGGGTCATAAATCCAATCACATACAGTGCAACGATACTTTTTCATAATCTTATTATTTAAATGGTTATTAATTTTTATTGTTTAACAACTAAAACTAGTTGTTTGTTTTATCTATTGCAAAGATAATGGAATATTTCAGTTCTCACAACCGATATAATCTATAGTTTGATAGAAATTCTCGATAATAATGAGTAAAAGTGTGGAATACAGCATGTTGCCTATGCGTGGTTACTTAAATCGTCTTGAATAAAAAAAGAAGGTGAGCTAATTTTTGAATTTCGCTCACCTTTTTTGTTTTTATTTCTTTATTCGTTGATATAAGTATCGTTTAATACTCTTTTTAGGCGTTCTCTCAAAAGCCTCTGACATGACCTCAATTTTCTTTAAACGGGCATAGTTTGGAAGGTCTTTATTGATGTCGGGGAGGGTTGATTTAATGTATTTCGCAAATTCTTTTTGGTTCATGCCGTCTTTTGCCCCTTGGTCAAAGTCGGGAAACACTAATGCAGTTAGACCGCCCTCGTCTTCAATGACTAATGATTCAATGAAATAGGGGCGAATGTCGAGAGCCGCCTCAATTTCTTCGGGGTAAATGTTTTGTCCCGATGGGCCTAATATCATGCACTTTGAGCGTCCACGAAGGAACAGGCTGCCATCAGCATCAATTATACCCATATCGCCAGTGTGTAACCAGCCGTCTTCATCGAGGGTTTCGGCTGTGGCTTCGGGGTTTTTGTAATATCCAAGGAATACATTTGCGCCTCTAACAAGTAATTCGCCGGGAATATTTTGAGGGTCGGGCGAGTCGATTTTCATCTCCATATTTGGCACTATCTCACCACATGAATAAATCTTCTCGGTTTTCCAGTCGGAATATGTGATAATAGGAGCGCATTCGGTCATGCCATACCCCACGGTAAATGGGAAGCCCATTCTCTTAAAGAATGTTTCAACCTCTTTGTTAAATGCAGCTCCACCTATAATCACTTCATAGAATTCACCACCAAATGCCTTGATAAGCTCCGCCTTTATTTTATTGGTAATCATTTGGTCAAGACCGGGCACTTTTAGCGCAAATCTTATTCCGGCTTTTTCCAAAATGGGTTTAACTTTGTTCTTATATATCTTTTCAATGATAAGGGGAACAGCAATTACTACAGTGGGTTTTACTTCAGACAATGCTTGCAAAATGATTTTAGGGCTTGGTAGGCGTGAGAGGAAGTGGACATGACACCCCTTTGATAACTCATAAAGGACTTCAAACATGAGCCCATACATGTGTGCGCAAGGGAGCATTGAAACAACATTTGAGGTGTTGTCGATAATTGGAAGTACTTTGCGCCCAAACTCAAGATTTGATGCAATGGCTCTATAAGGAATCATTACACCCTTTGAAAAGCCCGATGTGCCCGAAGTATAGTTTATAATGGCTAATTCGTCGGCCTTGTCTTCGTAGTAATTTATTGACTCGGGGGTGAATGCCATAGGATATTTTTTGCCGAAAAACTCATTGAGTCGGGCTCTAGCTTCGGTTATTCTATCGTTGGCTGCATATAAAAGTTTGAAGTAGTTGACTTGGATAATTGCTTGTAGCTCGGGCATTTCCGATTCTACAATGTTTTCCCATATTACTTCATCGACAAACAACACTTTTGCTTCAGAGTGATTTACGAGGTGATGAATGTTAGAAGGCTTAAATTCGTGCATTAAAGGAACAGGGACTGCTCCATAGGTCATTGTTGCAAGAAATGAAACGGCCCAATTTGCTTGGTTTCTTGAGCATATTGCTACTTTGTCGCCCTTTTCCAAGCCGCATTCTTCAAACATGATGTGGAGTTTTGCAATGCGTCGAGCAAGGTCGCGATAGTGCATTGTTGCTCCTTGGTAGTTTGAAATTGCAGGTCGATCCCAGTTCTTGCGGAAAGAAGCTTCAAATGTTTTGTTTACTGATGTAAAGTTCATAAAGTCTTTAAATTAATTCAATTGCAAAATTAATACATATTGACATTATTAACAAATTAAAAACGAAAAATCGAACAAAAAATAGGAGAAAAGTATTAGAATGGAGTGATTTTCGTTCTATTGTCTAAGAAGTGGACGTAATGGATGAGTGAATTTGATAATGATTTTACTATATTTACAAAAAATAATTGTATGATATGAAAAAATCGATGTATGTTTTGGCTATACTAGTGGTGTCGGTGATTATGAGTGGTTGCTCAAATTCAGGGGGTAAAGTTGTCGAAAATGTTGAGCGCGACAGTGCTGAAAGTATTGTTTCTGAAGATGCTGTCAAAGTCGTAGGCACTTGGAAGTCGGTAAAAAAAGATGATGACGGCACAGCTACGACGTCGGAATGGACTTTTAATGAAGATGGAAAGGGGTCGATGAAAGCAGTCATTAAAAAGTCAATGCCGATTGATGGCGCAATATTAAAGTCAAATTGGGATTTGTCGGGAACGTTTAATTGGCGTAAAGAGGGCGCGAATTTAATCGTTAAAACAATCAATTATAACAAAGAAATAGAAGAAAGTGATTTAGAAGTCGTGTGTGGTGATCCTATTAGAAAGGCTCATTTGAAATCTTTGTGTTCGCAAATGGTGAACGAAATTAATGAATCAATGAAGGATGCAACAATTGATAATAATTGGGAAATATTGGAGCAAGATGAGAATAGGTTCAAAGTGAAGTCGGTTGATGGATTAATAAGGGTATTTGATAGGGTGAAATAAATATTATTAGGTTGATTTTAGTTATTTAATGATACAGTTATGAAAGATTTAAAGTATGTTTTGGCGATACTATTTGTGTCGGTGATTATGTGTGGTTGCTCAAATTTTGGTAAAGGAAGTGCAAGTGTTGTAGGTACTTGGAAGGTAGATATGGAACTTGCTAAAAAGCAAGCAGATGCCCAAAAAAACGAGTTTAAACAAGAGTTTTTAGAAGGTTCCGAGGCTGAATGGGTGTTTAATGAAGATGGAACAGGAACAGAGAAAGGAGTCGTGATAGCGGAAGCGACTATAGAAAAAGGCGTAAAATACAAAACGACTATTAATACATTGAATACGTTTAAGTGGCATAAAAAAGGGTCGAGGTTGGTAGTTGAGATAACTGATATTGATATGTCATGGCATACTGAAGCGATATGTGATAATCCTAAAGAAAGAGCGCAATGGCAGAAGAAAGCCCAAAAAATGACAGACGAAATGACAAAAACAGCTCGTTCGGCAAAGGGTAAGGAAATGGCAATAGCCGAATGTAACTCGAATGGCAGTTATGATTTTGAAATATTGGAACTTAATGATAATAGGCTTGAGGTGAAATCGGTAAAGGGTGTTATGAAAGGGTTTGATAGAGTGAAATAGCGCAAATCAAAGAAGAAAAATAAATCTTAAAGAAAGGTATTTATGAATAGAATATTATTGAGTTTATTTGTAGCCGGTGTTTTCTGTTATATTTCATGTGGAGAGAATACGAAAAAAGGAGAAGAACAACAGAAACAAGTGGAAATGGATGCCATGAAGGCTCCTGACAGTTTAGTTGAAAAAGCAGAAACTCATTGTCCCTTTGAAAATGCTTGGTATGAAATAAAGTCTATTGGTGCAACAAGTATGAATGATATTGAAGAAAAAAAAGATATTCGGTCTAAAAAACTTGATGAAGGTTCGGGTATGTTTTTCTTTCAAGAAGCTGATGGCGGAGGCTTGTTTTTAGCCTTATCATCGCAAGGCAAAAGCTCTTCAATGGTATTTAAACTTAATGCGCCACTAACGCGTTTAGATAATGGTACTTATGCAGCAGATGCAGTTCAGATTAAAAGCAAAGAGGAGTATACCTTAATGTTTGATGGTGATTATATGCTTGCATTGATCGATAAAAAGGGAATTATGATGTTACTATATGTAGATATGGATTCATATAAGACATTAACCGACGAGATGGTTGATCAGTTGAGGAGTGATTTGAATAAATAGATATATAGGTCTAGCGGCTAAAGAAAATGAAATTCATTTCAAAAACTTTTCAGTTTTATGCGAAAAAAGAGATGAATTTCATTTTTTTTGAGGCTTACTCGCTTAGTAGCCAATCAAGAGCATAGATTTGGCTTATGCCGTTGTGGCTTATTGTCGGATCGTTGTCTAATGTGATTAGGTATTTGGGGAAAGAATCTTTTATGGCTTGGAGTGGCGCCAACTCGCGTTGTAGCGTTTTTTCATCTCTTACACTTAACGATACTTGATAATAGGCTTTATTGTTTCCATTGATGGAAATAAAATCAATTTCAAGATTTCCTACTTTGCCTATATATACCTCTTTGCCACGGCGAAGTAATTCTAGAAAGATTATATTCTCAAGAATATGTCCTAAATCGCCTCCTTTTGAGCCTAAAATAATATTTCTTAAACCAACGTCGGCAAGATAATATTTCTGCCCGGTTTTAAGTAATTGAGTTCCCTTTATATCATATCTCGACACGGGGTAGAAAATATAAGATGCAATAAGTGCTGATATATAAGATTCAACGGTGTGAGAAGATGTTTTTCTCCCCGATGAAATGAGGGTGTCGCTGATTCGTTTTATTGCAGATGTGTTTCCTATATTATCTGATAGAAATTTTACAATGCTTTCAAGCACTATACCATCTGAAATTTTTTTGCGATATATGACATCTTTGAGAATAATGGTATTGTATAGCCCGCGAAGATAGTCTTTGACAAGCTCAGGGTCGTGGTTTAGTTGGGTTATATAAGGAAAAGACCCATATTCAATGTAGTTTCTATATGCTGTTTCGTTACTAGTATTAGCAGGAAGTGCAGAAACATATTCTTTGAATGATAGTGGAAACATTTCTATTTCAATATATCTGCCTGAAAGCAAAGTGGCAATTTCTCCTGAAAGGAGAAATGCGTTTGAGCCGGTAACATATATATCTACATTGTCAATAAGTTGAAGACTGTCAATTGCTTTTTGAAAATTATCTACCATTTGAATTTCATCAAAAAACAGATAATTCATTTTTGAGGGAAGAATTTGACTCTTAACAAAGGAGTATAACTCGCGATAGTCGAGATACTTCTCGTTGTCGATGTCTTCAAGATTTAGAGATAGTATCTGGTTATTGGTTATGCCCATCTCGTGAAGTCGATTACGAAATATTTTTAAAAGGGTTGATTTTCCATACCTTCTAATACCGGTTATAACCTTTACTACCGGTTTGTCTTTCCATTTCTCAAGACGAGATAAATAAAAATTGCGAGCAATCATGATATAAAAATTGAAATACATTGCAAATGTATGTAATTTTTACGATAAAAATGAAATTCATTTCAAAAACTTTTCAATTTTATAAGAAAAAAGAAATGAATTTCATTTTTTTGGATAGTTGATGCTTATTTGCCTAACATAAGGCTATGTTTGGTCTAATGGTCAAATTATAGTGTATATTGGGGTTAAAGCCATTAAATATATTAATTCTTATTGTGGGGTGGGTTGCTTGTGAAAGTGGCTCACTTTTTTGCTAAAAGTGAAATAGTTAGTGTTGAGGTGTGTAATATAGGGTAAAAATAGAGGGAGTTGTTGGATAGTACGCTATTAGTACACCTTTTAAAAATAAAAAAGGCTGAAAATCAAATGATTAACAGCCTTTTGTTGTACCCAGACCCGGGATCGAACCGGGATGGGTTGCCCCACTGGTGTTTGAGACCAGCGCGTCTACCGATTCCGCCATCTGGGCTTAAATGCGTCGGCAAAGGTAGTGAAAGTTTTTGTTCTGAGCAAAAAAATGTGAGTTTTTTTGTGGATTTGTGGTAAAAAGAGGGTGTTTTTTGATTTTTTAAAAGGATGTGAGTAAAAATATGTGGCTAAAATTAAGGAAATACCGAATAAATTCATTAAGTTTGTATGTTATTAGTTTCTTATTAAATAATAAATACCTTGACTAATGAAACCATTGAACATCATTAAGAATGACCCATGGCTTGAGCCATATGCCGAAGCTATCACCGGTCGATATCAAGATGCAGTAAATAAAGAACGCGAATTGGTAGGCAAAGACGGTTCGCTTGTTGATTTTGCCAATGCTCACAATTATTTCGGGCTTCATCGCACAGCCGATGGTTGGGTGTTTCGTGAATGGGCTCCGAATGCTACAGATATAGTGCTGATAGGTGATTTTACCCGTTGGCAAGAAATGGCAAGATATCGCTTAACTCGTATGGAAAATGGGGTGTGGGAGTTGCATCTGACGCCTAGTGATATCCATCATGGCGATTTGTACAAAATGATTGTGTATTGGAAAGGTGGAATAGGAGAACGTATTCCCGCCTATGCCAATCGAGTGGTGCAAGATGAAGTTTCGCATATATTCTCGGCGCAAGTGTGGGCGCCTGAAGAATCATATCAATGGCAAATAGCTGAGTTTAAGCCTGATGTGTCGCCATTACTCATCTACGAATGTCATATAGGTATGGCGCAGGAACGCGAAGGGGTGGGCACTTATGTTGAATTCCGCGACCTTGTGCTTCCTCGCATCGCAAAAGATGGCTATAATGCAATTCAGATTATGGCTATTCAAGAACACCCTTATTATGGTTCGTTTGGTTACCATGTGTCGAGTTTCTTTGCTCCATCGAGCCGTTTTGGTACACCCGAAGAGTTGAAATCGTTGATTGATGAGGCTCACCGATTGGGTATTGCAGTGATTATGGATATTGTACATTCTCATGCAGTGAAGAATGAGGCAGAAGGGCTTGGCCGCCTTGATGGTAGCTATAATCAATATTTCTATGGCGATCATCGTCGTGAGCACCCCGCATGGGATTCGCTTTGCTTCGACTATGGCAAAAATGATGTGTTGAATTTCTTGTTGTCGAATTGCAAATATTGGCTTGAGGAATTCAAGTTTGACGGATTCCGTTTCGATGGTGTCACTTCAATGCTATATTATAACCATGGTCTTGGTCAGGCATTCGGCTCTTATGGCGATTATTATAATGGAGGTCAAGATACAAATGCGATCACATATCTCACTCTTGCCAATAAACTCATACACGAAATCAACCCCAATGCAATCACTATTGCCGAGGAGATGAGCGGTATGCCCGGTTTGGCTACAAAAATCAAAGATGGTGGTATGGGATTTGATTATCGCATGGCGATGGGTATACCCGACTATTGGATTAAGATGCTCAAAGAAAAGAAAGATGAGGATTGGCATCCAACATCGATATATTGGGAATTGACCAACCGTCGTGCCGATGAAAAGACTGTGTCGTATGTGGAAAGTCATGACCAAGCGCTGGTAGGGGACAAAACGGTGATTTTCCGTCTCATCGATGATAAGATGTATTGGCACATGACCAAGGGTGATGATGATATGACAGTGGGTCGAGGCATCGCGTTGCATAAGATGATACGTCTTGTGACATTGGCATCAATCAATGGCGCATATCTCAACTTTATGGGTAATGAGTTTGGTCACCCCGAATGGATTGACTTCCCACGCGAAGGTAATGGCTGGTCATATAAATATGCTCGCCGTCAATGGGATTTGGTCGACCGCAAAGAATTGAAATATCACTATCTCAACGATTTTGACAATGCGATGATTGCATTGGTTAAGAAGGTGAAGAATTTCCAAAAGTTGGCGGTTGAAAAGCTTTGGGAAAAAGATGATGACCAAGTATTGGCCTTTAAGCGTGGTGATTACGCATTTGTATTCAACTTTAATCCTTATAAGTCGTTCTCTGATTATGGTATTCTTGCTCCTGCAGGTGAATACTCGGTAGTTTTGTCGAGCGACAATCCCGACTTTGGCGGATATGGAAATGTTGATGAAAAGGTGTCGCATCTCACACAATATGATGAGTTGTATGCTCCTCACGGTGTAGAGTGGTTGAAGTTGTATCTCCCTGCGCGTTCGGCAATAGTGTTGAAGAAAAAACGCACCCGAGCAAAATGTGCGATAACAAAAGCTGTAGCACCCAAACGCAAATGCGCTAAAAAGAAATAATTGCAATATATTATAATGAAAAAGAATCTGTGTCGGGATAACCCTTGACGCAGATTCTTGTTTTATATTCATAATACATTAAGAACTATGAATTAAGAACTATGAATTATGCATTATGAATTATTTAAGCAAGTCGGGGCGAAGGCGGCGAGTGCGTTCAATGGCTTGTTCGTGTTTCCAATCGTCGATGCGAGCTTGGTGTCCTGAGAGAAGAATATCGGGCACGCGCCAACCATTGTATTCGGCCGGGCGAGTATATACCGGGGGCGCAAGAAGATTATCTTGGAAAGAATCGCTCAAAGCGCTTTGCTCATCGCCGATTGCTCCCGGAATTAGTCGCACTATAGCATCGGTAATAATCACAGCCGGAATTTCACCACCTGTGAGCACATAGTCGCCAATGGATATTTCTTTGGTAATTAAATGTTCACGAATGCGATAATCGACCCCCTTGTAGTGTCCGCATAGTATTATGATGTTTTCGAGCATCGATAGGCTGTTAGCCATTGGTTGATTTAATACTTCACCATCGGGAGAAGTGAAAATCACCTCATCGTAGTTGCGTTGGCTTTTGAGATGTGCAATGGCGCGATCGATAGGCTCAATTTGCATTACCATTCCCGCTTCACCTCCAAATGGGTAGTCGTCTACTTTGCGGTGTTTATTGGTAGAGTAGTCGCGAAGATTGTGAACGACCAATTCGGCAAGACCTTTGTCTTGAGCGCGCTTGAGAATAGAACAGCCAAAAGGCGATTCAAACATTTCGGGTAATACGGTGAGAATATCTATGCGCATAACAATAAAAACAATTTGAAATAATAGTGCAAAGATAGTACAAATCTTAATTTATAATTCATAATTCATATATTAAAAATCGAAAAGGTTCCATAGATTCAGTGTTCCATGTTTTAAATGGAACGTTATTAGCACCTAAGGCTCAACTCCCACCGAGTTAATCATGCATTATGAATTATGAATTATGAATTATATTCTTCCCTATATATATAATAATGTGTATTGGTTAAAAATGGCTATAATTTAATAATGTTGAGTCGAAGTGTGAAAAAATGCTTAGATAAGCAAAATATACTAAATAATGATTAATAACTTGCTTTTATTCTAAAAAAATGTGGTAGATTTGTATGAAATACCGTGTGAACCGACGTGTCGGTTTGTGGTATCAGCTATGTCGAAAATGACGTAAATGTCTAACTATTAGATGCTAACTCGAAACGATGAGAAAAGAGGTGTAAAAGTAAATTTTTGCTAAAAAATTGACTGATAGCTCGTTATCATTGTGTCGCATTTGGCACTTAAAGGTTGCATTTGAGTCGAGAGATGTGGTCGAAAGTGTTAAAAAATGTAAGTGATAAATAACCTTGAATATAAACAAATTAAAGTAAGTATGAGAAAACAGTTATTGCTTCTGTTATTTTCCCTCTTCGCAGTTGCCGGCTTTGCTCGCACTGTGACTGGTGTGGTAACCAGTGCTACTGATGGTGAACCTTTGATGGGCGTTTCTGTCGTGATTAAGGGTACAACAACAGGTACTGAGACCGACTTTGACGGGAATTTTTCAATCGACGTTAAGAATGATAACGCCGTTTTGAATTTCAGTTATGTGGGTATGAAAACCCAAAGTATTAAAGTGGGCGGCCAGAGCGTTATTAACGTAGCACTCGAAGACGACTCTGAAGTTTTGGGTGAAGTCGTTGTAACAGCGATGGGTCAAACCCAAGAAAAGAAAAAACTTAACTTTGCTGTTCAATCATTGAACAGTGACGCGGTAACAGCTGGTCAATCGGCCAACTTCGTTAACGGTCTCCAAGGGAAAGTTGCCGGTGTGCAAGTATCAATGGCAGGGGGTTCTCCAAACTCTGCATCACAAATCGTGGTACGTGCCATCTCTTCTATTAACTCTGGCCAAAGCAACGAGCCATTGTTCGTAATCGACGGTATGCCTGTTCGTGGTGGTGCATCTGCTGCTGCCGACATCAACCCTAACGACATCGAAACAATGTCAGTGTTGAAAGGTGCTGCTGCATCAGCTCTTTATGGTCAAGAAGGTGCTAACGGTGTAATCTTGATTACTACTAAGAGTGGTAAAGAAGGTTCAGTTACAGTTACAGCTTCAGGTGGCTGGGAAATCTCAGAAGTTGCTCGCACTCCTAAATTGCAACGCAAATATGTAGGTGGTGGTAGCGGTATTTACACAACCAACGCTTCAGGTGGTTGGGGTCCAATCGCAAAACCCGACGAACAACTCTACGACAACGTAGGTGAATTCCTTGGTACAGGCTTTATGCAAAAGTATGACGTTGCGATCTCAGGTGGTAACGAAAAATTCTCAGCATATGCATCTGCTAACTACATGAACAATAATGGTGTTGTTCCTGAAGACTACAAAAATCGTTTAGGTGTATATGTAAAAGGTGAATTCAATCCTTCTGAACAAATCAAGTTTGTGTTATCAACTAACTACATCGACACTAAATCTCGTGGTTTTGGTAACTCAATGTCTACTGTATATGGTTGGTCAATCAACCGTAACATGGCTGATTATAAATTGCCTAATGGTCTTCCTAACTGGAGCAACCGTTACGATGCATGGGACGAATTGACAAATGACGGTCGTCTTGGTGCAACAGTTTCTCCTTACTATGGCCGTTATATGGACCACTCAGTAAGCGAAGGTAATCGTGTGATTATCAACGGATCTCTTTCTTACGAACCAATTAAAAACTTGGTATTCACTGCTAAGGTAGGTTATGACAAGGGTCACTCTTCACAAGATGCTTATAGTGTGCCTCGCTACTCTCGCGAACTTACTGAATTCGATGGCGAGCTCACTACAGGTCAACAACAAACACTTGCTGAACGTCAAGGTTCTTACACATTCACTCCTTCACGTAGCGAACGTCTCACCGTTCAAGGTAATGCTAACTACTACTGGAAGATAAACGATGACTTCAACTTGAACTTCTTCTTAGGTGGTGAATACTCTGAAACTAAGAGCTATTCAGCTTCAATGTATGGTGACAACTTCATTCTTGGTGGTGAATTCTATTCATTCAACAATATCGACCCTGATCGTCTTGACTTGACCGACTTCAGCCTTTACCACACTAACCGCAACAAATTCGGTTACTTCGGTGAAATCCGTTTCGACTATAAAGGTATGGCTCAATTGTCAGTAACAGGTCGTATGGACGGTTCTTCAACTTTGGTTAACTATATGAACCCTGAAGGTTCAGATCCTACATACTTCTATCCTTCAGTAACTGCCGGTGTTATCTTCTCTGAACTCTTCAACCTCAAAAACGATTGGTTCTCTTATGGTAAACTCCGTGGTAACTGGGCAAAAGTAGGTAAAGATGCTCCTTCTTACTTGTTCTCTAACAACTTCAAACAATGGTCAACATTCCCCGATGGTGGTTATGGTGTAGATGCTACAGTATCTTCAGCTAACTTCCTCGAACCTGAAATGACAAGTTCATGGGAAATTGGTGCTGACTTGCGTTTCTTCCGTGAACGTACTCGTTTCGATATCGCTTACTACTCAACTACAGTTGACAACCAAATCATCACAATGCGTGTATCTCCTGCAGCAGGTGTGATCTTGCAAACATTCAACTCTGGTTCTATCGAAAACTACGGTATTGAAGCAACTCTTTCACAAGACATTCTTAAAGGTGGTGACTTCTCTTGGACTGCTAACGCAAACTTCTCTTTCAACCGTGGTCGTCTTCGTGAACTCCCCAACAACCAAACTGAATACCTCGGTATGCAAGTTTCTAACCGCATGTACTGTTCTTCTAACGTAGGTGGTTCTACTACTGCTATGGTGGGTACTGACTACGAACGTACTGAAAGCGGCGAAATCATTTGTGACGAAAATGGTTATCCAACTATTTCTCCTGATAAAAACAACTTCCTCGGTGATCGTGAGCCCGACTTCCTTCTTGGTGTTGGTTCTACATTCACTTGGAAAGACCTTTCACTCTCATTCTTGATTGACGGACGTTGCGGTGGTGACGTTTACAACTACACTGGCGAAAACTTGATCGCTAATGGTATGAGTGGTTATCTTGAAAAATATCGTAACCGCGAAGTGATTGTTAAGGGTGTTGTAGCTAATGGTGACGGAACTTATCGTCCTAACACTACTCCTGTAATCTTTGACTCTCAATTCTATTCTAACTACTACTCAATTCCTTCTAACTTCATCGAAGATGGTTCTTACATTCGTTTGAGCTACGTAACTCTTTCTTACGACTTCGGTAAGTTGATGAAGACACTTGGTAGCAAGAACCCAATCAAGGGCCTCCGCGCTTCTATGACAGGCCGTAACCTCTTCCTCTTGACTAAGTACACAGGTGCAGATCCTCAAGTTATGCCTGCTGCTACTGGTGGTGCCGGTTCTATGGGTATCGATAATTTCAGTGTTCCCGCAACACGCAGCTTCAACTTTAACATTAACTTAACATTCTAATCACAGTTATGAATAAGTTTAAAACAATTTCATTGTCATTATTGCTTGGACTTTCATTTGCGAGTTGCGAGGATGTACTTGACGACAACGTAAATGCTGACCGTGCTCACGACAACACCGTTGATCAAGCAATGCCTGTTATCGTGTTCTACGCAAGCCAAACAGTATATGACCACGCAGAATATAATGTATATCTTTCTCAATGTTTGACCACAACAGGTAAGAGCCAAACAGGTTCATATCCTTATAAACAAGGTTGGGAATTCTTGAACGTAAACCGTCACCCACAATGGCGTCGTCACTTCTACGACTTGGCTAAAAACGCTCGTTCGGTGTGTGACCTCAGTGGCACTAAAAATACCGACTTGATTGCTCGCGCAATTATGTTGATGTCAACTCAATTGACTACTGATACTTTCGGTGAAATGCCTATGCTCCCTGAAAACTACATGGAAGCTACAGGTAAATATGGTGATGCTCACGATGCTACCACTCCACACTACGAAGATCAAGTAGATATCTATAACTGGATGTTCCGTGAAGCAGATGCTCTTATCGAAGCATTTGAAAATCACGATCCTTCAAACGACGTAGCTATCGACCAAAAAATGGATCGCATCTATGGTGGTGACCTTAACAAATGGAAAGGTCTTGTTTACGCAATGAAAGCTCGTCTTTTGCTCCGTAACATTCCTAACGTAGATATGTCAAAATGTCAAGAAATCATTAACGTAGCTCAAAAAGCTATCGATACTTGGCGTTCAGGCGACCTCCTTTATGGTGCATGGTTTGGTAACGAGCCTCGTTATAACTATGATGGTGGTGCTACAGAATCAAACGCTCCTTGGAGTTCGGCTCAACCTAAAATCAACTCTTGGGAATCACGCGACAACCGTCTTGCTTCTGACGTAGTTCCTTCTAAATTCTTCATGGAATCATGTCTTGGTATCAGTTTCCCAGGCAACGAACGTAAACAAGGCACTTGGGATCGTTCAAATGGTTTCGGTAATGACCCACGTATCGTGCTTCTTATGAAACCTGCTGTAGGTCCTATCTCAGCTTCTATTTCAAACACTGCTAACATGTATCGTTATCTTGAAAATAACATCGGTTCAGGTGCTACTTTCAAACGTACTCACTATCCTGATCTTTATGCCGGTGCATATGCTGGTGATGTTGATGCTTACAACCCATTGTTTACAATGGAAGAACTTTACTTCATGCAAGCTGAAGCATACTACTGGTTGGGTAACAAAGCTAAAGCATGTCAATTGGCTAAAGAAGCAACACAATGGAATATCCAACGTCACCTCGACTTCTATCTTTGGAAGAGTGGTGGCATCTATCCAACTGATTTCTCTGACGAAAATGATAAATTGGTTACTGATGAATACAAAGCAAATATGTGGAAAGCTCGTTTCGAATCTTATGTAGGTGCATTCCTTAACAACGAAAAAACAGTTGTTGAATATGTATCAGGGGAAGGAAAAACATCTAAAGCAACTGCAAAAGCATGTACTGAATTCGGTAACGAACGTTGGTTCTTCAATGAATCAGAATATACTCTTTCTGACTTGATGATGCAAAAATACATCGCAATGTATATGCAACCCGAACAATGGAACGACATGCGTCGCTATCACTACTCTAACAACCGTAATGGTTATGGCGTAGGTGGCAACAACGAAATCGTTTATCCTTCTTTGCGTCGTCCTTACAACCTTTACGCAGCTTACTGGGTTGATGGTTTGACTGATGCTCAAAAAGAAAACACTTGGATTCAACGTCTTAACTATGACCCACAAACTGAAGATATCTACAACAAGGACGAAGTTGTTCGTGTAGGTGCTTACAAGGACTTCAAGTGGTTGCAAAAACCAATGATTTGGGCTCAAGACGCAGGTGTTCGCTCTTCATTGACAAAATAATTATTGTGCCAATAACAAAAGAATTTAAATTATGAAATTACAATATAAATTAGGAATTATAGCTTTGGGCCTTATCGCATTTACTTCTTGCGAAAAGAACGACCCATTTGCTGACCCCTTGGAAATCGGTCAACGTGTTCCTACTTGCTATTGGGAAGTAGGTTCTACAACAGCTAAAGCTGGTGGCTATTTCTCTTTCAAAGGTCAATACTATACTGAAGATGGTCACACTCCTTCACATAGTGAAGTGTGGTACAATGTGACTCGTACTGATGAAGCATCTGCAACAGCTAAATTGGCAGGTTCAAGTTTCTCATACACTAAATCATACTCAGTAACTGATACAGTTCGTTCAAACCAAACAATCATTAAGTATGCTCATTCTCTCGCAGTATGGGATGGATATGAATTTGTGTTGACCGACTCTGTTCCTGTTTCTGAAACTCTTACTCCTGTAAACTGGAATACTCCTAAGGTTTGGGGTGATAGCGAAGTTAAAAAATTCGGCAACTATTTCCCTACAAACTTTGCGGATGAGTTTGAAAAAGCAGTTGATTCTCTTATCGTAACAGATGCTAACTACAATTCACTCCGTTACCTTTATATCAACTATCCGTTTACAAACGAACGTTTCGCTGAAATCAATGCTGAATTTGGAACAGACTTCCCAACTGACATCAAATATAGCGAAACTGATGCTCAAGAAGGTGCAACTGACAAATCAACTCGTTGGTTTGACTATAATAATCCTAAAGTATCGGGTAAAGCACCTGCTGTAGTTGGATATTACTACACTACTATCGACGAAAATGGTAATGTAGTTTACCATGAAGTAGCTCTTGATTACGAAGCACAAGAAGGTCAAAAACTTCAAGCTGTTTACGAATCAGCTCCTTGGGTATTCAGCCGTTATGACGACGACTTGGGTTCTGTAGTTACTACAGTTCGTCCTGAGTATATCGAAGCATTCAAAGCATTGGTTGAGCCTATCACATTTGTAGAATGGATTGGTAGCAACGATGGTTATGCTATTGAGTTTAAACGTAAATACTTCCTTGATGCCAACTACCGTGTATTTGACACTGAAAATAATGTTGGTGTAGCTCACACTTCATATTCAATTGAAATTAACTAAGATTTAAAATTTGAGCATTATGAAATTTCTTAATAAATTAGGTCTTCTTGCGTTGTTTGCATTTGCTATGTCGGCATGTGTTGACCAAGACCCTGAAATTCAAACTTTCCCTAACCCCGACGTAGATTTCACCTACGAAGTGGCTGGTGGTGATTCAGCTGACTACAAACTCGACTATTATGTAGTATCGCACATTCAATTCAACAACACTTCAGCTAAAACAGGTAATATTACTTGGGATTTCGGCGCGCCGGAAGGTGAATATGAAGTGACAAACGATGACATCAATAACCCTATCGTTAAATATAAAAACGCTGGTCGTTATGATGTGACATTGACAATTGATGGTGTAGGTTCTCGCACTTATCCTATCCTTATCTACGACATCGTTCCAAAATTATCTATTTCAGAACAATCTATGGAACTCGTGGAATTGAATGAATGTAAAGTGTCATTCGCACTTCGTTTGCCTAACCCTGAAAACAAAGTGGTTAAGTATATCTGGACCTTCCCCGAAGGTGCTAAAGACGAAAATGGTCAACCTATTACTACTCGTGAATATACTTCTGACCCTGTAACAGGTGAAGTGGAATGTCCTAAGAATATCACTTTCAGCAAACTCGGTTCACAACAAGTGACAGTTGATGCAGTCTTCGACCTTGGTAGCGAAGAAGAACGTCCTCTTGAACAATCTTACATCAACGTTCAAGTTGCATGTCCTATTGAAGTTCCTACATTGTATTATGCACAAGTAGGTGGCAACATCAAGGCTGTGAAATTGTTGAGCGAAGAGCAATTAGATTATTTGGGCTTGAAAAATGAAGATGTATTACCTTATGATATGGGTGTAAGCGCCGGTGAAAATCCATTCAACATTCTTTATGGTAGCACAACTGATACCAACGAAGAATCTGGCGAAACTTCAACTTCTCACTGGATTTACATTCTTGATGCAGGTAAACAATATTACTACATCAACGACGAAGGTGGTGTGCTTGGTGATGGTAAAATCACTGCTATGCGTACTAATGGTACTGATGTTAACACTGTTATCTCTAACGTGGGTGGCGCTGCATTCAACGACCCATTCCAAGGAAATATCTACGATGGTTATATTTACTACAACGACCGTAACCGTGGTATCTCTAAGATTGGCATGACTGAGCGCGGTCTTGTTGAAGGAAAAACTTCTGACAACTTCCGTTTAGAATACTTCGTGACAAATGAACGTCTTCCATATTACAACGTTCAATATGCTTATGGTGCTATCTCAACAGGTATCTACCGCGATAAGAAGAATGTATGGTGGTGGGGTAAAAACTACTCTGGTAATGGTATGGTTCGTTTTGAAGAATCTCAAATCGGTGCTACTCAATCTGAAGCTGCAACTAAAGAGAAAAAATATCCTAAGTTGTTAGATGGTGTTAAGTTTACATCATATGCAATTGATGAAGATCGCAAAGCTCTTTATATTTGGGGTATCAATGGTTCGCCTGCAGCCGGTTTCCTAGAATATCCACTTCCTGAAGGTACTGAAGCTTCTTTGACAGTAAAAGACTATGTAGGTTATGTTAACATGGAAGCAAAAGCTGTCAACACTACAGCCGACGAGCCTGTATTTGTAAAACAAATGGTTATCGACTCTCGTAATGGTCGCGTTTACTTCGGTTTCCGTGCTGAAGTTGGCGATGTTTGGGGAGGCGGAACTGGTCTTGTTTACTATGATCCTGAAACTAAACAATGTTATCGTTACGCAAATACAAGCGAAGAAATCCTTGGTGTAACAATTAACCCAACAGCTACTAAACTCTTCTAAACCTCGGTTTGGTTGAAATAATCTAAATCAAAAGGTAACTGCCGCGAAAGGCGGTTACCTTTGATTTTATAAAATATCATGAATAAAATTATGAATAAAATATTAAAAACAATAGGCCTTGCTGCAGTAGCATCTATGGCATTGATGACAACGAGTGTTGATGCTCAAGCCGAAACCACTCGTGAGCACCGCGCTATATGGTGTACTCCATTCCTTAGCCACTGGCCCACTGCATCAATAACCTCGGGTAATGCCGAATCACACAAGAATGTGCTACGCAAGCGTATGGCAACATACAAAGCGCAAGGTATTAATGTGATTTACTACCATGTGCGCTCTGAGTGTGATGCTACATATAAGTCATCATATGAACCTTGGGCAGAATCGGTATCAGGAAAGCGTGGCTCAGCTCCAGCTTTCGACCCATTTGAATTCATGATTCAAACATGTCATGAATATGGTATCGAATGTTATGCATGGATCAACCCATATCGCTACCACACAAGCAAAAACGGTACTCATGGCGGTGGCGCATTGGATTATGAAGTAACTCACCCCGAATGGTTGATGAGTGGTACAACAAGCAATACAGTGCTCAACCCCGCTAAAAAAGAGGTATTGCAACGTATTCTTGATGTAACACGTGAAATTGTTACAAACTATGATGTTGATGGTGTGGTTTTCGATGACTATTTCTATCCTCAAGGTGGTACTGCTGAAAACTCTACAGCTCCCGACTGGGCCGACTATCAAGCAAGCGGAACATCATTGTCAATTGGTGATTGGCGTCGCGCCAATGTTAACAACATGGTGGGTGAAGTCAACAAATTGATAAAGAGTATTAAGCCATATGTATGTTTCGGTATTTCTCCTGCAGGTAAATCATCTCCTCCCAATGTGGAAACTGAATATGGCATGCCTGCTCTTGGTGGAGACTTCCAATACAACTCTATTTACTCAGATCCTCTTTATTGGTTGAAACATCAACAACTCGACTTCGTTTCTCCTCAAGTTTATTGGGTGAGCGAATTTAAGAAACGTAGCGAATGGTGGATTGACGCTGCAATCAAATTTGACCGTCACATGTATATTTCTACATCACCAACCGACTACACCTCTGACGCAAGTGCCGGTGCTCAAGCAATGATTGATGAGATTAACATGACTCGTGATTTCAATCGTCAAGATGAAACCGGTCTTGTATATTTTGAATACAAAACATTCAATAACTACACCGAAAAATATGATGGCACAAATCGTCAATATCTTGGTGACATCTTGTATCAATATGCTTATCAAAACAAAGCGTTGACACCATTGCGCCACTGGAACAATGTGCGTGACCCTAAAATGACTTCAAACGTTAAAGTTTCGGGAACAACATTGACATGGGACGCAGTAGCCGGAGCCCGTTACACTGTTTATGCAGTGCCAACAACATTGAGTGAATCGGAATTTACTTGTCAAAAACAATATCTCGAACAAGTGTGCTACACTAATAGCTATGCTATCCCAACAGATAAAGCATCGGGATATACATGGGCTGTGTGTGTATATGACCGCTATGGTAACGAATATTCACCATTGTTTGCCGGCAAATCAGTAGGCACAGCAGCTACTCCATCTCTCACATATCCTATTAATGGCGAAAAAGCTCCCGACTTATTTGCATTTACATGGACAGGCGACGGAACAATGTATCGCGTGGAAATGGCCGAAGATGCTGCATTTACAAAGATTGTAGGAGATGCTGAAACCGATGAAAAGAAAGTGTCAATCACAGCTCTTGAAAAGAATCTCGAATCGGGTAAAACTTATTATTGGCGAGTAATTTCAAAGAAACCTAATGCTCTTGATAAAACATCGGCAGTGGGTTCATTCGTGGCTTCTCGCCTTGCAATCACTGCACCTACAGCCGAATCAACAGGTGTGTCATTGACTCCAACTATCACTTGGACTCCAATCGATGGTTGTGAATTTACACTAGAAATATGCAAAACTGCATCATTTGAAGATATTGTTTACTCAGTTAAAACAAAAGGTTCGTCGGCAACTATTCCTGCACGCACACTTTCATCTTACAATGACTACTATGTGCGCGTAACAGCGGCTAAAGATGGACAAACTTCAACAAGTGATGCTGTTATGTTCAAAACTCTTGAAATGACCGACTTTGCTGCTCCTGAATTTGCTCGTCCTCTTACTGATGGAGCAACAGTGTACAGCAACGAAGCAATTGAAGTGAAACCTTATGATGGTCTCACATCGGTAACTATTGAAATTGCTGCTGATAAATCAATGCCAAGTCGTAAGAAAACTTCTTATACTATTTATAATCTTGAATGTAAAACTCCAAAAACAGCCGGCGAAATCGCAATTTCATCGGCAAGCCTTGTAAATGGTACTACTTACTATGTGCGTGCTCGCGGTGCATACAAAACAGCATCGGGCAACAAAAATACAGCATATTCACCTGTAGTATCATTTGTTTACAATTCAGGAGCCGGAGTTGAAGGAATTACCAACGACGAAGCAAAAGTATATGTAAGCAATGAAAATGTAGTGGTATTTGGAACTGCACAATCAGTTGAAATCTACAATATTGGTGGTCAACTTATTGAAAAAAATAATGTTGAAGGTCAATCAACACTCGATATTAACCACCTTGCAACAGGTGCTTATATCATCAAAGTTATTTCGGCTGACGAAGTGGTAACTTTGAAACATGTGAAATAATTTATTTCAGATAAATATCCTTTGAAGGAGGTGCTCTTGATGGGCATCTCCTTTCATTTTGTAGCAAAGATTTGCACAAATGTAATTTTCTTGTGCATTAAATGATGATTTTCTTGCAAAGTGCAATAAAAACACGGAAAAAAGTATTACTTTTGTTGATTAATATAAGAAATAAAAATCATATAGCTTATGAATCATATAAAAGAAGTTGCAACTCGTTTGAGAGGGTTGCGCGATGCACTCGATTTATCAATAGAGCAGATTGCAGCCGATTGTGCGGTAACTTCACAAGAATATGCCGATTATGAAGATGGCAAGAAAGATATTCCTGTGAGTTTTTTGCATCGCATTGCGGCAAAATATGGAGTGGAACTTACAGCATTGTTGTTTGGTGAAGAACCCAAAATGCAAGCCTATTTTGTGACACGTTCAGGTAAAGGTGTGAAAGTGGAACGCACCAAGGCGTATAGTTATCAAGACCTCGCTGCAGGTTTTGCTCATCGTGTTGTCTCTCCATTTATCGTTACAGTAGAACCTACTGATGCCGATAAACCAATGACGATGAATTCTCACCAAGGGCAAGAATTTAATTACGTGTTGCAAGGAAAAATGGAAATTGTGGTAGGTGGAAAATCTACGATACTCAATCCCGGCGACAGCATTATGTTTGATGCCACATTGCCTCATGGTATGCGCACCACAGGCGGTGAGACAGTTAAATTCCTCGCAGTGATTTCATAACCATAAAAATATCCCTTCAAAATAATACATAGATATGTTAGATAAGTTTTTAGAAAAAGCCTCATTTGAATCATATGAGGACTTTATGCAAAACTTCAAAATAAACGTGCCCGAAAACTTCAATTTCGGATATGATGTAGTAGATGCATGGGCCGAAAAAGAGCCCGATAAAAAAGCTTTGCTTTGGACAAATGACCAAGGCGAAGAAATTCAATTTACATTTGCCGACATCAAGCGTGAAAGCGATAAAACAGCTTCATTCTTTGCGTCTCAAGGCATAGGACGTGGCGATATGGTGATGTTGATCCTCAAACGCCATTATCAATTCTGGTTCTCTATCGTAGCACTTCACAAACTCGGAGCGACAGTAATTCCTGCTACACATCTTTTGACTGAAAAAGATATTATATATCGTTGTGAAAAAGCCGATATCAAGGCCATAGTGGCTACCGGTGATGAGATTGTAATCAATCACATTCAAAATTCATTACCTAAGTGCCCAACGTTGAAAACTCTTATCTCAACCGGACCTATTGTGCCCGAAGGGTGGTTTGATTTCAATAAAGAAATTGAAGCGGCAGCACCATATGTGCGTCCTGAGTTGGCCAATACAAATGATGATGTGTCATTGATGTATTTCACATCGGGAACAACCGGAAATCCCAAAATGGTGGCACACGACTTCACATATCCTCTTGGTCATATCATCACAGGCTCATTCTGGCACAATGTGAAAGAAGATAGCCTTCACTTGACATTGGCCGATACCGGCTGGGGAAAAGCTGTGTGGGGCAAGCTATATGGACAATGGATTGCCGGAGCAAATGTGTTTGTCTATGATTTTGAAAAATTTGAGCCGGTTGATGTGCTTCATATGATTCAAAAATATGGCATCACATCATTCTGTGCACCTCCCACAGTGTTCCGTTTCCTCATACGCGAAGATCTTACTAAATTCGACATCTCGACATTGAAATATTGTACTATTGCAGGCGAAGCTCTCAATCCTAAAGTTTATGATGAGTGGAAACGCTTGACAGGTATTAAGTTGATGGAAGGTTTTGGTCAAACCGAAACCACCCTCACTATTGCCACATATCCATGGCTTGAGCCGAAACCCGGTTCAATGGGTTGCAAAGGTCCAGTTTATGACATCGACCTACTCACAGCCGATGGTCGATGGGCCGAAGATGGTGAACAAGGCGAAATCGTGGTGCGCACCAATGGCGTGAAACCCGTAGGCTTGTTTAAGGAATATCTTAAAGACCCAGAACTCACTTATGAAGCTTATCACGATGATATTTATCACACAGGCGACGTGGCTTGGCGCGATGAAGATGGTTACTTCTGGTTTGTGGGTCGCACCGACGATGTAATCAAATCATCGGGTTATCGCATTGGCCCATTTGAGGTGGAAAGCGCATTGATGACACACCCTGCAGTAGTGGAATGTGCTATTACCGGTGTGCCCGACGAAATTCGTGGTCAAGTGGTGAAAGCAACCATAGTGTTGGCTAAAGACTATAAAGATAAAGCCGGCGAAGCGTTAATCAAGGAAATTCAAAACCATGTGAAACGTGTCACTGCGCCTTATAAATATCCTCGCATTGTGGAATTTGTTGACGAATTGCCTAAAACTATCAGTGGAAAGATTCGTCGTGTGGAAATTCGTAATAAGAAATAATGAATATGAATAATCGCTATACACGCATAGCCGTAAAAATTGGTAGCAATGTGTTGACCCGCAAGGACGGCACGCTCGATATTACACGCATGAGTGCGCTCGTGGACCAAATAGCCGAGTTGCACCATCGTGGCATAGGGGTGATTATGATCTCCTCGGGGGCAGTGGCTTCGGGTCGTAGCGAATTACGTGAAAATAAAAAACTTGATGCCGTATCGGCTCGTCAACTATATAGTGCAGTGGGGCAAGCTAAGCTTATAAATCGCTATTATGAGCTATTTCGTGAACATGGCATAGCTTGTGGACAAGTGTTGACTACAAAGGAGAATTTCTCGACACGTCGTCACTATCTCAACCAAAAACATTGCATGGAAGTGATGCTTGGCAATGGTGTCATTCCTATCGTGAATGAAAATGACACGGTATCGGTTACCGAGTTGATGTTTACCGATAATGATGAGTTGTCGGGGCTCATTGCCACGATGATGGGTATGCAAGCGCTTGTGATATTGAGCAATATTGATGGTGTATATGACGGAAATCCTAATGATGCTACATCGAAAGTTATCACCGATATCGAACAGCAAAACGATGTGTCGGAGTATATCCAAGAGGGTAAATCTTCGCTCGGACGAGGCGGAATGGCTACAAAATATCGCATAGCTCGAAAGGTGGCCTCGGAAGGTATTGCGGTGATTATTGCTAATGGCAAGCGTGACAATATTTTGCTCGATGTGGTGGCTCCCGAACGTAATGTGCCTTACACAATGTTTCATCCTGCAGCTCAACCCACTTCGGGCGTGAAAAAGTGGATTGCCCATAGCGAAGGGTTCGCGAAAGGCGAGGTGCACATCAACCAAGGAGCAGTAGATGCTTTGTTGTCGGCTCGTGGAGCAAGTTTGTTACCTATTGGCGTAACCTCTATAATTGGAGATTTTGAAAAAGATGATATAGTGAAGGTGATAGCTCCTAATGGCGATATGATTGCCGTGGGAAAAGTGGGGTATGACTCAGAATCGGCTCGCCAAGTGCTGGGCGAGAGTGGAGCACGTCCGCTTGTTCATAGCGATTATCTTTATATTGACTAATAAAAATAATGAAATGAGTAACGAAATATATAAATTGGCTCGCACAGCCGCACGCAAACTTAATCGTATATCGGCCGAAAAAATCAATGCATTATTGATGAATCTTGCCGATGCCGTAGAGGCTAATATCGAAACTATTCTTGAAGCAAATGCACTTGATTTGCAACGAATGAGCCAAGATGACCCAAAATACGATCGTTTGAAATTGACCGATGGGCGTTTGCGCGATATCGCTTCCGATATGCGTTCGGTAGCCTCGTTGCCCTCGCCATTGAATGTGACATTATCGAGCGTTGAACGCCCTAATGGAATGGTTATTAATAAAGTGACAGTGCCATTTGGGGTGATAGGGGTAATCTATGAAGCTCGTCCTAATGTAACTTTCGATGTGTTCTCGTTATGCGTAAAAGCCGGTAGCGCTTGCTTGCTCAAAGGAGGTAGCGATGCTCGCGACACAAATGAATGTGCCGCTGCGTTAATTCGCCGAGTTCTTGTAGAGCAAGGTTTCGACGAAAATACAGTAACCTTGTTGCCAGCATCGCGCGAAGCGACTGCCGAAATGCTCGCTGCGGTGGGTGAGGTAGACTTGATAATCCCTCGTGGAAGCAAGCAATTGATTAATTTTGTACGCGCTAACTCACGAGTTCCTGTGATTGAAACCGGAGCAGGAGTGTGTCACACCTATGTGCATCAATCGGGATTAATCGACCATGCGCGTGAGATTGTGTTGAATGCTAAAACACGCCGAGTGAGTGTGTGTAACTCGCTCGATACATTGATTATCGACCGCTCACGATTAAGTGATTTGGAGCAGATATGCGCTCCGCTTGCCGAAAAAGCAGTTACGATATATGCCGATGACGACGCATATGCCGTTCTTGAAGGGAAATATGAAAAATTAGAGCGTGCCACAGCCGATGATTTTGGTCGTGAGTGGCTCGACTATAAGATGTCGGTTAAAACGGTAGCCGATATCGACGAAGCAATAGAATTTGTTGAAGCACACACTTCGCGCCATAGTGAATCAATCGTGGCGCAAGATGCAGAAGCAATCAACCGTTTCTGCCGTGATGTAGATGCCGCATGTGTGTATGCCAACGTATCTACAGCCTTTACCGATGGCGGACAATTTGGGTTCGGAGCCGAAATAGGTATCTCAACACAAAAACTCCACGCTCGCGGGCCGATGGCACTCCCCGAAATAACAACCTACAAATACATCATCTCCGGCAACGGACAAGTAAGACGGTGATAATCAACCCTAATATTAACTATAAATTTAATTAACATGAGAAAGATTTCATTATTATTTTTAAGTTTCGCTATGACAGTGTTAAGCATGGTAACTCTTAGTGCTTGTTCTTCTCCAGAATCAGTAGCTCAAGACTTTGTTGATGGGATTAACGAACAAAAAGCTGCTTTCTCTCAATCAGGAGTGATATTTGAAGGCGCAAAAATAGACGGAAAGAAAATTGTAATCACAATTAAGATGGATCTAGAATTTGGCGCTTTAAAAGAAACAATGGAAGCGTCAATGAAGTCTCAACTTTCAGCTTCGGCATTAGTATCTCAATTTGGAGCGTTGGACAAAGCCGTGTTTAACAAAATAGTAGAAGGAGGATATTCAATGGTATATTGTTATAAAGATTCTACCGGAGATTCAATCAATATTGAAATATCTAATGCTGAATTAAAGGCCGCAATCTAAAAATCGTTATAGCATAAAATGAAGGAGTCCAGAGCCACTCTGGGCTCTTTTGTGTAAAATTTAATTGAGGATTTATATAGAATGTGATAAATGTGAAAACGATAGGGCGCGTTTATTTTTATGTATGATGATTGTACTATGTCAAAATTCTGATGGCGTGACCATTGAGGCGAAATCTCAAATGCCGATTTAAAATCGGCGATTAAATGATAAGTATACAAAATACGAGTAATAGGGCACTGGCATATAGTCAATGCCTTTTTTGTGATAAGATAATGAGGTAAAGGCGTATTTACTGAATTTTAGTATTTTTTTTTGATGTTAAATGATGATTTAATGTAAAAGGGTTGTATCTTTGTGAAATAATATATTATATAAAACACCACGTTAACGGCTTATAAAGTTTATGAAGAAGAGAATTGTGATATCGGCAATTGCAGCCACCGCAATGGTTAGTGCGTCGGCGCAAATCAATAGTCCATCGACAGAAGGATATTATAGCCGTGCATTACACATGTATCAAGATAAAAATTACAATGGGTGTATTGACCAAATGACTCACCTATTGGAACTAAATCCCACGTTGCAGCAACGTGAGGATGCCGATTATTATATAGCTAAGTCGGCAGCCGCCAAAGGCGATGTAAATGCCAAAGAATTGCTTGAATTGTTTTTGGATAATTACCCCACATCGTTATATCGCATGGATGTCATCATGTCGATAGGTGATTGCTATTTTAGTGATAACGATTATGCTTCGGCATTGGCTCAATATAAGAATGTGGATTCAGAGACACTGTATGATTTACGCAAGCAGGATTATGTGTATCGCAAATCTTATTGCTATTTAAAATTGGCTGATTATAAAGATGCAGAAGCCGGTTTTAAGACTTTGTGCAATAGCACTCAATATGGAAACTCTTCGACATTCTATTGTGGATATATCGCATATGTTAACAAAGACTATAATGAGGCGATGTCATATTTCAATCAAGTGAAGGCAAATTCAGAACTTGGAGATATGACCAACTACTATAAGAGTCAGATATATTTTTTGAGAAATGATTACGCCAAAGCCCAAAGTGTGGCAAGTAAGTTGTTGGATAAAAAGGTCGATGGTCATTATTTGGCTGAAGCCAATCGTATAGTAGGAGAGTCGCTTTATCAACAAGGAGATGTGGTAGGGGCTATTCCCTATTTGAAAAAATATATAAGCGGAGTAGATAATCCTCTTGTGTCGTCGCGATATATTCTTGGTGTGTGCCAATATAAAAATCAGGATTATGCCAATGCGATTGAAAACTTTGAATATGTTACATCGCAAGATAATGCGATGGGGCAAGGCGCATATCTCATGATAGGTCAGTCAATGCTAAAACAAGGCAATGTGCACGCTGCAATGATGGCGCTTGATAAGGCCGTGAAAATGTCGCATGATAAAGATATGCAAGAAGTTGCATTCTATAATTATGCTGTGGCGAGTTTGCAAGGAGGAGCAATACCATTTGGCAGCTCGGTTGCTAATTTTGAGGAATTTCTTCGACTATATCCCGATAGTAAATTTGTACCCAAAGTGCAAGAGTATATCGTAACAGGATATATGACCGACCACAACTATGAGCGAGCATTAAGTAGTATTGAAAAAATCTCAAACCCTAGTGGTAAAATATTGTCGGCCAAACAACGAGTGTTGTATTCAATGGGTATTCAAGAATATAACTTGGGAAATGAGGATAAGGCGATAACATATTTTATTCAAACTAAAGAGTTGTCGTCCCAAGATGCAAATTTGGCTCGTGAGGCCGATTTGTGGTTGGGAAACTGTTATTATCGGAAACAAGACTATGTGTCGGCAGCTAAAAATTATAAAGCATTTGTCGATGCATCACGTGATAAGTCTACAAACCTCGCTTTGGGAAATTACAACTTAGCTTATTCATATTTCCAAAATAAACAATGTGATGAGGCAATTTCATATTTCAGTAAAGTTGTAGACAATCCTCAAAATCTTGACAAAGCCATTGTGGCTGATGCATACTGTCGTATTGCCGATTGTCAATATTTTAAACGTGATTATGCTTCGGCGATGAAAAATTATGAGAAATCATATAATGTAACTCCCGATGCGAGCGACTATGCAATGTATCAACAAGCTATGATGCTTGGAAATCAAAAGGATATAGATGCTAAAATTAAATTGCTAGATAAGTTCCAAAAAGAGTATCCCACTTCGTCGATAATGCCCTCGGCATTACTTGAACAGGCTAAGTGTTATGCCGAAAAAGAGGATTACAACAATGCTATAAGCGTGTATAAACAAATCACTCAGAATTATCCTAGCACCGCTCAAGGACGTAATGCGTTCTTACAACTTGCAATAGTATATGTGAATATTAATGACAAAGAAAAGGCAATTGAAACATATAAAAAGGTTATAACCGACTATACTACTAGCGATGAAGCACGTGTAGCATGTGAGGATTTGTTGGGGATATATGCACATGATGACCAGATTGATGTGTTCAATGCATTTATGTCGACAGTGCCCAATGCTCTCCCAATAGAGCGTTCTGAACTGGAAGAAGCCGCCTATTATGCCGCTGAAACTGCTTATTACGAAGGGCGTGGAGTGGGGCAGTTGAGCCGTTTCCTAGACGATTATAAAGGATCGTCGTTTGAGCCATCGGTGTTGGCATTGTTGCTCGATAATGAATATAAAAATGAGAATTTTGAGCAAGCATTAGTATATGCTAATAATATAGTGAATAATTATCCCGATAATGTCGCTATAGAAAATGCCTTGAGGATAAAGGCAGAATTGGAATTTGACGAGAATAAAAAAGAGTTGGCGCTTGAAGATTATCAACTATTGGAAAAGCGAGCATCATCAACAGCAATGCTCATTGAAGCTCGTTTAGGTATATTCCGAACCGCTTATGATTTGAATAAATATGATGTTGTCATAACTAAGGGAGATGAATTGTTGGCGTCGCAAATCGAAAGTGATATAAAATCGGAAGTGTTGTTTAAGAAGGCTGTAGCATTGAGCAAAAGCAATAATGCAACATCAGCTATTGAAATATGGTCGGCTCTTGACGATGACTTGTCGGATGAATATGGCACAATGAGTGCGGTAACATTGGCATTGTATTATTTTGAGGTTGGAAACTTGCCCGAGTCTAGACGCTTGATAGAGGCGTTTATAGATTCGTCATCGCCCTATGATTATTGGCTCGCTCGGGGATATATCTTGCTTTCAGATATATGCCGAAAAGAGGGTAATGTGTTTGAAGCGAACGAGTATTTGCGCACGCTACGTGCCAATTATCCCGGATACGAAAAAGATATTTTTGACCTCATTGATGAACGTTTAAAACAACAATAGACTATGAAAATAATACAATATAAAGTAGGATTGCTCGCTTTGACAGTTGGAATGTCGGTCAATGTAGTAGCACAAGACATAAATAAAGAAGTAGTTATCGACACTGAGATTGTTCCGGAACTTAAAGAGGCTAATCGCATAAATGTATCACCTCAAGTTCCCCCATTGAAAGTGCAGACAACAAAGCTTAACTATGACGACCAAGCGAAGGCTACATCGGTGCCTTCGACTATAGCAATGCTTGAGCCGGCGCGAAATGTCGACACTATGATGTTTTCTAAATATCGTGGATATGCGGCATTGGGCTATTTCCCCGCTTATAATCTCGGTTTATCGGCGGGATATCGTTTTATTGATAAAGATGATATGAAATTGGGAGCATGGCTGCAGTATAATGGCAAAACTTACAAGGGGAAACAAAATGATGGCTCCAAATTGTCGTTTAACGATCATGAACTTTCGCTTAATGCCGTTTACTCTCAAAATATAAACAATTTGGGAGTATTGAGTGCCAATGCAGGATATGCCTTTAATAGCTTTTCATGTCCATGGCTCGAAGATTACACACAAAGTGTGAATCGTTTTGACGTTGATGCCAAATGGGACTCAAGAGTGGAAGGCTTGAAATATAATGTGGAAATAGGTTATGACTATTTTGGCTATGGAAAGGACGCAGTCTATGATAGTTATTTTGATTTCTTGTTAAACAAATATAATCAAAATCCCTTTGAGGCAGTCAATGAACATTCGGGCTACCTTAATGCCGGAGCTTCTCTTGAATTAGATGATAATACGCAAGTGGCATTAGATTTTGGTGCAAAGATGATTCACAATAATCATTTGTCGGATTCATACGTTATAAATAGCACGCTAAGTAAAGAGGTAGGATATAAAATAAAGCAGCCATATAATCATGCTATTTTGACATTGATACCACATTATGATTTCAAATATGAGAATTTCAGAGCTCGCGTGGGTGTGCAATTAGATTATCAAATCGATATTGAGAATGAATTTAATATCGCTCCTGATGTATATCTAGATTGGAGTGCAACCTCGATACTTTCGGCTTATGCACATTTTACCGGTGGAGTGCATCAAAACTCGATGTCATCAATCTTTGACGTGTCGCATTATTTCAGCCCATCAATGGCCTATCAAAATTCAAAACTTCCTTATGTGATTGACGCCGGGGTGAATATTGGTCCATTTAAGAATGCTACACTTGAAATTTTCGGCGGATATGCACGTGCCAACGATTGGTATATGCCATGTGTTGAAAGTGGCGTGCACAAAATGGAGAGCATCGACCTTGACGGTTGGCACTTAGGTGTGGCTGCATCATATAACTATAAAGATATAGCAAAAGTGCGCGCAAGCTATGAAGCAGCTCCGCAATCTTATGATGATGGATATTATATGTGGCGCGACCGAGCAAAATATGTGGTAAAGGCATCGGCAACGGTTACTCCTATTTCGCCACTTGATATCACACTCGATTATGAATATCGTGGTGGTCGTAGCACATATGAAAATATTGAGGAAATAACAACTTTAGGTTGGAGCTCTTTTTATAATACTATCCATCAAAGAAAATTGCTTGGAGGTATGAGCAACCTATCGGTAGGGGGATTGTATCGTTATACCGATCAAATAAGTTTCTTTGCTCGCTTGGAAAATATACTCAACAATAAATGTGACCTATTATATGATATCCCGGCTCAAGGATTCACTGGCTTAGTGGGCGCTACATATAAATTTTAGAAAATCAGATAAAAATTTTTAAACGATTATAGTGCATCGATGATAGTGTTGTGTTCACTATCATTGATGCTTTTTGTTGTGAAAAGCTTGTTTTTAGGCATATTAAGCGCTTGAAAGTGTAAAAAACACCACTCAACTTGGTGTAATACAAAGAAAATTTGTATATTTGCAAGCTGAAATAAACACGAAAATATATTAATAACTTAAAATCATAATAACTAAAAATGCAAAGTAAAGGAAGTTTAGGAAGTATTGTTTCCGGCGTTATTGCCATTTTCTTGGTGATAGTGTGTCTCTTCTACATGTCATTCTCTTTCGTATCAAGCAGCTATGAAACTAAAGCTGAAGAGTATGCGCTCAAGGTGGCAGGTAAAGAAGGTAAAGAGTCTGAGACTTATAACAAAGCTTATAACCAATACCTTAAAAGTAAAGGTGACTCGGTAGTTTATCTTGGTTATACTTTGAATGAAGCTCGCAAATGGGGTGTAAACCTTGGTCTTGACCTTAAAGGTGGTATGAACGTTACCATTCAATTGGACATGCCCGAAGTTGTACGCAGCGCAGCTAAAATCAATGGTAAAGATGAAAACTTTGAAAAAGCTATCCGTTATGCTTATCAACAAGATTCAATCAACAACTCAAATGATTTTATCAACAATTTCGTTGATAAATATAGCGAATTGAATCCTAATGCTGATTATTCAAAAATCTTCAGTTTTGAAAATGTAAAAGACGGAAAAGATAAAGACGCTGCTAAAAAAGGTCTTAAAGAATTGGTTGCAGGTCAAGTGACAACAGCATCAAACGTGCTTCGTAATCGTATTGACCAATATGGTGTAGTTTCTCCTAATATCCAAGTTCTTCAAGATAAAGACGGTCAAGTTCTTCTTGAACTCCCTGGTGTAAAAGATCACGACCGTGTTCGCGACCTCTTGCTTAAATCTGCTGCTCTTGAATTCTACACAGCATACAAGCAAGACGAACGTGGTGCTGCATTCAATGCTTTGGATCAACTTAGCAATGCTTATAAAGCTGATTCAATCAATGCAGGTAAACTATCATTGGATAGCCTTCTCGTAAACGAAAATCAAGCTGCATCAATCGCAGGTTATGTACCCAATGAAGAAACTCAAGAAAAAGTTAAAGAGATTCTTAACTACGGCAAGGCAAAGCAAATCCTTCCTGCCGATATGGAACTCCGTTGGAGTGTAAACAAAGAAAAAGTCAAAGACAAAGATGGTAAAGAAATTGTTCTTGGTTATGCTCTTTATGTATTGAAATCAACTAATGGCAAACCCGCGTTGAATGGTGATTGTGTGGTAGATGCATACACCGAACGTGATGACTTCAAAGGTCAAGGTGTGTCAATGACAATGAATAGCGAAGGTGCTAAAGGTTGGGCTCGTGTAACCGGTGCTAACGTTGGTAACCAAATCGCAATCGTTCTTGATAGCTGTGTATATTCTGCTCCTAATGTAGAAAATGCTATCGAAGGGGGTCGTTCTTCAATCACTGGTAGCTTCTCTATTGAAGAAGCCAACGACTTGGCAAACGTGTTGAAGAGTGGTAAAATGAATGTAAAAATCAATATCATCAGTGACATGGTGATTGGTCCATCTCTTGGTCAACAAGCTATCGACGCTGGTTTCACTTCATTTATCGTTGCTCTCGTGTTGTTGATGATCTTTATGATGGCATACTATGGAGTAATCCCCGGTATGGTCGCAAATATCGCATTGATTCTTAACTTGTTCTTCACAATAGGTATCTTGTCATCATTCCAAGCAGTATTGACAATGTCGGGTATTGCCGGTATCGTGCTTGCTCTTGGTATGGCAGTTGACGCCAACGTGCTTATCTTCGAACGTACAAAAGAAGAACTTCGTGCAGGTAAGGGCGCTCGTGCCGCTATCGCCGATGGTTATAGCAACGCATTCTCTGCAATCTTCGACTCAAACTTGACTTCAATCATCACTGCAGTGATTTTGATGTACTTCGGTTCAGGTCCTATCAAAGGTTTCGCAACAACATTGATTATTGGTATCGTATGTTCATTCTTCACTGCTGTATATTTGAGCCGCATCGTGTTTATCTGGTGGGGTAAAACAAAAGCTATCCAAAACCTCACATTTACTACAGCTCTTTCTAAAAACGTATTTACAAACGCTAAATATAACTTCCTCGGTGCTCGCAAAGTTGCTTTCACTATTGTAGCAATTATTGTTGCTGTAATGGTTGGCTCACTCGTTCTCCGTGGTCTTAACCAAGGTATTGACTTCTCGGGTGGTCGCAACTATGTGGCTAAATTTGAAAAATCAGTTGATCCTGTAGAAATTCAAGGTAAACTTACAACAGAATTCCCTAATTCAACAGTTTCTGTTATCACAATTGAGAATTCAAACCAAGTGCGTATCTCAACCAACTACAAGATTAATGAAGAAGGCGCAAGCGTAGACCAAGAAATTACCGATAAGTTGTTTAAAGTATTGAACCCATACCTTCGTCAAGGCATGACTGCGAAAGAGTTCTCTACAACCGACGCAAGCCAAGGTATCATCAGTTCACAAAAAGTAGGTCCTACAGTGGCCGATGAAATGCGCACTGAGGCTATCATTGCAGTAGCTCTTTCACTTATCGCAATGTTCCTCTACATCTTGCTTCGTTTCCGCAATGTAGCATTCTCATTAGGTGCTCTTGCAGCCGTAGCGTTTACTGCATTTGCTATTATTGGTATTTACTCACTCTGTTGGGGTGTTCTTCCATTCGCTATGGAAGTTGACCAAAACTTTATCGCTGCGATTTTGACAATCATTGGTTACCAAATCAACGATACTGTGGTGGTATTTGACCGTGTGCGTGAAAATATCGGTCTATATCCAAAACAAGACTTCTTCACTAATGTGAACAACTCAATCAACTCTACATTGGGTCGTACAGTGATGACTTCAGGTACAACATTACTTGTATTGCTTTGTATCTTCATTCTTGGTGGTGATTCAATCCGCAGCTTCGTATTTGCAATGTTGCTTGGTGTGATTATCGGTACTCTTGCTACAATGTTCGTAGCATCACCTGTTGCTTATCTCACCGACAGCCGTCGTAACGCAAAAAAGAATGCTAAAAAATAAGAAATAGTTTCTTTTAACTTCCATATTAGTGCGATGTGTCACAATAGCGACACATCGCACTATTTTTTGTCGAAAAATGAAGTTTTCTTATATATTAATGTGTATTTTGGTCGAAAAATCCCCTAATATGGGAAAACAATGTTAAAAAGTGAATGATAATAGGTTGATAATTGTGGCTATATGATTTCTTTTTTCTAATTTTGTCGGTCGAAAATTAAAAATGGATTAAAATAGGAAAAATATATGCTGAAAAATCTTGTAATAGTCGAATCACCTGCCAAGGCTAAAACTATAGAAAAGTTCCTTGGAAAAGAATATAAAGTAATGTCGAGTTACGGACATATCCGTGATTTGCGTAAAAAGAATTTCAGTATTGATGTCGAAAATAATTTCGAACCTATTTATGAAATTCCTGCCGACAAAAAAGAATTAGTAACATCGTTGAAAAAAATGGCAAGTGAGGCACAAATGGTGTGGCTTGCTTCCGATGAGGACCGCGAAGGAGAGGCTATTTCGTGGCATCTTTATGAAGTGCTTGGACTCAAACCCGAGAACACTCGTCGCATCGTGTTCCACGAAATCACTAAGAATGCTATTCTCAAGGCTATCGAAACACCACGTTCGATTGATATGAACCTTGTCGATGCGCAACAAGCACGTCGTGTGCTCGACCGCATTGTGGGTTTTGAACTTTCTCCAGTGTTGTGGAAGAAAATCAAACCAGCTCTCTCGGCTGGCCGAGTGCAATCGGTGGCAGTGCGTCTTATCGTTGAACGTGAAGAAGAAATCAAGGCATTTAAATCAGAGCCATATTTCAGAGTGAGCGCAGTGTTCTCTACTGCCGACGGTGCTGAAGTGAAAGCTGAGTTGTCGAAAAGGTTGCAAAGTGAGCAAGAAGCGCGTGAATTCCTTAGCGATTGCATCAATGCGACATATAAAGTGGGTGACGTAACCGTTAAACCGGTTAAGAAATCTCCCGCGCCACCTTTTACAACATCAACATTGCAACAAGAGGCATCGCGTAAACTTGGTTTTACTGTGTCGCAAACAATGATGGTGGCTCAACGACTTTATGAAGCCGGACATATTACTTATATGCGTACCGACTCGGTTAACCTATCATCGCTCGCTATTTCCACCATATCGGCCGAGATAAAAGATAAACTTGGAGAGCAATATCTCAAAGTGCGCCATTATCACACCAAATCTAAAGGCGCTCAAGAGGCTCACGAAGCTATTCGACCCACTTATATCGACAAGCACACAATCGATGGCACGTCGCAAGAAAAACGCCTTTATGCGCTTATCTGGAAACGTACCATTGCATCGCAAATGGCCGATGCCGAACTCGAAAAGACTACTATCGACATTTTGCCATCAACTCGTAGCGAACATTTCACTGCAACCGGTGAGGTTATTAAGTTTGACGGATTCTTAAATGTATATATCGAAGGCCACGATGATGATAATGTGGATGGCGATGCTGATGGAATATTGCCCAAGATGATGGTGGGTGACAGCCTTCAGAATAATTCAATGGTGGCGACACAACGTTTTACTCAGCAACCAATTCGCTATACTGAAGCTTCGCTTGTGAAGAAAATGGAAGAATTGGGGATTGGTCGTCCGTCAACATATGCACCTACAATTTCTACTATTCAACAACGCGAGTATGTGGAAAAAGGTGACAAACAAGGAGAAAAACGTGATTTCATTACTCTAACACTCAAAGCAGGAAAAATATCAGCCCGTACTAAATGTGAGACTGTGGGAGCTGACAAAGGCAAGCTTATACCAACCGACATAGGTATGGTTGTGAATGAATTTTTAACCAAGTATTTCCCCAATATTCTCGATTATAACTTTACTGCCAAGGTTGAGGAGAAATTCGATGACGTGGCCGAGGGTAAATTGCAGTGGAATGAGGAAATAAGTTCATTCTATGAAATGTTTCATCCGGGAGTGGAAGAGGCAATGAATATGCGACTCGAGCACAAAGTGGGCGAACGCCAATTGGGTGTTGACCCTAAAACAGGCAAACCTGTATCGGTGAAAATCGGTCGATTTGGTCCGCTTGTGCAACTCGGAGAAGGTGATACCGAAGAAAAACCTCAATTTGCATCGCTTTTGAAGGGTCAATCGGTTTCTACCATTACTCTCGAAGAGGCATTGAAATTGTTTGAATTCCCTCGCACCATTGGCGAATATGAAGATAAAGATGTTACAGTGGCTATAGGCCGATTTGGTCCATATATTAAGCACGACAATAAATTTGTATCTATTCCAAAGGATTATGCTCCGGCAGCAATCACTCTTGATGAAGCGGTGCAATTAATTGTTGCAAAACGCGATGCTGAAACAAAGAAGGTGGTAAAAACATTTGCCGAAGATGCCGATTTGCAAATCCTCAATGGCCGTTATGGTATCTATATCGCATATAAAAAATCAAATTATAAGATACCTAAAACAGTGAAAGAACCTGCCAACCTCACCTTCGAAGAGTGTAAGGAAATTATTGAAGCACAAGATGCAGCGCCTAAGAAAACCACTACACGTCGCCGTGTAACTGCGCGTAAAAAAGCATAATCACAATGGCAAAAAAACTACCACATAAACCCGGTGCCGAACGCCAACGCTTCCGCCCCGATGTGATTGAGACGTATCAAGTGACTGTTGAAACAACGTTGTTGCCATTCCTTTTTGAATCGATGCCTCAACGCAAACGTGTCACGATAAAAGATTATCTCAAACACAATCAAGTAGCAGTGAATAATGTGCCTCTCACTCAGTTTAACACCGAGTTGCACCCCGGTGATGAGGTGAAGGTGAATCTTTCGCGCGAATTTCAAGTCTTTTATCATCGTCGCATAAAATTAGTGTATGAAGACGACGATATTATTGTGATAAACAAAGGCTATGGCTTGCTATCGATGGGAACCGACAAGGTGAAAGATGGTACAGCATATTCAATTGTGCGCGATTATGTAAAATGGCAAGACCCACGAAATAAGATTTTCATTGTACATCGTCTCGATCGCGATACTTCGGGCTTGATGATGTTTGCGAAAAGCATTGAGGCAAAGGAAGCGATGCAGCACAATTGGAATAATATGGTGCTTAATCGCAAATACTTGGCAGTGGTAGAGGGTAAAGTTGAAGAGGCCGAGGGCACTATAAAAAGCTATCTTGCCGAGAATACTCAATTTGAAGTGTATTCAACCGAAAACCCCGAAGAAGGTCAACTCGCAGTAACTCGCTATAAAACACTAAAATGCAAAAACGGATACACCTTGCTAGAAGTGGAACTCGACACAGGTCGCAAAAATCAAATACGTGTGCATATGAAAGACCTTGGTCACCCCATTGTTGGCGACCGCAAATATGGTGCAAAAACAAGCCCCATACACCGTCTTGCCCTTCATGCACAAACACTCCGTTTCATTCACCCCATCACTCGCAAAGAGATGAATTTCACCACTCCCATTCCCACTTCATTCGACGCAATGGTCAAGTAATACTAATTCATAATGAATTATGAATTAATAATCGGTTTTGGCGAGGTGTTGTGGGATATGCTTCCACAAGGGCGTCAGTTGGGAGGCGCACCTGCTAATTTTGCCTATCATGTGAGCCAATTTGGCTATCGAGGGGTAATTGTGAGTGCGGTGGGCGATGACGCACTTGGAAAAGATATTGTAAAAGAGTTGGACGCTCATGGCATAGCGTCGCACATATCAGTCGTTGATGCTCCAACCGGTGTGGTCAACGTATCGGTCGACGATAAAGGGATTCCCTCATATGAGATAGTTGAAAATGTGGCATGGGATAATATCCCATATAGCAACGAATTAAAGGAATTGGCTTCTCAAGCGATAGCAGTGTGTTTCGGCTCGCTTGCTCAACGAAGCGCTATTTCTCGCCACACTATAATTCAATTTATCGAATCCTTACCCTCCACATGCTTAAAGGTATTTGATATTAACCTGCGTCAGCACTATTATAGCCGTGAGATTATTGAGTGGTCGCTTGACCGTTGTAATATATTGAAACTCAACGATGAAGAATTGGCGGTTCTTAAAGATGTGTTAGGGGCAACATCATTGGCCGATGACTTATTCGTTGCTAAGTTACAACAACTATATGATATAAAAATCGTAATTGTCACTTGTGGCGAAAAGGGTAGTAGGGTGTATTATGACGGCGAAGTGAATTTTGAACCAACGCCACAAGTAGAGGTGGTTGACACCGTCGGGGCTGGAGATTCGTTTACCGCCGCATTTGTTGCTACCTTGCTACAAGGTAAAACTGTTGTTGAAGCACATTGCCAAGCAGTAGCCGTCTCAGCCGCTACATGTACTCACGAAGGGGCTATATAAATGAGTTTGATAGAAAAAAGCAAGAAAGAACCTCTCAATGCTTTTTTGAGCAAATTATAAGTATTTTGAAATCGTTTTTAAAACCTAAGTTATATTTTGACGATGTCAAATCTTAATTTCCCTTTTTTTCTCTTTCCTTTTTCCTCTTTAAATACTATCTTTGTAGAAAATTATAACCCTCCAATCTCATGAAACAGTATCTCGACCTATTAAGCCATATAATGGAACATGGCACTCAAAAGAGTGACCGCACCGGTACCGGAACACGTAGCGTATTTGGCTATCAAATGCGATTTAACCTTGCTGACGGTTTCCCATTGCTCACCACAAAGAAACTACACCTCAAATCAATTATATATGAATTGTTGTGGTTCCTCAAAGGGGATACAAATGCAAAGTATCTTCAAGAAAACGGAGTGAGAATATGGAATGAGTGGGCCGATGAGAATGGTGACCTCGGTCATATCTATGGCTACCAATGGCGTTCGTGGCCCGATTATAATGGAGGGCATATCGACCAAATTTCGGAAGTGATTGAAACAATCAAAAACAACCCCGACTCGCGTCGCATCATTGTGAGCGCATGGAATGTGGCCGATCTCCCTAATATGAATCTGCCTCCATGTCATGCATTCTTCCAGTTTTATGTGGCCGACGGAAAGTTGAGCCTTCAGCTTTATCAACGTAGTGCCGACACATTCCTCGGAGTGCCGTTCAATATCGCATCTTATGCACTATTGCTCATGATGGTGGCACAAGTGACCGGTCTTGAAGTGGGTGATTTTGTTCACACCCTTGGTGATGCACATATCTATAACAATCACTTTGAGCAAATTCAAGAACAATTATCGCGTGAGCCTCGTAAATTGCCTCGCATGGTAATTAATCCCAACGTGAAAAATATCTTTGATTTCAAATACGAAGACTTCTCCCTCGAAGATTACGACCCACACCCCCACATCAAAGGCGTCGTAGCAGTCTAATTTTAATGCATAATTAACTCGGTCAAGCCTCGTTGCCCCCTTTGGGGTTCATAATGCTTTCTTGTTGTCATCTGTCTTTTATAATGATTGGAGTTAGGAAGGGACAAAAAGTAAAGAATAAAAATAATAAGATATGTTATTCTACTTAAATATATTCGTTTGAATTAAGAGTATTAGACAGAATGACAGAATGACAAAAAAGTGACGTATAAGGAGAATAAGCCCATGGACGTAGAGAAGATTGTTTCGTCTGTTATTGATTGCGCATATAAAGTGCGTCATGAATTAATGAACGGTTATTTGGAGTCGGTGTATGAAAATGCCTTGATGTTAGAACTTAGAAATTGTGGTATAAATGCAGAAAATCAGGTTCCGTTAAAAGTTTTATATAAGGGCGTTGTAGTGGGAGAGTATAGAATTGACATTTTGGTTGAGAATTGCTTAATCGTTGAAATTAAAGCTGTTTTTGATATAAATTCTGCTCATGAAGCGCAATTGGTTAATTATTTAACTGCTACTAATATAGATAATGGTCTGTTGATTAATTTTGGTTCAGAGAAACTTGAAGTTAAACGCAAATATAGAGTTTATAAAGATACAAGTAAAGATAGAATTATAGGATATAAAAAATATTGATTTATATATAAATATTATGTCATTCTGTTCATTCTGTCATTCTGTCTTTTAGAATGATTGGAGTTAGGAAGGGACAAAAAGTAAAGAAAATATATTATTAAGAATGATGTATAATAACCATAATGAGATTTTAGGTAAGATGGATATATCAATAATAGTTGCGGTGGCTCGTGGTAATGCCATTGGGCGTAAGGGAGATTTGTTGTTTCATATCAGCGCCGATTTGCGTCGATTTAAAGAGATAACAATGGGTCACCCCATCATTATGGGGCGTAAAACCTTCGAATCATTCCCAAAAGGGCCGCTTCCAGGACGTCAAAATATCGTTATTACTCGCCAAAGCGACTATGCTCGCGAGGGGATAACCGTTGTCGGCTCATTTGCCGACGCTCTCACAGCGGCAAATGGCGTAGATGAAGTGTTTGTTATCGGAGGTGGAGAAATCTATCGTAAGGCGATTAAAAGAGCTTCAAAACTGTATCTTACCGAGATTGACGCATCGGTTGATGATGCCGACACATTTTTCCCTACAATAGATACAAAAGAATGGCAGGTAACCGACGAAGGAGAGTGGATTGTTGATGAACGCACAGACGCTCGCTATCGTTTCGTTTGTTTATCTCGCCAATAACCATTATCTTTGCCACGCAAATAGAGACGCCTCGGTAGTTCAACGGATAGAATAGAAGTTTCCTAAACTTTTGATAGCAGTTCGATTCTGCTCCGAGGTACAATATAATGACAAGAAGGAGGGTGTGTCAAAAATCAGTCACACCCTCATTGTTTCAAAAAAAACGACAAAGCCCTGACTTTCTCAAGCTAGGGCTTTGCTATGTCCTAAAGTTTTTGTATCTTTAGGTAAACCTAAATAAATATGACAAAGGTACATTTTAGAAAATATAATTCCAAACAAATATTGCTTTTTCCG
>JAZNGZ010000002.1:0-34022 GCA_045576735.1 Muribaculaceae bacterium
CTGAAATAAAATTTTTTAAATAATCTTTTATTCGCGTCACTATACCTTTCTCAATTTTATAATCCTTTTCTGTATACTCACCTTTTAATGCTGAGAATATTTTTTTTAAATATTCTTTTATTTGCGTTGTTTTGTTATTCTTCGGTTTATAGTCTTCACTTATATATTCTCCTTGCAAGGCAGAAATTATATCCGTTACATACTTTTTTTTTAGTCCTCGCTCTTTACAAATATCATATAAAACTTTCGATTCTTCTTCTCGAATTTCTCCATTCTTCAATGCTAATGCGCAACAACAACGCATAACATCCAAATCATGTTGTTTCAAGTTATTCATTTTACTTAATTTTGGGAAACTCATTATCATATTTACTTATTAAACAACTTGTTTATCGTAAAATTTATTCAACCTATACAACTCCTATAATGTTGAAAATTGACAAATAAAATATATAAATACGTTAAATGCTATCAATTATTTCGATATTTACTATTTTTGTATTAAACCTTGAATTATTTCTATCAATATCAATTTTAAAACCATATACATTTAGATACACTTTTAATTACATAGGCATGTTTATGCTTTATTACACGTCTATCTCATGGCCTATTATAGGGTTAAAACATTGCATACTATTATGTTTAACGTGTTTTATAATTTAATTAGCTTACAAAGCTAAAGTATCTGAAGTGTTTAAACACTTGAATAGAGTATCCAAAATGGAAACAGTGCCATTTTAGATACATCACATAAAAAGAATTTCAACTTCAAATATATCCAATATGAAGAATAGGAATTATCGTTTATTCTTTAATTTATTAAGATTTTTATGAAGGAAATCAACCGAAAGATCAGCAAAGAGATTATACTCCAACACTTGAGATATACGCCAAAGCAATTCTATGTCTATATTATGCTTAGCAAAGATTTTATACACATTGGGACGTGTGCAATTCAACTTTTCTGCAAATCGGGTTACAGTCATGTTGTTTTTGCGAAGTGTAGCTTGTATGTGTCGGCCTATATGTAACATGTATTCAATTTGCTTCGCTAATTCCCTAAACCATTTGAAACGAAGGCTTGTTAAATGAGAGAAAAGAAAAGAGTGGGAATTACCACGATACTTGCTCTCACCTCAGGCCTTCGCATGCCCACTACAGAAAACAAGCAACTTCGAAAGCCCACACTAATAGATATATACAACCAATTACCACAATTGAATCAGCAATCATGGCAATGAGATGGATACACCTCAAGTGGACGTTTTCTCGTTGCGGTAGTGTTTCTGTAGTTCAATAGTTGCGAAGTTTTGAGGTGAAACAACTAACGTTGTCAAAAACGCCTTTTCCAAAATTTATACCGATTAGCACTCACCCTCCGATGCGCAATCGATGCCGCAAAATTACTAAATAATTATTAACCATACAAAACATTAATCATTAGCATATTATTGAGACATTACAAATAATAATGTATCTCAATTCAAATTATTTCGGTTGAAGTTAGAATTTATTGAGAATTCATGCATTTGATTTTGGCAGAAAATTGCTAATTTCGCAAATATATTTTGATTGTATGAAATTTGTTGTATTAGTTGATAATAGCCCCGGTGGGCATGAGGGGTTGGTGGCGGAGCATGGGTTTGCGCTGTGGATGGAGGTTGATGGGTTGAAGTGGCTCGTTGACACGGGGGCGAGCGATGCTTTTGCGCAAAATGCCACTCAACTTGGGTTTGATATTGCCGATGTCGATTACCTTATCCTGTCGCATGGTCATAGCGATCATTGTGGGGGATTAGAGTCGTTTCTTTCGCTCAACAATAAAGCTCAGATATTTATATCGTCGCACGTTGTGGGCAATCACTACTACTCTACTCGTCGCGGTGCCAAACGCGACATTTCGCTTAATCATTCTCTTATCGACGCCAATGCTCATCGATTTACAATGGTTGATGTGGGTTTAGAAATCAGTAATTCGGTAAAAATAATCTCATCGTTTGCTAACACTCACTCTATGCCACTGGCAAATGGGACTTTGTTGGCTAACGACGTTCTTGATGATTTCTCTCATGAAATTGCTATAGCAGTAACAACATCAAATGGTGTTGTTGTCATATCGCCATGTTCGCATAATGGCATTATTAATACCCTTGAAGCATGCTCGCATTTAGGTGAGATTTCACACTACATCGGCGGCACGCATCTTGTTGACAATTTTGAAAGCGAAGAGCAATTACTCCACTTGGCATCTAACCTACAACAACGCTACCCCAACCTCACATTACTCTCGGGTCACTGCACCGGAGAATGCGCAAAAATGGCTTTTCTGTCGGGTTTAAAGCACAAATACATCGATTTTCATACCGGATTTTCGTTTTTTATCGATTAAAATCACTATCTTCGTAGCGATAAATTATAACTCTAAATAATACCAATATTAGATTTTATCACATTTTGAATAATCATAACCTCAAATTAAACATATGAAATCGCGATTTTTACATCTATTAGCGTCGGTGCTGTTGATAACAACCTTCGCTGGCAATCTATTTGCCGCTAATCCTAAACGCGAAATGCGTTCTACTTGGCTCACATTAGTTTCAAACATTGACTGGCCATCAACCAAAGGTACAAGTGCGTCGGCTCAAGCCGCACAAAAACAAGAATTAATCGCCTATCTCGACAATCTTGAAGAGCTTAACATGACATCAACTTGTTTGCACATTCGCACAATGGGCGATGCCGCATATCCATCGGAATATGCACCTTGGTCAAGTTATATTTCCGGCACTCGTGGAGTGAGTCCGGGTTGGGACCCATTGGCATTTTTCGTTGAAGAATGTCACAAACGTGGTATCGAGGCATACGTGTGGCTCAACCCCTATCGCTGGAGTAGCAGCGGCTTGAATGCTTGGTCAACAGAAAAAGACTTAGAATGGAAAAACAACAATATGCTCATCGTTGGCGACAATGGCACTTATGTAACATTCAACCCTGCTCTAAAAGAGACTCGCGAACTTATCGTAAATGTCATTAAAGAAATCATTGATAATTACGCCATTGACGGCATGTTGTTTGATGACTATTTCTACCCAAGCGGTGGCACAACCGAAGGTTCAAGTGCACCCGACTACGCTGATTATATAGCAAGTGGCACCACAATGTCGATGGGTGATTGGCGCCGTCGCAACGTAAATGATATGGTTGCCGACTGTTATAAAATCATTAACGAGACACGCCCTGATGTACGTTTTGGCATCGGCCCTGCCGGTGTTTCAAGTAAATCAGCAAGCAAATACGGACTTCCCTCTATTTCTTCTTATGGTGCAAGTGCCAGCGATTGGCAATATGATCAAATTTATTGCGACCCGTTGACATGGATGTATGAAGGAACAATTGATTTTATTTCTCCCCAACTTTATTGGGAAACAACTCACTCAACCAATGGATATGAAGAATTAACACATTGGTGGAGCGATGCTGCCGACAAACTAAAATGTCACTACTATGCAAGCCAAGCCTCATATAAGATTAATAACTCGGGCTGGGGTGTAAATGAAATGATTAAACAAGTAAACCACAACCGCACTTATGTAAAAAACAATAATTGCGGTAGCATTTATTACAACACAAATACGTTCAAGAGTGGCATGAGTTCTCTTAAAGACAACGTGTATTCAACACCTGCTTTAACTCCTGAAATCACTTGGAAGAAGGGTGATAATTATAGCGCCGTTTCTAATTTGAAATATAACGCCGGCACATTGTCATGGGACGCAACAGAGAATGGCAACGCGATTATTCGTTACACTGTATATGCAGTGCCTATGTCGGTAACTATCGATGAAGCCAAAGCAGCCGATGGCGACGGATTTGACGGGCAATATCTTCAAAAAGTTGTTTACGACACATCATACTCTCTCGACAGCGACAAGCAAGCTAACTATTGGTATGTTGTGAATGTGTTTGACGGCTATGGCCATGAACACGAATCGGCAATCGTGAACTATCCCGAGGGCGACTCTGAAGTGGCTACACTCATCGCTCCTATCAATGGCGCGACAGTTGCATGGAGTCAAGAATTTTCTTGGAGCAATATCTCTGACGCGACTTTCACTCTTGAAATTTCCGACAGCGAATCATTCTCAACTATTGTGTTGCAACAAAAAGGCATCACAACCAACTCTGCAACTATCGACCTCGGCAAGCTCGAATCAACAAAAACATATTATTGGAGAATTCGCACTGCCCAAACCAACAAGCTTGAATCGGTGAGTAAAGTGGAATCATTCGTAACTACCACTCGCCCGGCTGCTCCTAAAACAACTCTTATCGCCCCCGACGATGAGGCACAATTAGACGAAGATATCACTTTCTCTTGGAGCGAAGTGGAATGCGATGAATACACTATCGAAATGTCGGCTCAAAAAGATTTCTCAAATATTCTTTACAAAAAGACATTGACCGAAACATCACTCCCATTCACATTGTCAATTTTAGGCAAAGGCACATTCTATTGGCGAGTGGTAACATCGGGCAACGCATTGAACGACACTTACTCTGATGTGCGCTCATTTGAAATCACCAAAATTTCAGTAGGCAACTTCGAACCCGGATATTCAATCAAACTCGACAAAGATAATGACTCATACGAAAAAGTGGGCGATCTCTCTATCAACAGCATTTGGTTCCGTTCGGTTCACGATGATTACAAGAACATCACATTTGGCGAAAACGGGTCATTCAACCGTTCATTCTGTGCAGTTGGCAACACCGTGTATATGGTAGGTCGCTCTGAAAACTCTACCCGAGCCAATATCTACCTACGCAAATTTGATGGCACAACAGGTGAAATCATCTCCGATATTATCCTTGGCGATGAAGGAAAAATTGCTTTCTATCCAGCCAATAGCGTTGTGAAAGACTCTAAAGGAAACATCTGCATTGCCAACCTTTCTCTCAACATCAAGTCAACCCCTATCGTGTTACATCAAGTTGATCTCGAAACAGGAGAATTGACTCAAGTGGCATCAGTAAAATATAGCAGTTCTTCATCACGTTGCGACCACATCACATTGACAGGCGATGTTGAAAGTGGTAATTTCACTATCTATGCAGCATTTTCTAAAGCCAAAGTTGTTGTTCGTTGGAATTTTGAAAATGGGACACAAAAATCACAAGAAGTGTGCTCCCTCACCCTCAATCCTTCAAGTGTGACAGCACTTGGCACTGCTCCACGAGTGATTTTGATTGACGACAATTCATTCCTCGTTCGTGGTGGTGATACTGAATGGGCTCGTTACAACTTCTCATCGGGCAAAGTTGCCGACTCTTTCAACAACAACCCCGACCTCAAACCTATCGCAGGCGAGGCTAATGGTGGCACATGGTTCACACTCAATAATACGAATTACTTCGTTTATCCATATGCCGACTGGACCGATCCCGTTGGTCACCAATTCAACATCGTTAAAGCCGATGCCGACTTATCATTCAAGTCAATGGAATTGATGTGGACATTCCCTAAAGATGGCATGGGCAACATTGAAAGCACCACATTCCAAGCCGATGCCGACTATGTGCAAACAGATGCCGGACGCGTGATATTATATGTATTCGTTCCCGGTAATGGATTGTGTGCCTACGAAATCGTTGATGCTTCAGCAAGTGGAATTGAAGGCGTAGCCATCGACAGCGATGCGGTTGAAGTAGCACGTTACGACATTCACGGACGCCTCCTCACCCAACCCACAAGCGGTATCAACATCATAAAAATGAGCGACGGCACCGCAAAGAAAGTAGTAGTAAAATAACGACATAAAACTATTATGCACAATCGGCTCTTTGTATTGGCAACATTATTGATTTTTTCTTTTTCGGCGCTTGCCGAAGAATATAACTTTGTAGTGTGGACTAAATCGGGAGAGCAAATAAGTTTCCCCGTTAACGAGAAACCCAAAGTTACACACAACAATAATTGTTATACAATAACCTCTACCTCAACTACTGTGGAGTATCCGATTGTCAATGTAATGAAATTTACGTTAGAGCCTCAAGATCCCGGAGGTATTGAGGCTCTTAAACCTATCGGCTCTAATATTTTTCAATCAGACAACACTCTGAAACTATCCGGATTTCAGGTCGGTTCCGTTGTGAAAATATTCGCTATTAATGGTCAATTACTATTTACCCAAACCATCAATGACGAAGGATTGCTTTCTATTGATTTATCTCCGCTACCGCATGGGATATATGTTGTATCAACAGAATGTATTACTTGTAAATTCATAAAACGATGAGATATAAAAACATCACAATTCTGGTATTTTTATTCATTTTAGGCTTTATCCCCGAGATGAATTCTCAAGGCATATTCATATACAAGAAAGATGGAAGCCGAATAAAAGTGCCATACGAAAATTTCGATAGTATCGTTCCTTATGAATCCGATTCAACTGATGCTGATATTATTGCCGTTGATTTAGGGTTGCCAAGTGGCACAAAATGGGCAAGCCATAACATCGGAGCGACTAAACCCGAAGAATATGGCGACTACTTCGCTTGGGGTGAAATCAAAACAAAAGAGGAATATACTAAAAACAATTATGTCTATTTTGACCAATCAAAAAACCAGTTCATCAGCATCGGAGATGTAATTTCAGGTAGTGGTTATGATGCTGCATTTATAACATGGGGCGACGGTTGGAGAATGCCCACTAAAGAGGATTTTGAGGAATTGAGGGACTGTTGTTTCTGGACATGGACCACGCTCAATGGCGTAAATGGATATATAGTTGAAAGTTATAATGGCAACAGCATATTCATTCCGGCAGCAGGCTTTCGTTATGAAAAATCATTAAATGATGATGGCGTTAGTGGTAGATATTGGTGTGGCACAATAAAAGAAAATAGTGCTTTATATGCAACTAATTTATTGTTTTATAATTATAAATACATTATCGATTACGCAAACCGATTTACAGGATACCCAATTCGCCCGGTAAAGAAATAAATAGCAACGACATAACCACAAAGGCTACCGAAGAGTATCGATAGCCTTTGTTTTTTATTAATCGAGATTGTATTTTTTGCGGTCGGAGGGTGATAGTTTGTAATTGCCGACGATTTTGCGACAATCATTAATAATTGAAGAGCGAGTGCCATAATCCCAAATAGATATAATTGTATCCCCAATTATGATATTTTCATTATTGGGCGATATTGCACATAATGGGAAATCAGCAACCTGGTTTCTTCTTTCATTTAAAAGAACTCCACTCTCAATGTCATATACTTTTATTTTAATGTTATTACCAAATATTTCAACACATGTCACAATTAGAGTTTTTCCATCTTCGCTTATTTCTGTCGAAAAATACCCATCATAGGTATCGCAATTGATAGTATTAATCAATTCTTCAGTAGTCATATCCCATATTTTAACTCTCTGCTTATGTGGTTCGGCAACTTGTTTTGGATATTGACTGTTAATTGTTACTACCCAACGACCATTACGGCTAAACTTTATTTTTGAAAACATAGAGGAATTTAGTGCATCGTGGATAAAATTGCCTGTTTGGGAATCTCTTATCACAATCTTACCTTGCTCGGCTGTGTATAAATGCTTTCCATTAGGTGATATGGCTAATTGAGTGGCGGCAGTATCTAAGGTTATAGTGTTTAATAAATCCCCGTTTTTATTCCACATTATAATTGAATTATCGCTTGACGTTGCAACTATAGAGCCATCATTTTTAATCTTCACATCATTTATTGTGCCATTGTTGTAGCGTATTACTTTCAGGCATTTATAATCATCGGTGCGCCATATGCGTATTGTCTTATCCAATGATGCTGTGGCGATATATTTGTCGTTAGGAGAGAATGTGGCAGATGTTATTTTATGTTCGTGCCCATTCAACGCTGCTAATTTGTCAAGAGTGTTCCCGTCATATATTGTAGCATTTTTGCATTTGATTAGAGGTTGTTCTATCATATAATCACCCTCTCCACATGGATAAGCAAATGACAACTTTGTAATTTGTGGGTTGTCGAGTGTTAGCAACAAATCCCCACTATTGCTATATACGAGTTGGCCAAACATATTTCCCGCCTCATTCATTGCGACCGATTCTTTCATAACACTCCTCGTGCCATTATTTTGCCAAATCTGCATACATGGCGGATCCATTGAACTTATTAATATACTTTTCCCATCGGGACTGAATTTATTATATAATGCCCATAGACTGATTTCGCCGCTTTTGCTTATAAATGACCTATATGGATAGTTCCACACATTGGAGATACTATTTATATTATCACCTATTGTCACCACCTCTTCAGCCTCATTGTCCAAGCAATAGGCATAATTAACCAATCCACAATCACTTATACTTTTAATTTCCTTTCCGGTTGCAGTATCATATGTCTTGATAATATCATTTCCGGCAATCATGACTTTAGATGCATCGTTATTAAACAATGTTGCAGAAATCCTATACTCCGGTTCTATTGTTTCAATTATTTCCCCCGAGTCACAATTAATAGTAATCGCTTTATTATAATCGTAAACAATTAGACGACTTCCGTCATTACTTATTGTCATAGAATTAGCATCATTTGCAAAAGGGATATTTACGACATGAAGTAAATCACCCGATTGTGTTGACCATATCCCAATATGCTTGCCATCTAATGTAGCAATATGTTTTTGATTCTTACTTATACAAGCATCGCATATAGTGTAATAATGGCCGTCATTAATATGCTTTGATATCCTACTTGCCTCAAAGGTCTTGACAATCTTTCCCTCTTCAATATCTATTAGAGAACTGCGTTTACCATCGAAAAAATTCACTAATAACGACTTCTCATCATCAGTCAGAGTCAAACCTAAAACATCGTCATCAAACTCTATCAATTGCTTATAAGAACTATTTTCTACATCATAAACCAAGATACGTTTGTTGGCGGATATATAAAGATATTTACCTCCATTGCTTATTGCATTATCAGCATAGAAATATGATCCAATCTCATGAATGGGTTTGTATTTTGACGAGTTGTAAATATCTCTTATGTAGCGCATAGCTGCTTCAATCTCTTTATTACCCGAATATTGTGGATTGGCATCTAATTCGAGGAGTAAACTTAGAGCCTTTATTACATCTCCTTGCTCGGCTATATAACGAGCATTATCAGTAATCGCACCAATATATTTGTCAGAAAGGCCACGATTATTACCCGAATAACTATTTTGGGCCAAAGTATTTACAGAAAACGCAAATAGCACTACAAATAGAAACAAATTAACTATATTCTTTTTCATGTCAATCATGGTTTAAGAGTGATAATACAAATTTATCATAAATTATTGTACATCATCTATCCTTTTATTCAAATTTTGCAATAATTTAGGAATTAAGGGGGGGATTAACAATAATTTGTTGCTTATAATTGATTTTTAATGATTATTCGGCAACGCAAAAAACAAATTTTGAATAATTCTCAACTCTCAATTCTCAATTTTATTTTGCACTATCGTTGACTTCGTTTTAGATAGGCTACGCCTCGGTAAATCGCAAATTTAAACAAGTTTAATTTGCTTTTACGCTCGGCTTGCACTATCTTTGTAGTTGAAAAAATCATCATTCATAGACCAATAAATCACTCTTTTACAAATTATGAGCGACGAAATAACTCCTATAGACTCTAATGAAGATTTGCCTGTAGAGGAAACTCCGGGTGGAGAATCAACAAACAACGACTCTACCGCATCAACTCCCGACAAAGGGAAAGATGTGGTGAAATATCAGTTGCGTGGCATGTATCGCAATTGGTTCTTGGATTATGCTTCATACGTAATTCTTGAACGTGCCGTGCCACATATCGACGACGGGTTGAAACCTGTACAACGTCGCATTCTTCACTCAATGAAAACCCTCGACGACGGCCGTTTTAACAAGGTGGCCAACATTGTGGGTAACACTATGCAATATCACCCTCATGGCGATGCGTCAATCAACGATGCACTCGTAACATTAGGACAAAAAGAGTTATTGGTCGAAACTCAAGGAAACTGGGGTAACATTCTCACCGGAGCATCAGCTGCTGCCGGTCGTTACATCGAAGCTCGTCTATCATCGTTTGCTCTCGAAACTCTCTACAACCCAAAGGTAACAGAGTGGACATTGTCATACGACGGCCGCAAGAAAGAGCCTGTAACGCTCCCCGCCAAATTCCCGTTGCTTTTGGCGCAAGGAGTGGAAGGTATTGCCGTGGGACTTTCTTCAAAGATTTTGCCCCACAACTTCAACGAAATCCTTGATGCGGCTATGGCATACCTACGCGGTGAAGATTTTGTGCTTTACCCCGACTTTATGACCGGTGGATTCATCGATGTATCGCGCTACAACGACGGTGAACGTGGTGGCGTGGTAAAAGTGCGTGCAAAAATCGAGAAGCTCGACAATAAGACTCTTGCCATCACCGAAATCCCTTATGGCAAGACAACAGGCACACTCATCGACTCAATATTGAAGGCCTACGAAAAAGGTAAAATCAAAATTCGCAAAGTTGACGACAACACTGCCGAAACGGCTTTGATTCTCGTGCATCTATTGCCCGGCACATCAAGCGACAAGGCTATCGACGCTCTTTATGCATTCACCGATTGTGAGATAAACATTTCGCCCAACTGCTGTGTGATTAGCGACAAAAAGCCTCACTTCTTAGGTGTGAGCGATGTGTTGCGTCATAGTGTCAACACCACAAAAGCGATTCTTCAAAAAGAACTCGAAATACAACTTGGCGAAGTGCGTGAATTGTTGCATTTTGCATCATTGGAACGCATCTTCATCGAAGAACGCATATATAAAGACAAAGAATTTGAAGAAAGCCGCAACATGGAAGAGGCTATCGCTCATATCGACAAGCGATTAGAACCATGGAAACCCAAATTCATTCGTCCCGTTACCGATGACGATATCCTCCGCTTGATGGAAATAAAGATGGGGCGTATTCTCAAATTCAACTCTCAAAAAGCCGATGACCTCATCGCTTCATACAACGACAAAATCAAAGCATTGCTCAACGACCTCAAACACATCGTTGACTACACTATTAAATGGTATGAAGACCTTAAAGCGAAATATGGCGCGGCATATCCTCGCCACACTGTGATACGCGGATTTGACAATATCGAAGCTGCAACTGTGGCTGAGGCCAATGAAAAGCTCTATATCAACCGTGAAGAGGGTTTCATAGGCACCGGATTGAAGAAAGACGAATATGTGTGCAACTGTTCGAGCATCGACGACATCATCATCTTCTACAAAGATGGTAAGTATAAGATTGTGAAGGTGCAAGAAAAAATGTTTGTCGGCAAAAACATTCTTTACCTCAACGTGTTCAAACGCAACGATGTGCGCACAATCTACAATGTGATATATCAAGATGGCCGCGGTGGCATATTCTATATGAAACGTTTTGCCGTTACAGGTGTGACGCGCGACAAAGAATATGACCTCACAAAAGGTAAACCCGGCACAAAGATACATTGGTTCACAGCCAACCCCAACGGCGAAGCCGAAGTGGTGAAAGTGACTCTCAAGCCGAAACCTCGCTTGAAAACATTGCAATTTGATGTTGACTTCAGCGAGCTCGCTATCAAGGGTAAGCAATCGCAAGGAAATATCGTGACCAAAAACGAGGTTCACCGTTTCTCCCTCAAAGAGAAAGGCACTTCAACTCTTGGTGGACGTGAAGTGTGGTTCGACCCCGACGTGCTTCGTCTCAACTACGATGGTCGCGGCAATTATCTCGGCGAGTTTAACGGCAACGACTTAGTGCTTGTGATTCTCAAAAGCGGCGAATACTATATGTCGACCTTTGATGCCGCCAACCACTACGAAGATAATATCTTGCGAATTGAGAAATTCCGTCAAGGCCATGTGTGGACCGCTGTGCTCAACGATGCCGACCAAGGATTCCCATATATCAAACGTTTCACCTTTGAGCCTACAAATAAAAAGTTCCGTTTCATTGGTGAAAATGAGAAATCGACCCTCATTGCCCTCAGCGATGAACAAGGCGCAAGATTTGAAGTGAAATTTGGTGGTGGCGACGAATTCCGTGGCTCAATAGTAATTGATGCGATAGAGTTTATTGGAGTGAAATCGTTTAAAGCCAAAGGTAAACGCATCTCAAACTACAACATCGAATCTATCACCGAAATCGAACCTCGCGAAATTGAAATAGACGAACCTCAAGAGCCTCAAGTTGCCGAAGGTGAAGCCCCTATCGAAGGCGAAGAATTAGAGCCTGACCGCTCTGATGATGAAGTGCGCGATGAAATTAATGGCCAACAACGCATATTCTAATTAACACTCAATGGGACTCCTCGAGCTGCTTATCATTGCCGTAGGATTATCAATGGACGCCTTTGCCGTGTCGATAAGCAAAGGACTTTCATTAAAAAGCATTCGCCTTGAGCATGCACTAAAAGTGGGAATATGGTTTGGAGGGTTTCAAGCCCTAATGCCGTTGATTGGTTACTTACTCGGAAGCACTTTTGCCGAAGCCGTCTCGGCTTTTGACCATTGGGTAGCGTTCATATTATTAGCATTGATTGGTGGTAATATGATAAAAGAATCATTCGACAAAGATGAATGCGACTGCGAAGAAAAAGGGGGCTATGGATTTGGATATAAAACGATGTTCACACTTGCCGTCGCAACAAGTATCGATGCATTGGCCGTAGGGGTAACATTCTCTTTCTTATGTGTCAAAATTATCCCCGCCATAATACTAATAGGCACTGTTACATTCCTATTCTCCGTTGCCGGACTAAAGATTGGCAATATCTTCGGCTGCAAATACAAATCTCACGCCGAGCTCGCCGGCGGCATTATACTCATTCTCATTGGCATTAAAATCCTCATCGAACACACGATTTTGAGTTGAGAACCCCGAAGGGCTCGCTGAGGCTTGACCGAAGCAATTGAGAGGCGCAACTCTCCTCTTGAAAATTACTGAGTAATTTTTAGAAGGAACAATGGTGCCAATGAGGGTAATAACTCTCCTCTTGAAATTTTGTAAAAATTTTAGGAGGAGTACGGCGAAGCCGGGAGGTGGTAAAAATTCCGCACTCCGCATTAAAATGGCGTTCACCATGCAAAATGATGCATTTTTCGATTGAGCCATATTAAACCCCCTCAAATATTTGTTTAATATATTGGTTATAAATATATTTGCGTCATAATTCTACTCTATTTTAGAATTCCACACGACAATTTATTTATAAACATATAACTTTATTTCCTATGAAGAAAATCTACGTTTTGAGTAAAGCAATTTTTGCTACTACATTAATGCTTTCAATGGGACTCACCTCTATGGCTCACGACTTTGAGGTTAATGGCATTTATTATGGCTACGTTAATAAAGTTGACAAAACTGTAAAGGTCACTTTTCAAGGAAGTGCTTATGATAGCTATGCTGATGAATATACCGGAGCTATCACAATCCCATCTTCGGTAACCTTTTCGGGGGTTACTTATTCGGTAACAACTATTGGCAAAGATGCGTTCAGAGAGTGCAGCGGTGTTACATCGGTAATTATTCCCAAATCAGTAACCGAAGTGATGTATAACGCATTTTATAATACTCAATGGTATAAAAATCAACCCGATGGAGTGATGTACTTAGGCGATTGCTGTTTAGGCATTAAAGGCGCAAATCCCACCGGAGCGATAAACATTAAAAACGGCACTCGATTGATTGCAAACACTGCATTCTCAGTTTGTAATAAAATAACAGACGTAACCATTCCTAATACGGTAACACATATTGGGACTGAAGCGTTCTATGCTTGTCGCAAATTGACAAAGCTCCCGTTGCCCGAATCTCTTATATCTATTGGGTCATATGCGTTCCAAGAATGTAGCGGACTCACCGATATTACTTTCCCTAATTCGGTATCATATATTGGAGCCTTTGCGATATATAATTGCACAAGTTTGACCTCTATTCAATCGTTAAACCCCACTCCTCCCACATGTGTTGAAGGGTCTCTATATAATTGCTACAATCTCCCTCTAATTGTTGCCGACGGCTCTGCAGAGAAATATGCCAATGCTCTTGAATGGAAAAAATTCACCAATATTCAAGATGCCGGCATTAACAACATCGAAGCCGACAAAAATGCAGTTGAAGTATCACGTTACGACATCAACGGCCGACAATTAAGCCAACCTACCACCGGCATCAACATCATAAAAATAAGCGACGGCACCACAAAGAAAATCATTGTAAAATAATAACTTAAACACATAACAAAGGCGTGCTCGATTGCACGCCTTTGTTATTTATTAAGAGGGAAATCTAAGCAATAAAGTTTTTCCTCTTTATTAGAATCCTACTTTAAACATTGCTGTGATGCGGTTGTTGTGGATTGATTCGTTGGCGAAAGAGCGTTTGATTCCATAGTTATATTCGATACCTACATCAAAGAACGAAGAAGCACGCCAAATGAAATTGACAGCAGCATAATGTTCATATTTCATATGTTGGCCAAACGCCTCTACCCCATTTGTGTATCGGTCAACATAATTGCGCATATAGCCATACATCGCGGTTGAGAACATATTAGGGGTATAGTAGTATTGAAAAGCACACAATCCACCTACCGATGAGGTGCGTTTCAATTGACCCAAGTTATTTTCATCAGGTACCAAATCAAGACCGAATCCATCATTATCCTTAAAGTAATTAGCGATACCCGAGCCTCCTTGTGTCATAAAATACCCCACAACGTCTCCCAACTTATAATTAGCTGTAAGTTTCAAGCCATACCCCAACATTGAACGATTGCGGTTATCCACTAAATCACGATAAGTCAACGTGCGCAACATCGACGACAATCTCACATGGCCAATATCGCCCCATGCATATTGCACATATAATGGGATTGAAGGCACTCGCTGGGTCGCTTCTTTATCACTGCTACCCGCCCATTGCGTATAACTTGCCTTGGGTAACTCGATACCAGCCCCCACTCTTATTTTATTTGACAAATTGCGTTGCCAATTAAATGTCATATTTGAGTGACCACCCGATGCTCCGGGTCCATTTCCATCGATAAGGTAGGCATCGGCACTTTTATCATCATATACACTTGATGTATAACCCATTGTCACCCCCATGAAACGAATATAAGCATGGTCGCATTTCACAAAATAGTCATTACCAGAACCTCCGGTAAAATTGAGCATAGCAAACAATCCCACACGATATTTATTTTTGGGCATACCCACAATGTTAAACATCAACGAACTTGACTTAATCGACATCTGTAACGATTGATCATTACCGGGAAGCGCCGTCGAGAAATCGGAGGGTTTGAAGTCGGACGGATTATCATAAGGGTTACCCCAATCATATAATGCAATAGCTTTTACTGTTGCGCCCAACGACATATAAAATCGTTGCTCTTTATCGATAATAGCAAAATGAGGTGCAACAAAATCGGGGTCGACCGGACGGTTTTCAAGCAACACATCATAGGGATTAGCCACCGAATCTTGCATAGCGCTATCATTCCCCACTACAAATTCAATCTTTTTATCTTGCTTCACAATAGTTGGGTGACGCTGCGCAGTGATAATATTCACACACAATACAATCAGTAAAAGAACAAATACATTACGTTTCATGATATTTTCAAGGTTAGGGTTAGTTTTCGATTACAAATATAATTGATTTGATTTTAAAATCAATTATTATAGTCTTATTATCTCATTAATTAAGTCTCAATATAAAACAAGAGCGCCATGCAAGAATAGCGCCCTTGTTCTATTTATATCTATTGGAAATTCTTATTTTGCTTCCCAACCGAGGGCAGAGGCTCCAAGTACAGCAGCGTCGGCTTCTTTGAGTTCTGACAGAAGGATTTTCACTTTTCCTTTGAAAATGCTCATCATATTCTTTTCCATAGCGTTGCGCAATGGTTTGAGCAACAATTCGCCCGATTTAGCTAGACCGCCAAACAGAATGATTGCTTGAGGAGATGAGAATACAGTGAAATCGGCAAATGCTTCGCCAAGGATTTTACCTGTGTATTCAAATACATCTTTTGCCAATTGATCACCGGCATTGGCAGCATCAAACACATCTTTAGATGTAATATCTTCAATAGGTAATTCACGAAGTGATGATTCGTCGGAGCGGATTTCGAGGAACTCGCGAGCAGTGCGAGCCACACCTGTAGCCGAGCAGTATGCTTCGAGACAGCCAGTGCGACCGCAACCGCAAAGACGTCCGTTATTACGCTTCACGATAACATGACCTAGTTCGCCTGCAAATCCATCATGACCATATACAAGTTGACCATTGATAACAATACCGCTACCCACACCTGTGCCAAGAGTAATCATAATGAAATCTTTGATACCACGAGCAGCACCATAGGTCATTTCGCCGATAGCTGCAGCATTAGCATCATTGGTAATTGCCACAGGGATACCAAATTTTTCACTCACAAGCTTAGCCAAAGGTATAGGAGTGGACCAAGGAAGATTTACACCATCTTCAATTACACCGGTGAAATAATTTGCATTAGGAGCACCAATACCTATGCCATGAATCTTACCTGTAGCGTCATTTGCATCTATCAAACGAGTAGCCTCGGTATAAAGTTCATCAATATAATCTTCGATATTGTTGTGTTTTTGTGTTTTAATTGACGAAGAAGCCACAACCATGCCTCGAGCGTCAACAATTCCGAAAACTGAGTTGGTACCACCTATATCGATACCTAGAACATATGGTTTACACATAATCAATAAATATTTTAAATGGTATAAGAATGTATAATCTCCTACAAAGATAAAACTAAATCTTTAATAATAACCTCACTGCAAGTGAAAATGTTTAAAAAATTTATATAATGCACCCTTTGCGACAATTATCTATCGATCTCTACCCTATTCATCTCCATTATTTGCCCCATCCACAAATGCACGGTTGCACGCTGAGGGAATGAGAAATAATATTTATTTCCGCTAGGTGTGGTAAATATGAAATTGGAGCAATTTATAACTTTTTTTGTCAACCCAAAGTCAATCTCATAATATGAAATCTTCTCAATATTGTCATCTTCGGCAAGTGGAGCATATAAAAATCCATTATAAATACTAAACGGATTGTCTCCTTTTACCTTTGTTGAGCGCAAACTTTCGGCATCACGCAAACAAGTGGGGACCACTTGCATCTGCTTTGCGCAATCATTATGATATTTATCCATCCAATGCATCACCAAGTCGTAGGTAAAAATCTCGAAATATGGCTTTTTCCATGCCAACGGCAATGCTAGATAATCATAGGTCACATCGGCAAACACCTGTCCGTCGGACGATTTTTTATATAACGATACTACGTGTTCAAATTCATTTTTAATTACAACCGAATAATATACCACTAGCGCATAATGAGCCACTAAAAATAACGCAATCATAATTGTAACCGCTCTTTTTAGCAACGATTTCCCCGGTCGATAATGCACATCTTTCATATTACGCCACAAATATACTGTTGCAATAATACCAAATAGATAACCCATCCATCCGGTACGCACTCCTACATCTGTTATAAGATTTAGCGCAACCCCTGTAACACATATGGAGACAAAAGAAACAAAGAAGGGGTCTACAACCAACTTGCGCATCTTTTTTTTCAATGATGCAACTATTATTGACATCAACAGCACAAATAACGGCATGTGATAAAGCACTAACTTACTTAGCACTAGCGACAATTCCAATGGTTTGGTCTTATAACCCACATTAGCTTGTAAGCCGGGAGCACTTGCAAGCCATAATAGGCCCAAGAACAATCCCAACATCATTGCTACGCGCGAACGATTAATCATTGTGCGACGCATTACCGAATACACAATAAATCCCACTAACAATGGTCCGGCAATGCCTTCATGCCAAGCGCCCAGCAAAAGGCCTAATATTCCTGTCAAAACATAATGAGGCTGTCGTTCTTTATAAAAAAAGATATATGCCAACCATAATGCCAATGCTGTCGACCAAATATAATTCAGCGCAAAACATTGTGTCAACATTTCTTCATACCAAGGGAGCATAAATGACAACATTAGCGTCAACAACATCATCAACAACGGATTTCGCCAATTAATCGATGACAATTTAGCCGACAGCCATAACATCACCCCCACTAATAAACCCGATATTATCGACGGAATAATCTTTGGTATTAATAATGTAAAGGTAAACACTATATTGGCAAGACGTATGTTATCACATTCATAATGATACTTCCAACACTCCCATAGTTCAGTTGCGGGAAACGAAGTGTCGATACCCTTACAATAATCGGCTAGCGGGGTCATATACCAATAGTCATCGCATGTGTAAGGCATAATTGAGTAAATTAACACATGTGCTATGCCAAACAACACTATCGCACCCCAATAGAGCCATTGAGTAGACTTTACCTCTTTTATTTTACTTAAAAGCAAATTCATCACAAATGCAAAGATAACCCATTTTTAGGATTGATACAACAATGAGAACAATGGAAATTCAAGTACAAACATAAAAAAAGGTTGTCATGATGACAACCTTGAATTAGTGGCGGGAGCAGGACTCGAACCTGCGACCTTTGGGTTATGAGCCCAACGAGCTACCACTGCTCCATCCCGCGATGTTTTCTGAGTGCAAAGGTAAGCACTTTTATTGACATAGCAAAATATATAAGCCACTATTTTATTAAAAAATGCAAAATTTATGTTTTTAAGCATAAATTCCCATTTTGCCATGCTAAAAATTGAGCCTAATAGTAAAATAATGAGCAGGAAGCCTTACCCAATTGACAAAAAAGGGGTGTGTCAAAAATCAGTCACACCCCTCTAACAAATATAAAAACTACTATTATTTTTTTACAATCATTTTTACGATACCGTTTGCTTTCAAAACGTATATACCGGCCGAGAGGTCTTCGATATCTATAGTTGCTTTGGTGTCTTGAATATATTGAGATTTCACCACAACACCATCGGCCGACACTATCAACAATTGACCAATTTCATTTGTTGATTGAACAACAATATATGTGTCAGCAGGATTTGGATAAACCAAAATATCTGTATCAAACAAGGTAGACTCGACACTTGTCATTGTTCCATAATATTTTGTTTCACCACCACTTGTCGAATTGCTAATCTTTGGATTATTGGCAGCATAATTTGCATTAACAATAAAATTCCATTTAACAGTAGCATTCGCTCCATCGCCCTCTACAGCAACATTATCGCCATCGGCATCAGGATTATCCACATTATCTTTGAATACCCATTTAACAATTGCTTTTTCAAACGTATTTCCATTCAAGTCGGTATCATATGTGCCTTCAAGCGCAGCCTTTGCTGCCTCAAAGTCATAGGTTCCGGGGATTGTTGCCGGCTTGATAATATTTCCATCTTGATCAACTTCAGCCTGTACAAGCACATATCCATCCTCATCCGGAGTTAGTCCGGTTGAGTTTGTTCCGTTAACAAGTGGGTCATATAGGTAGAAACTAGTTACATCTCTATCTGCACCATTCTTGAGGTCAGTATCAATTGATATAGTATAATTTGTAACAGGCTCATCTGCTACAGGAGCAGTTATATCCATATAGACATAATACCATTGATAAGAAGAATCTCTCACACCATCTTTAAATTCATCATCGATTTTTCCGTCTCTATTTGAGTCATATTTCATTACGGTAGAATGTTTATAAAGACGCGTACTAGCATCGGGAGGAGTAGGAACATACTTATTGGCTGCTACATATTCGGTTTGAGCGCTATCAAATGTTTTGGTTGCTGTTGATTCTTCTTCGGGATTACCTTCATAATTCACTGTAACGTATGCAATAAAATCGCGTTTATTACCATTATCATCAATAGCATCAACATCTTTAACCTCATATTTAAATGTATGGTATTCCTTTGGTTTACCATTTTCTGTAACAGTATAAGTGGTATATGTCAAACCCTCAATAATATTACCCGAAGCATCTGATACTGTTCCATCAGCATTTAATTTCACGGCATTATCGCCGGTCAGGTCAAAAGTGATTTCTCCAACTTTACCATCATTTCCATCAGTACTGCCATCTTCTTTTTCTTCTACGTCATAGATTGTCAATGTATATCCTTGGATTTGGTAGAAATTACCTCCCGAAGTAGCATAGTTTTCTACTTCACTCCATGATGCCGAGGCATCATATTGTTTCAAGTCAATTTTAGTGCCACCATCATTTGTTTCATATTGTGGATAAATTGACAAATACACTTGTGATGGTGGGAAGAATGTATTAGGGGTTAAGATATACTTACCGAACATCAAACCGGGACGATAGGTATAGATATAAGCATAGTCGGTCATACCATCCTTATTTTCATCTATTATATTACCATCCGCATCTTTTGCTTGTTCTCCATAAATCCAAAGACCATTTGTTTCAGTTGCATCGGTATTTGCTTTACCGGTGTACCATTGAGCAGTAGGAATAATATTGGTCATATCAGCATTTGCCGCACCTACATTTACCCATTTATTGTTCTCATCTTTTTCAAAACGGTTTGCCATACCCACAAGGAATGAACCTGTGTTGCCTGGATATTGTCCTTGAGGAGCCACCAAGAATAATTCATTATTAAACTCAAAGGTAGTACCACCTATTGTATTTACAAATGTACTTGTTTCGTAAATATTTTTACCTTTTTGGCTTGGATCTGTATTTGTACCAGAATATAACGAATAAACATTTGTTAATTGTTCATAGACAAACTGTTCACCTTCTCGATTTTCGCAATTTACAGGGAATGCATAGTTTTCATCAGCATAATCAAACTCAGCATTTTTATCTTCGGTAAATTTAATCCAATTTCCTTCAGGCACATATACTGTATTTTCCGATTTAACAAGTTTTACACGGAACACTGTTTTTGACACCATTGGAGCCATATAGAGATAGCACCATTCATCATTATATAAATCACCTTGAGCCGAGAAATAATCTACACGGCCTGGCAATGTAGGGTCTTCAGCACGCATCGACTCTGCTACCGCCGACGCTTCTAATTCAGCAACAAGAGATGCTGGCAAGTCAAATGAGCCATGCCAATTTTTGTCAAAATTATGGAACTCAACCGAAGAACATGCGAGAGCATAGTTGTTATTATCCTCCCATGAGTTCTCATTCCAACTCCATCCTGTTCTCAAACCTCGAGTCAAGAATGTTCCACTCTCATCTACAGCAACACATTGATTTTCGCGGTGATAACTTACAAGTGGACGACGTTCAATTGGGTTATCAACTACAACATTATTTTCTTGAGGATAGGCCGAAGGATAATTTACCTTATCATCTGGAATTTCTTTACGTGGGTCTTCTCCTAAGAAGCGCAAAATGCCACCTTTCAAAGTTGTAGATGTTGATTGCGGATTATGTTGAAATTTATCAGCAGTATTATCATTAGTATATTGAGCAATATACCAGCAACCATTATAGAAAACCCCTTGACGATAACAGTCGGGCTCACTATAGAAGTTAGGATACTCAATAGCATCAGGTTTTACTACCCCATCGTATCCTTCATATTCTTCAGATTCATAATCTTTACCCACGATTTTATATTCATATACTTTTGAGATACTATATCGAGGTTTTGCCCAGTCGCGTGTGGCTATTGTCACATCTTTATCTTCATTTTCAAAATAATTGGAATATTGAGCATCAACTGCTACATTAGGGTAAACAGCCTCAATATGATATCGATATGTTGCACCCGACACGCATGTAGTATCTACATAGTTAGAACCACCAATCTCAAGTATTTCTCCATTGCGATAATTTATCGCTTCATCATCGCGTATCACATTATAATGGTGAGGTTGACAACCATAACCATGCCATTCTTTCCACAATAATTGTACAATACAATATCCTTCATTGTCTTGTACTGGATTTGCATCAACCCACATAGGAGTACATGGGATAAATTCAGGTGTTAATGCCAATGATATTGCTTCAGTACCTAACGCACCCGATTCATAAACGGGAATTACCTTATAAGTATAAGAACGTTCATAGTATTTTCGGTCATCATCTTCTAGCACTGTAGCCCAGCAAACATCATCATGAGTGATTGAAGTCTCAGTTGTTTCTCCCACCTTAATCCAATCGCTAGTAACTTTTGTTCCAGCACCATTAGTATATGAAGATTGATAATATACAATATAACTTTGAGCCGACGCAGGAGCATCCCATGAAATCTTTGCATCTTGACGACCTAGATAACTATAATTACCTTCACATTCTACCGAAATATTTGTTACCGGATTTCTATCAGGAGTTGCGACAATAGGGTAACGATAAACACCTACTCCAGGAATATATCCATATATATATGCGTGATAGTCATCAACAACTTCAGCATTCAAACTCTGACGAATATAATTATTCTTAGACGGAAGATATATCGTTCTAGGATTAACACCACTTAAAAGAATAGGTGTATTTGTCGTCATATCATATATTGTAATTTCTTTATAAGGATTGTCTGAATCTGTTTCGTCATAACTATTATAAACTAAGAAATCGTGTCCACTTAACGTAAACACAGTAAATTGTGGACTATAGTTGTCTGTTACAACCGGTGTAGATTCCCAGGTAATTGATTTTCCATCAGCGCTCAATTCTCCACGGTAAATCGCTTGAGCAGTCATAGTTGTTCCATTGTAAGCGGGAGTTGTATAATATACTTTATTCCCATATTGTTTCACATAGCAATAATTACTTGCAGGGCTATCTCCCCCAGACAATGGAGTGGAAAAAAGTTCTTTTGCAACGAAAACGCCTTTTTCAATTGTATATCGAGCAATTTTAGTTGAGGCAGCAGCAATCCAAATATAGCCGGTACCATTTACGCCATCACCATTAGCACTAATTAGGTATGCTTTGTTTACCATCCATTCCTCTAATGGATCCAAATTTATTGTTTTCTTTGTTCCAGGGACTCCAAGAGCAGGACGTTCTGTATAATAACAAAAAGTGTGAATACCAACTTCCCAGTCTAAAGTAGTTGTTGGGTCTGAGCCTCGCATAGTATGAGTCCAAAGTGTTCCTGCATCATCCGATGCGACAGCCGGGCCCATATAAAAATAATCTCCGGTAGAGTTATTACGAGTCACAGGATATATCGCAGGCATATTCCCTCCCGAAAATGTCTCTACCGTTATATCTTCACGATTTGAACCAGACTTATAAATCTTATATCCTTTTGTACAATATTGCAAATCGGGATGCATATCTGAGATTGCCGTAGGTGCAGGCAATGTAAACATCGCACCATCAGTTACTGCTGTTTGTAAATATTTTGCATTAACCTCATACGAGTTGGTATATGACTCCAAAAAATCAAGCCAATCTGCATGTTGAACTTCAAACGTTTGTGCTGAGGCATTTGTCGCAAATGCGAATGAGCACAAAAGCAAAAGCAGATCTTTTAAATTCAATTTTGTAATTTTCATAATTATGTATTATAACTAAAATTTTGTCGACTAATCGCGGGGATTGCCCCCTTGTTAGATTTTGTTAACTATATGTGTAAAACTTTAGCGGAGCATCTTATGATACCCCGCTAAATATTTAGAAGTCTATTAGCTTATGAGATTTTTACCCGTCATCTCGGCAGGCTGATTAATACCCATGATGTGAAGAATAGTAGGCGCCACATCGGCAAGAATACCATCGGCAACCTTAGCATCTTTATTTGCAGTCACATACACACAAGGCACGGGGTTGAGTGAGTGAGCAGTGTTTGGAGTACCGTCGGCATTGACCGCGTTATCGGCATTACCGTGGTCGGCAATGATGATAACTTCGTAGTCGGCAGCCTTAGCAGCCTCAACAGTTTCTTTGACACATTCGTCAACCGCTTTCACCGCTTTTTCGATTGCTTCGTAGATACCGGTGTGACCCACCATGTCGCCATTAGCATAGTTCACAACGATGAAATCAAATTTTTCTGACTTGATAGCCTCAACCAATTTATCTTTCACTTCGTAAGCGCTCATTTCGGGCTTAAGGTCATAGGTTGCCACCTTAGGAGAAGCCACGAGGATACGTTCTTCACCTTCGTAAGGAGTTTCGCGACCGCCATTGAAGAAGAATGTAACGTGAGCATATTTTTCAGTTTCAGCGATGTGAAGTTGTGATTTGTTGAGCGAAGAGAGATATTCACCAAGAGTGTTTGACACATTTTCTTTGTCGAAAAGAATGTGAACACCTTTGAACGATGCATCATAAGGAGTCATACAATAGTATTGCAATCCGGGGATTGTCATCATACCTTCTTCGGGCATATCTTGTTGAGTCAACACGATAGTCAATTCTTTAGCACGGTCGTTGCGGTAGTTATAGAAAATCACCACATCGCCCTCTTTGATGCGACCGTCAACGTTAGCGTTAACGATAGGTTTCACGAATTCGTCGGTAACATCAGCGTCGTAAGATGCTTGCATAGCAGCAACCATGTCGGTAGCTTTTTCACCTACACCGTTAACCAACAAGTCGTAAGCTTCTTTTACACGTTCCCAACGTTTGTCGCGGTCCATTGCGTAGTAACGGCCGATGATTGAAGCAACCACACCTGCCGATTTCGCGCAGTAGTTTTGAAGTTGTTCGATAAAGCCTTTACCGCTACGAGGGTCGGTGTCGCGACCGTCCATAAAGCAGTGGATAAATACTTTGTCGAGTTCATAATGCTTAGCGATGTCGCAAAGCGCATATACGTGTTCGAGTGAAGAGTGCACACCTCCATCCGAGGTCAAGCCCATGAAGTGGATTGATTTGCCATTTTCTTTAGCATAAGAAAACGCACTCTTAATTTCAGGATTTTCAAGAATAGAACCATCTTTGCATGCTTTGTTGATTTTCACAAGGTCTTGATAAAGCACGCGACCGGCACCAATGTTAAGGTGACCTACTTCAGAGTTTCCCATTTGTCCGTCGGGCAAACCTACATTTTCACCACTAGCTTGAAGTTGCGAATTGGGATAAGTTTGAGTCAAATAATCCCAATAAGGAGTGGGAGTAGAATAAATCACATCTCCTTTTGACTTGTTACCGATTCCCCAACCATCGAGAATCATCAATAACGCTTTTTTTGCCATAGTTTTTATATCTATTTTTATAATTTATATTCTTAAAAATTTTCAGAGTGCAAAGGTACAAAAAAATGACCACATATTAAACTATTTTCGCAGACAAAAAGATTATTATTTTACCATAAATCAGCCTAATTGAAGTTTTTTAAGAAAATTACATATTATCTCATTTTTAATCTATATATTTGCATTAAATATCATAAAAACATAATATTTTATATATAAAAAGCCCTGAATATGAAAAAATCATTTACTTTTTTGCTAATAGTATTGCTATGCACAATCAGCAGCAATGCCGAAATTTACCTCATCAGTAGCAAAGCAACCGAAGTAGGCAAGCCTATCGCCCACAACGAACGGTGGTTTACCGTGGGAAAGAATGCTTTCGCCGATTTCAGCACTTTATTGGCCAATGCCGAAGAGAACTCCACTGTTTATGTTGCCAACGGCAATTACTCTGACGACATCACAATAGAAACCAATGGGTTGACATTTTTAGGAAACAACGCATTCAATGATTGGACAGGTACCCGCAAAGAGGAATCAACAATCACCGGCACAATATACATAAAAGCCTCAAATGTAACAATCAACGGATTTAAATTCACCGAGGGGGGACGCATCGAATCAACCTCGGGCACAAATGCCGCCCCATTAAGTGGCATCAAGGTGCTATATAACTATTTCACCGGTATGACAATCAAACGTTCTACTTCAAATCCTCTCGTTGAGATAGGGAATATTGTGGCAAATGCCAATGTAAACAACATTTCATCGCAATGCCGTTATAAGAACTGCGAAGCATCACACAACCACTTTGTGGGCGATGCCACACACTATGCCAACTGCATCAGTTTCGGTGGTGCATTCGGCACAACAACCGCTGTTGACAACTATTTCTATGATGGTGGGACCGGCATCTATTTCGCTAACGCACAAGGCACTCTTAACATCAAGCACAATGTGTTCAAAAACGTAGGAAAAACCACATTTACTGCACCGGATGGTGGCAATAAAGGTGATTTTTGTGTTGCCATATATCGCAGCGGATATGCCAATAGCACTACCGCCAACATCATAGCCAACGAATTTGACGGCTGTTACGGACAAGCTTCGCTATATCCCTTAATACGCATTTTCCAAGGCAGCAGTGGCAGTGACAGCGAGGTACAACCAGTAAATTTCCGTGTAAATGTAAATGAAAACACTTTCAAAAACAAAACGTCAGTAATGCCTAATGCTACACATAGCCAAGCCGGCGACAAGCTATTACTTTATAGCGACGAAAGTGCAGCCGGGAAGAAAATAAAATTTAATATTTCTAACAACCACTTTGACAATCGCTTCTACAAATTTGCTTGGGTAACACTTGATGACGGATTGGGCGCTCGTGAAATTTATACTGACCAATTCTCTCGCTTTTACCATGCTTGCATGAAAGACAATAATATGTCAAGTTGGACAAGTTCATTAACCGGCACCGATGTAGCCAACCATGTTATAGGGCTAGAACTTGACGATGTGACAGTGCTCCAAAGTTTTGACATCGACCCGCTTACCGGTGACATGTATTTTTCTCAAATGATGCCAACTTCTCGTAACAATACTTACAATTCGCTTCATGGACTCCCATCAAACCACGATGGCATTATTATCACACGTGTTCCTTGCACCGGAATTAATGGCTATAATTACACTTATAGCACAAATGTGGAAGCAATGGAAATTGGATATGGTGGCCATGGAACTAACATTTGCACAGTGCGCGACAAGAATGGGGAACTATGGATTTGGGGAGGAGGCAACGCATCGGTCAATGATGACAACGATAAATCAGCAACGACCGCACGTTTCAAATTCAAAAAAGGAACAGATCTCAACCTCAACGTTTCAAGCGACACCGAAGATGTGAAAATTTTCAACGAATTAGGTGCCGGCAACGAATACCCTGCTTGCGATGAAACATCTCGCTATCTTTGCATATATACCACAACAACCGACGTTCACACCTATAGCATCTATGATCTCGATGATGCCCTTGAGGGAAAGAAAACTCTTATCAAAAAAGTAAACCTCAAAGTTGGGGATTTTGTCCGCCCGGCAATTAACAATGATAATGGTTATGCGACTTGGTACATTCAAGGCTTTGACATCAATGGCGACCATCTCTACATCTATGAAGGTACGCCTAAAGGCGAAGAAGGAAACATCAACACATCCGATCCGACCATAGTGCTTACTTGCTATAACTGGCGAACAAACACTTGTGTTTATCGTGCTATGATATATGACGACCGCATTAATAGTGCTATTTATGGCGAGCCTGAAGGATTAGTTATTCGCCCTGACAAATATGGCCATGCGTGTCTATATTTCGCAATCGTAAATGGCAACGCCGGGTCTCGCAAAGTAAATATATACAAACACGTTATTGACTACCACCCAGGTTATGATGCAACGAACAATAAAGCAACATACATAGGGGCATCTACAGAAACTTCAGCGCATTTCAAAGGTGACTACCCTGCGATGAATTACACTTGTGACACACAAAGCCTCAGTTTTTCAACTGATACTGCCGACGGAACCGATTCTAAAACCATTACAATAAATAATGGTGAATACATCTTTGGTCGATGGTATGGCGTCATTACCGGTGAAGATGGTGACGCATTTACAGTTTCAATTCCAGAGAACAATGCATATTCGACAACAGCGACAGCGACTGTAACATTCAAACCTGAATATCACAATTCTACAAAAAGAACATTTAATGCCACTCTCAGACTATCCTCTCCATTAGCAACTTCTAATGTAGAATCTAACGACATAGTGATTCCATTAACTGCAAGTTACTCAGGTCCACAAACCAATGTAGAAAATAACAGCATTATTGAAGAACCTGTATTTAATGTTGAAAACAAAGTATTAATTATCAACAATGCCGATGTTAAAGCTATTAATGTATACTCCACCACAGGCGCGCTAATGGCTAATCGCAGCAATAGTAACACACTTGATTTATCTCACCTAAATGGTGTATATATCGTAAATGTAAAAACTACCGACAACATTTCATATACCTCTAAGGTGATTATCAAATAAGTTTCTATCAATCTCATCACAAACCCACTCTATCACTTTTTTCAAGAGTGGGTTTCTATTTCACTAATAATTATATTAAAAATGTAAAAAAATAATTATATTTGTATTTATCAATAATACAACACGTTACAACCAATAAATCTTTATGTCATGAAAAAGTTTTTATCACTTATGCTTATTTTATTTATGTGCATAGCCAACACTTCGGCTGCTACATATTTGATTAGTAACAAAGCTACCAACTCGGGTGCCACCATTACGCATAATGGAATAACATTTACTGTTGGCTCAACAGCTTTTGCTGATTTTACATCATTTCTTGGAGCTAATATCATTGCAAATTCAACAGTTTACGTTGCAAGTGGCACATATCCGGGCGACATCACAGTCGCAACCGAAGGGCTTACATTTTTAGGAAACAATGCGTTCTCGGATTGGACCATGACACGCGCCGCCGAATCAGTAATAACCGGGACTATAAAAATCAATGCGTCAAACGTGACTATTAATGGGTTTAAATTCACCGAGGGGGGACGCATCGAATCAACCTCCGGCACAAATGCCGCCCCATTAAGTGGCATCAAGGTGCTATATAACTATTTCACCGGTTCTACGGTAAAACGCTCCACCTCAACACCACTCGTTGAGATAGGTAATATTATTGCTGATGCTAATGCAAACACCGCCTCATCACAATGCCGTTATAAAAACTGCGAAGCGTCACACAACCACTTTGAAGGCGATGCCACACACTATGCCAACTGCATCAGTTTTGGCGGTGCATTCGGCACAACTAACGTAATTGACAACTATTTCTACGATGGAGGCACTAGCGTGTATTTCGCTAACGCACAAGGCACTCTCAACATCAAAAACAATGTATTCAAAAATGTAGGAAAAACAACCTACTCGGCACCCGACGGAGGCAACAAAGGCGATTTTTGCATCGGTCTTTACCGCAGCGGGTATGCCAATTCCACAACAGCAAATATCGTAGCTAATGAGTTTGACAATTGTTATGGCCAAACATCTTTATTCCCATTAATCCGCGTTTACCAAGGTAATTCGGGGGGAACCGACCAAGTGAAAGCTGTGGGGTATAAAATCAACATCAATGAGAATACATTTAAAAACAAAACTACCGTTTTGCCCTCCTCAAGTCACAATCAAGCAGGTGAGAAATTGTTGTTATACAACGACAAAGGCACCGGTGGTGGCATCATCTTCAACCTTGCAAACAACCATTACGACAATCGTTTCTACAAATTTGCATGGGTTACCCTCAATGACGGCCAAGGTATTCGCGAAATATATGCCAATCAATTTACCCGCTTTGACATAGGTGGAAAAATGTCGACTTTCGGCACAAGCACATTAACGGGAACAGATGTAACAAACCACGCTACTGCCGTGTCGTTGGGAGCGGTTACCGTTATCCAGAGTTTCGACATCGACCCCGTTACCGGCGACATGTATTTCATTCAGAAGATGAACTCTTCGCGCATAACATCTTACAACTCTCTATATGGTCTTGACTCTAATCATGACGGATTGACCGTTACACGCGTGCCATGTACTAATATCAACGGATATGCTTATACCTATAGCACTGCCATTCAATCAATGGAGATTGGTTATGGCGGCCACGGCACAAACATGTGCTTTGTTCGCGACAAGAATGGCCAAGGATGGCTATGGAGTGGCGGTAAAGCAACAATAAAAAGTGGCGATGACACATCGGGGGCTACAGCTCGTTGGAAATTTGCCAGTGGCAAAGACATAAACCTCGATGGCACCGGCGACACCGATAGCGGAGTGGAATACTTCAACGTATCAGGCTCGAATGACTACCCTGCTTGCGACGAAAACTCTCGCTACCTATGTGTACGTACAAGCGGTTCGGGCATCAATACTTATCGCATATACGACTTAGACGATGCTCTTGAAGGGACAAAGACTCTACATAAAACAGTTCAACTAACAAAAGGAGAATTTGCACAATCAGATATTTCAGGCGATGGCGGATATAATACTTGGGACTTCCAAAGCTTCGACATCAATGGTGACTATATATATGTGCTTGAAGGATGTAGCGAAGAAAACAGCAACACAATCACATCGGGAGACCCCACTCTTGTTATAACTTGCTACAATTGGCGTACAAACGAATATTGCTATCGCAAGCGTCTCAACTATGGCCGCATCAACAGTCTGTTTGGCGAGCCTGAGGGTATGGTTCTCCGCTTCGACCAATATGGCCATGCCAACCTATTTGTTGCAGTAGTAAATGGTCCATCGGGCTCACGCAAAGCAAATATATACAAGTATATCATTGACTATCACACCGGATATGACGATGCAAATGCCAAAGCAACTAACCAAGGGGACGACACCAACACAACCGGCCATTTCAGTAGCGACTATCCCGCAATAACATTCTCTTGCGACACACAAGAGTTGGATTTTTATGCGGCATCATTGAGCGAGACACCCTCTCAAACAATAACTATTACAAATGGCGAATATAATTACGGTCAATGGCATGGAGTCATTACCGGCGAAGACGGCGATGCGTTTACTGTGAACACAGCGTCTAATAATGCATTCTCAACTTCTGCAACCGCAACTGTCACATTCACCCCCAAAGCAAATAAATCGACTTATCGAGCTTACCTTAGACTTTTCTCGCCTCTTGCATCCTCTAGTGTAGAATCAAATGACATTGTAATACCTATCTCAGCGACTTACTCAGGAGGAAACACTCCTGCCACTCCTGTTATCAAAACAAGCGCTACAAATGTATCGTTATCAGCCGAGGTAGGGACTGAGAAGTCAAAAGATATCACACTTCAAGGATCGGCCCTTACAAACGACATAATCCTATCGCTAAGTGGCCTTGATGCCGACCAATTCAATCTTAGCACAAGTTCTCTTTCAAGTGCGGGTGGGAATGTTACTATTACATATAATCCATCTAATAGCGGAACCCATAGCGCAACCCTCACTGCTTCATCAAACGGCGCCGAAGATATTGAAATCACCATCACAGGAACAGCTACTGATGCTCCTGCCATTGTAACCGGTTACTCTCTCACACAAGATTGGGCACAAACTTCAGGACACCTCACTGCCGGAACAAATACTCGTTGGGCTACCGGTTTCGACGGTAAAATATATATCAATGACCATGCGAATTCAATGCTATATTACTGGACGGCCAACGGTTTAACCAACACCAATATCGCTTCAGCGGCCGGCACTGCCATAACAAGCGACGATGCAGGAAATATCATCGTTTCTACTTCAATGTATGCCACAGGCAACACTGCTATGAAAGTGCTACCGGCAAACGGAACAACATTCCAAGATTTGACCCTCACAATGCCCGACGGCATAACAGCAAATCAAATGCAATACCTCGGCAAGGCTATCGGCAACATTATGAGTGCTGAAGGTGGTGCCATCTTCATCTTCCCCAAAGATGCTACAGCCGTTGCAAAAATAATAATCAAGAATGGAATACAAACATCGGCTACTAAAATAGATGTAAACGCAATCACAGCCGATGCGCAATCAATCGCTATTCCGTTGACCAACGATATAAACAGCAATGATATAGTGGCTCGCGTGCGTGGTTCTAAACACTTCTATTATAACAATGGCTCCGGATTTGTAGCATATCCCGATAACGGAATCAACACCACTCAAGGAGGGACCGTGTTTACTCTCAACAACACGTTGTATAATGTGCAACCAATTGGTAGCACAGCTTATCTTGACGGCTTCCAAATCGTTGATGTGACAAACAATACAATCGTAGCTACTCACGATGCTCAATTCACTACTGCAGTTGCTGCTCCTAATCCCAACTGCATCACTGCTGAAGTCGTAGGACAATACGAAGCAAAACTATATCAATATGTGCCAGGGCAAATTGCCGCTCAATACACTTTCAGCCTACTCACTTCGGGCATAGAGGATGTAATGATAGGCAATGAAGCAAAAATGAGCATAGCTTTTAATGGCGACATACTCCAAGTTGTGGGCATCAATGCAACCTCAACCGCGCTCTACTCTATCAACGGCACTCTGGTTGCATATGACAATGACAACTCCATAGACGTTGCCGGTTTGAATGGCGTATATATCGTTGTCGCAAAAACAGCCGATGGCACACCTCACACCGCCAAGGTTATTATCAAGTAGCAAAACTCAAAGCGTCATAAAGAAAGGTGCTATGTCAAAATCCTATTACAAACCCCTCCGGCACTTTGTGCCACCTCCCCTAAGGACAGGGAAGGACTATTAATATAATACAACTCACTTACTCCTAGAAGATAACAATATTGTTCCAATGTTTTAGGGGAGCATCGCACAGCGATGAGGGGAATAAAAACAATGGAGATGTGTCATTCATTATTTGAATTTTGACACATCTCCATATAATTATCTCTTATAGTAATACAATCTATTCTTTAGCTTTGCCATGAAATATCCATGCATCGGGAATAGTTTTCTTTGCAATAGAATCGAGATAATACTTAGCGTCTTCGTGCTTTAAACTGCGATAAACCGCAATTTTGTTGAAACTTCCCTCTATGAGATACGCTCCAGGATATTTTTTTACCTCTTCTTTGGCCTTTGGCAACTCTTTTATTGATGATATAATCACATGATATGCCACATCGGTCAAAGAGCCCGATTGAGGAGGAGCCGAAGGGGCACTTGACTTATCTACCTGTGTATCTGCCGATTTTTCCTCAACCTTTTCAGCCGGTTTCGATTCTTTAACTTCAGGTTGCACCGCCTTTGGGGCCTTAGCTTGTTTATTTTGTTTTGAAGAATCAATTTTAGTTGTATCAACTACTGCTACTTCATTGGAGTCTCCAAATCCACCATAATATCTCAATCCTACAACTACGCTTATACCTATAACTAACAATATAGTATAAAAAGCCCACTCATTCAATCCTAATATTTTCATAGGAGCTTTTGAGCCGCTATCATTATTTTGAGCCGGGGATTGAGGAGTTGCAGCATCAACATTCTTATTTGATTCATCAACCGATTGAGGTGAAGCAATTATGGGGGCTTTCTCACGAGACTTATGAAGGTCCTCTTTCTTACTTTCATCAACTTGCTTTAGTGGCAATTGTGGTGACACAGGAGCCGAAACAGCATTATCATCTACATCTAAAGTTTCCTCGTCTAGTTCTTGAGTATCTTCTTTTGAGACTCTATTATCGTCATCAACTTGAACATTCTCTTCTTGCATTGGAGCTGTATCCTCGCTTTTTACTTCATCTACATGTGATGAGCGATAGTCTTCCAACGACTCTCCACAATCAGCACAAAAATTCGCATCCTTAAATAATTTCGAACCACAATTTGGGCAAAATTTTAACGCCATAAATATATCAATTTATTATCATTTTTTTAATTAGCCTACAAATTTAATACAATTTTCATTATCAGCAATTAAATAATATTACAATTTTAATAATAGCCCTATCCTATTCAATAAATTGCAGATTCAACTAGCAAGTGCAAAAATAGCAATTTGTTTGAAGAATTCCGTTTTAGGGGTTGAAAAATTTAATTTTTTACGAGGTCTATTGTTTAATTTTTTTGCCACATTTTTAATGTACTTGTCGGAGAAGTCAT
>JAZNGZ010000003.1:0-35866 GCA_045576735.1 Muribaculaceae bacterium
CTCCTTTCTTGCCGTTTTTTACGACTTGTTTTGAGCCACAGAAAAAGCAAATTTTTTATTCATAAATTTTCAAATACCCAAAGTTAGTCATTTTCAACATCTTACAAAGAATTCATCCTGAAATTTGACCATTAGGCCTCAAATATCTATAAGGGTATATAGGTGTTTGTAACAATATTTATATAAAGGAGTGTGTCGTATAAAACTACTCACAAACCGACAAATACGCCAAGTGCGTGATGTCAGCATTTGCCGTATCAATGGAATGAAAGTTTTTTTGTAGCGATATAACTTTTTTTCTCATGAAGTGTTGTATAATTATACAACTTTACTTAACTTTGCCTCATGGTTAGAGAAATTATCGCATACAAGGATTATTATTGCGACTTTATGGCTAAGTTAAGCGAAAAGGAGCAAATGAAAATTCGACGTGCATTATTGCTGTTTTCTGATACTGAAAGAATTCCTGCACACTTTATTAAATACATAGAAGATGGTGTGTATGAATTTAGAGTAACTTATGGCAATAATGAATTTAGGATATTCTTTATATATGACGGAGATAAACTTGTGATTCTTTTCAATGCATTTAGAAAGAAAACTCAAAAAACTCCACGAAAAGAAATAGAATTAGCAAAACGTTTAAAAAAAGAGTATTATGAAGACAAAGAACAAAATCTATAATGTGAGTGAAGAACTCAATCAAGTTTTCGGCGCTCATGGTACTGAAAGCCGAAAAGAAGCGGAACGCCAAGCATGGGAAGAATATAATGCCCAAATCTTACTTGACGCTCGTAAGCAATCCGGCATGACACAATCGGAACTTGCTGAGAAAATTGGTGCAGATAAAAGTTATATATCTCGTGTTGAACGAGGTCTTACTGTTCCATCAATTTCAACTTTCTATCGTATGGTTTCAGCAATGGGATTATCGGTTGAACTAAGATAATCGTTGTCTTTTAGACGGCGACAAAATAGAAATAGCTTTGTGAGTAGAATCACAAGGCTATTTTTATTATAGGGTAGAGCTGTGTTATCGTTGTTACTGTTGTTACTATGCGATAACAGTAGTAACACGAGTAACAATAGTAACAATAGTAACAATAGTAACAGTAGTAACACTATGAAAAGTAGGTAAAAAACAACACCCCGGTGAGAAATTCACCGAGGTGCTTATTTAATGATATTTATGGTTGTGATTATTCTTCGTTGTGATTTTCGTTGCGGTTGTTGTCGCGACGAGGTCCGCGGTTGTTATCACGGCGAGGACCACGGTTGTTGTCGCGGCGAGGGCCACGATCACCTTCACGACGAGGAGCACGAGGAGCGCGTTCGCGTTCTACATATCCTTCGGGTTTAGGTTGAAGGGCACGCATTGAAAGACGGAATTTGCCTGTTTTCTTGTCGATTTCGATGAGTTTCACTTCAAGGGTGTCGCCTTCTTTGATGCCTGAAGCTTCCATGCTGTCGATACGTTCCCATGAAATTTCAGAGATGTGGAGAAGTCCGTCACGACCCGGCATGAATTCTACGAATGCACCGAAGTCGAGGATTGAGCGAACAGTACCTGTATAAGTTTTGCCTTCTTCAGGAAGCTCAACGATAGCGTTGATCATTGCCATTGCTTTGTCGATAGCTTCTTTGTTGGCAGCAGCTACTTCGATATAACCTGCGTTGTCGATTTCGTCAATAGAAACAATAGCGCCACTTTCTTCTTGAATGCCTTGAATGATTTTTCCGCCCGGGCCGATAACAGCACCAATAAGGTCTTTAGGAATAGTCAAGGTAACGATGCGAGGCACGTGAGGTTTGTAGTCTTCGCGTGGAGCAGGGATTGTTTCGTTGATTTTGTTGAGGATGTGAAGACGTCCATCGCGAGCTTGCATCAATGCTTTTTCGAGGATTTCGTAAGAAAGACCGTCGCACTTGATGTCCATTTGAGTAGCTGTGATACCGTCAACTGTTCCTGTTACTTTGAAGTCCATATCGCCAAGGTGGTCTTCGTCACCAAGGATGTCAGAAAGTACTGCATATTTAGGACTGTCAGTGTCGGTAATCAATCCCATAGCGATACCGCTCACAGGTTTCTTCATTTTTACACCTGCATCGAGCAATGCGAGTGTGCCGGCACAAACTGTTGCCATTGATGAAGAACCATTTGATTCGAGAATGTCAGAAACGATGCGACAAGTGTAAGGGAAACCTTCGGGGAACATGCGTTTCAATGCACGGTGAGCGAGGTTACCGTGACCGATTTCGCGACGACCTACACCACGCACAGGACGAGCCTCACCTGTTGAGAAAGGAGGGAAGTTGTAGTGGAGAAGGAAGCGTTCCTTACCTTGGCACAATACTTCGTCAAGAATCTTTTCATCGAGTTTTGTTCCGAGAGTAACGGTTGAGAGCGATTGTGTTTCACCACGAGTGAATACAGCCGATCCGTGAGGTCCGGGAATGTAGTCTACTTCACACCAGATGGGGCGAATGTCGGTAGTCTTACGACCGTCCAAACGAATGCCTTCATCGAGAATGCAGCGGCGAACAGCTTCTTTCTCTACATCGTGGTAGTAACGTTTGATGAGAGGAGTTTTTTCATCGCGTTCTTCTTCGGGAATTGATTCGATATATTCATCGCAGATAGCAGCAAAGCTATCGTTACGCCAATGTTTATCAGCGCAACCGGCTTTAGCTACTGCATAAGCTTTTTCGTAGCATTTTTCGTGAACATCTTTGCGAAGATCTTCATCGTTTACTTCGTGACAATATTCGCGTTTAACGGTTGAACCTACAGCTTCGGCAAGTTCTTGTTGAGCGATACATTGTTTTTTGATTGCTTCGTGAGCAGTTTTGAGAGCTTCAAGAAGTTCTGCTTCTGAAACTTCGTCCATCTCACCTTCCACCATCATGATGTTGTCGTAGGTAGCACCTACCATCAATTCCATGTCGGCTTTTTCGAGTTGTTCAAAGTTAGGGTTGATTACGAATTCGCCATCAACGCGAGCTACACGCACTTCCGAGATAGGGCCATTGAAAGGTATGTCAGAAACGGCGATAGCAGCCGAAGCAGCAAGACCTGCAAGAGCATCGGGCATTTCTACACCGTCAGATGAATACATTGTGATGTTTACAAAAGTGTCGGCGTGATAATTGTCGGGGAAAAGTGGACGGAGCACACGGTCAACGAGGCGTGCTGTCAAAATTTCGTAGTCAGATGCGCGACCTTCACGCTTGAGGAAACCGCCAGGGAAACGGCCGGCTGCCGAAAATTTTTCTTTGTACTCTACTTGGAGGGGCATAAAGTCAACACCCTCACCGGCTTCTTTTGCCGAACATACTGTCGCTAAGAGCATTGTGTTGCCCATGCGAAGTTCTACCGCTCCATCGGCTTGCTTGGCAAGCTTGCCTGTTTCGATGGTGATAGTGCGACCATCACCAAGCTCGATGGTTTTCTTAATTGGGTTTACCATAAATATCTAAAATTTTATCTTCTTAAAAAATCACGCAAAGATAGTGAATTTTATTCAAAAATCCGCATAAAATGCCGATTATTTGAGAAATAGACAAGATGAATACCCAATTTTACCTCCAAAAAGGCAAAATATCACAATCTATCCTTCAACCCTTTTTACCACAAAGATGCTTAATTCATAGAGTAGATAAATGGGGCCGGTGACAAGCAAAAGGGTGAAAATGTCGGTCGTAGGGGTGATTATTGCGGCGATTATCGTGATGATTACAAGCGCATGCCGGCGATAGTGTCGCAATAGCTCGGTATCAACAATTCCCATCTTGGCCAAAACAAATGCTATGACAGGTAATTGAAACACGAGTCCCATCATAAGGGTGAGAGTGGTGAATGTGGAAATATATGACGATAGGGTAATGGTGTTGTTGATAGTGGAGTCAACTTGGTAGGTGGCAAGGAATTGGAATGATATGGGGAAAATGACAAAATAACTCATCATAAGCCCCAATATAAACAAACCATAAACCACAAATACCACTATAATGGAGTAGCGTTTTTCGTTTTCGTATAAGGCAGGAGAAACAAAACGAAACAATTCGAATAGTATGTAGGGTGATGCAAATAAAAACGCCAAATAGCACGATGTGGAAATATGTGTCATGAATTGAGCTGCCAACTCGGTGCTGATAAGTGGCACATTATAAGCGTCGAAAGTGAAATCTATGCCAATAAGCCCCATTAATTGCTCGACCCACTTAAAGGTGATGAAATCACTGGTATGAGGGGCTAATAATATGTTAAAGGTTTCGTCTTTAAAACAAAAAATGGCAATCCCCATTGCGAGAACTACTCCGGCAATGCGAAACAACATGTGGCGGAGCACTTCTAAGTGTCCGCCCATGGTCATCATGCCCTCTGCCGCTTCTTCTTGAAATTCATCCTCGTCGAAATCTTCGATAGATTGCCTTTCGTCGAGATTATCTTCGGGAAGAGGTGCGTTATCTTTGTTCCGATTCATTTTGTGTCGTCTGATCGGGTTGAGGTTGAGACTGTTGTTGTGCTTGCTGGTTGCGCCATTCTTGCTCACGTTGTTGTTCATCGGGCAATGGCTCATTCATGGCAGTTTTGAAACTTCTCACGCCTTGACCTAATCCTTTCATTAATTCGGGTATTTTTTTACCTCCGAAAAGTAGCAATACCAACACGCACACAACTATAATCTCAGTCGCGCCAATCATGCATAATGTTCCCATCATATAGGTAATTATAAAGTGTTGTCAACTAAATAAATCTCGCAACTGTCGAAGTTGATTTCCCAGTTGCCGTTGGGAGTGCTTTCCCAATTATATTTGGTAGCCATAGTGTCCCACCAATTTTGAAATTTAGTGCCGGTTTCACCAAGGTCTGTTACCAATTTCTCATACAATTCGGCATTGTCGGCTTTCAAGATGCGAGCCAACTCATTCAATCCATTACGGCGTTCAAATAAGCGTTGAATCTCATCACGCTCCGCCTCTGTTACTTGTCCTACAATTTTTTTCATTTATTTTCTAATTTTAAAGTATCTTTTTATGATAATAATAAGAAATTCTAAGATGCTCTGCTATTTAATTGTTTAGGAGCATTTATTAATCTATTTTTTGAGTTTTTGCCCTAATTCTGAGGAGCTATTTTTGCTTGTTTTTGAGGAGATGCTTTTTGTGACGCCTTCTTCGTTGGAGCCGTTGTGTTAGATTTTTTTTGCTCTTTACGAGGTGTTGTTGTGCTTTTTTTTGGAGCAACCTTGGGTGTTTCCTTTTTTATAATATTTTTTGAATTTGAATTTCCTGTTTTCTTAGAGTTGTTGTTTTGATTATTTTGACTATTTCTTCCTCTATTCCCTGAGTTTTGTTTTTGAGGAGGAGTGCCTTGGTTTACATTGTTGTTGTCAGAGCCTTTACGAGTGTTGGAGCCTCGATTGTTATTATTAGAGGAATTGTTTTGATTTTCTTGTCTTTTTTTTCTTTCAGCTTCTTGACGAGCTAGTTTGGCTTTATACTCTTTATGCCGTTTATTATATTCTATAATGAGTTTATTAAAACTATCATATTTAACCTCAATTTCAACCATTTTATCATATCCCTTTGAAACGTAATCATTGGCAATTGGAAAATAGATTGGATTTAAGCTGTTTGAATAAATTCCTAATGAAATATTAGCACTCTCTAATAGATGATATGCATTCAAGAGTTGTGTTTTCAAATCCAATTCCTCATTTATTAATATAGGTTTTGTAGGACTTGCGATATTTAATTGGGTTATTATGTCGTTGTATAAATTGTTAGCATAATGAAATCTACTTATTCCGTCATAAAGATATGAAAGGGTATCGGTAGGAATGTTGTTGCTATAATATTCAATAACATCATTAAATCGACCCATTTCAAATAAAACCTGACCTTGATCTTGAAAATCACAATCATAAATATTATTTGCGTTATAAGACGTCATCTTATCTATGCGATGAGGTTGTACCTGCCATTCATTATTGCTATAATTCACTTTATAGAACTTGCATGGAATTATCTCTTTTTGCGGATTAAATATTAATGCGCCGGTTCTATTACATCCCCATCTGTCGGTTTGTTCTAATATGGCACCATAAGAATTGAGATTAATGGCATTATAATGGGCCGATAACACTTCTATCCCATTACAAGTCATTAAACCATGTTGTTTGCGGCCATAATTTGTTACCTCTACAATGCATAAAGGGTCTTTTTCTTGAAATTTTATTTTATTCCCTTGATATGAATTTATGATTGTTCCATTAAAGTCGACAAAATAAATAGTAGTATTATCATCTGATATTGCCTCAGCCTTGAATGTGCCATATTTATATGGGTCTTTTATTGAGGGGGAACAACTCCAATCAAAGTATTTGCCGGGTTTTATATGCTCTATTTTGTTGCACATAATAGTGGATTCAATAGGGAAAATAATATTCCCCATTGAATCTGCTATTATTTTGTGTTTTTGTTTAGTTTCTAATAAGATGTATTTATAGCCTGCATCAGTTTCTTTAAATTCTGCTTTCTTTAAATTTAACTCTTTTTTTAGAGAGTCTTGTAGCTGTTTTTGAGCATTATTTAATTTTACTTTGCTGTATAATTCGAAATTACTTGTTGTGAATAGAAAAAAAACAAAAAATATTATGACTTTATTTATTTTCATTTATAATTGGGGCTATCGTTTTAGTACATATTCGTCAAAACCGTACTGAGGTGCAGGTGCATGTCTTGCCCTTGTTAAGTCATGTGAAACTAAAAACTCTTGCCCATACCATCTAAATACATACCAACCATTTGAGGACCCTACATATGCAAATGCGTTTCCAGAATTAGGTAAACTTACATATGTGCCATATCTCGACCCTCCAAGTACTAATTGAACCGGCCAACCGGGGAATTGCATAGTTGAAACGGAGATATAGTCAAATGAAGTGTTGCGACGACTAATCTCATTTAAATTTCCATCATATGATTGGGAGAAGTAATAATAGCCTCTGATTTGGCTTTGTGCATTTGATTCATTAATTCCAATGAAAAAAATGCATATAAATAAAACTAGTTTGAGTATCGTTTTCATATTTATCTGTTTTCGTTATTGAAATCTATAGCGGGTTGAGAACCTTTTCCAAGGTACTTGTAACTATTATAAATCCAAGAGGTTTGGTACATAAAAGAGGTTTGTTGGGCCATGGTTACGTTAGAATAATTAGATGATACAATAATATTGCCTTTAGAGTTACTATAAACTAAACTTCCATCAGTTTTTTTATGAGAATAATTGAATCGCACCGCTCCTACATACATGATGTGTCCATCGTAGAAATCAATCCACATGGCATGGCCTGACCCATATGAACTACCATATTCTCCGTAGGTGCCAGTATATGCATAGCTATAAGTGAATTTTTTTGCGCACTAGCACCAATTAATGTTACTAAAATAAAAGTAAATACAAATATAATTTTTTTCATTGGGTTAATTTTTTTATTTTAATATCCTTCTTTCACATCAAAAGGGTCTAAATAATCAATTTCTTTTATCTCTTTGTCGGGGAGGAATGTGCCGAGGGTGCGTATTGAGGCAAGTAAGTCGCGAGAGGCGTTACGCTCAAGATGCGCTACTACACATTGCTCATGTGAAGGAGTGTTGACCTCGAAGGTTGTTTTGCGATTTAACCACACGCATCTACGACATTGATAAGCGTCGCATTTGCGACACAATGGGGCATGGTCGAGGCGATAGAGTTGAGGATTTTTAATGTCAAGACCGCTCTCCAAATCTCCAACTGAAAATTTTGCTTTGCCTATGCCGAAATCCTCGTTGTCATCGGCGAGATAGAACGCCGGGCAAACATAGAAACGACCATCGGGAGCGAGTGTGATTGATTCCCAACCGGCATTGCAGTTGTTCATCTTGTCGAGCATCATGCGGTCGGTCAATAGGTTGAGTTGCACTGCATGATTATTCTTGTAGCAACCTTTAATTTTTGATGCTATTTCATCGAGAATGGTTTTGTATTTAGCGAAATCATCATCGGTAAATGATTCAATATCCTTAATCACTACATTCAAGCGTGAAACCTCATCGAGAATGGGCAACAAACGAGAGTAACACTCAAAGAATGAACCTTTGCCTGTGCGCAACACGTATGCTTTCTCTTTATCCGATTTATATGGATTCAAATCTTCCCATGAATTAACTACAATCACATCGGCATCATCGGGTTGTGATATTGGTTTGATTTTCACATGGTCAATCGTTTCGATTGTCGCTTCATATTCCTCAGGCAGCTGATAATCGGGATAGACCATTTGAATCATCAAATTCTCTTTCATCGCATAGAGAATGCCGGCTTTGAGATCATCGAGCGAAATGAGATTGTGCTCCTTTTTATTATTGTCGTAATGGCAATATGACACCGATGTGTCATCGAGATGAATAATCAAATATTGTAGCATGGCGATTAGCAGATTTCGGGTTTTACACTCTTTTTGTTTTGCTCAAACTCTTCACGCTTGCCCTCTAACTCTAATTTGCGGAACAGTTTATTCCAATAATAATTATTGGCTCTCACGCGTGCTTTGTGCATCTTGCAAATCGCTGTGGCACGCTGATAAACTGTTGGAGTTTCAGCTGCATCATAGTTTTCGCCTTGACACCAAGCGCAACCACTTGCAACCTCGCAATCAATACATTCTTGCGTAGATTGAGTACAACGATCGAGGGTTAGGAATGGGCGAAGCTTATTCTTGTCGATTCCCTCATGGATATTCCCGATTATCCACGCCTTTTTGTCACGTAACGAATATTGAGCAAACCGGGTACAAGGATAGAAGTTCCCTGCGGCATCAATAGATAGCATACGCCCCGACCCACACCAGTTGCTATTTTCAAGCACGCAGTCCATTGGCTTTCCAATATACTCAGAGAAGAATGAGCATGCATTCTCTTTGTATAGGTCATTATCGATAATGGCGTCGGCAAGCTGCATCAACTGGTCTTCAAATAATGTGTCATCACCTTCGTCCCACACATCTTCAAAAACGCAGTTAATATTAACCTCATGAATGCCGAGGTCAAAAAGATGTAATACACTCTCTTTGATATATGGTATGTCAGCACTACTAATTGTTACTTTGGTGCCGGCATTAGGAAATTGCTCTAACCAAAGAGGTATATTTTTTACCACATCTTTATATGAGCCTTGTTCGGGACCATCGCCTTTCCAAATGCGGTTAAGGTCATGTTTCTTTTCAGTGCCGTCGATAGTGATGCCAATCGATAAATGTTCTCGGTTTTTCTTGATAAAATCCTGCACCTTGTTGGTATGGTAGTTTATCCCATTGGTGGAAAAACTGAAACGATAAGAGTTAAACCAATGGTGATTGCGACGGAACATTTCCATCTTGATATAATCACAAATCTTGTCGATAAGGTCGATTTCGAGGAACGGCTCACCGCCTATGAAATCCCATACGACAGATGCTTCTTTGAAATCCTGCTCATTATCAAGTATATAGTCAATAGCCTTTTTGGCTACCTCCAAACTCATTCGCTCTTTCTCATTCTTCCCAACAAGATAGCAATACTTACATGCCAATTGGCAATCTTTCGTCACTATGAACGTGATGTTTTTCGCAATGCCAGATTGCCAAATCTCTGTATTGGCTTTTATCATCTATTATAAAAATTATAGCGATTATTCATACACAACACCGCGAGAACAACTTCCCCCACAACCTCTAATACAAGCCTCTAGACATGTACCTTTGCATCCTGTTACACATTCATTTGCGCAGCCTGCTCCACAACCTGAACAACCTCCGTAGCATCCTCCTGAACAACCATATCTACATCCCATAGCAACTTCTGCTGCTTTTGATACTATTGGAGAACTTGCTAATACAACAGCGCCAAGGATAGGTAGTGCTGATTTTGCTGCTTTTTTGAAGAAATCACGGCGTGACTTTAATTCTTCGTTTTTGTTTGATTTCATAAGTAATTATTTTAATAAGTGTTTCACGTAAATAATTTTGTCAAAGGTATTAAATTAAAAAGGATAGAATCGGGAATAAGCGTAATTGATTGGTTGACATGTAAACCGATTGGGGACAATGACAATTAATTCATAATTAACTCGGATATGCTTCGTTGAACCTTTGGGGTTTATAATGAAAAATAGAAAAAATAAGAATCTTGAGTTTTATTATAAAATGATTATTATGCTTATAATAATTGAAATTATAATAAAAGTTTTATTGGGGGAGGTATAGAATAAGCGAAGATTTTGAGATTTTTGTAAGATAGACTATTGCGAGAGGGAATTAGGGTTTTAGTGGCAAATGAACGATATTCAGTGGTTTATGAATGTGTTTGTTGTTCGATAAACACATGCTATATGGAGCCAATATCAAAATCCCAAAATGTTGTAATCTCGACTGCATAAATAATCATTATCATTTGCAATGTGGGGCGATGTCGTCGGAGTAGAGGGCGAAGAAGTCGGTTTTGAGGATTATTGAGATGCGGCGTAGGGTATTTGTGTCGAGTGAGTGTTGGGCATAGATTTTATACACGTTGGTACGTGAACATGATAATTGACGGGCAAGCCACACTGTGGTGAGCCCTTGTTGTTTTACGGTGAGTCGTATTATTTCGCCTATGTGCATCATGATAGCGAGATTAAAATGTCTGAATGAATCCCTTTTCAGACTGTTATAAAAAGATGACGTGGGATTCTGTTACTACTTATCCCAAGTCATCAGGCTCTCGCATTGGCCTTATCCACGAGATAAGCAACTCAGCAGCCCACGCCAGATGTGTATATAAAACATCTCAACATATCATCACGATTAGAGATGACTATGTAAATGATGTTAATATATGACATCAAGATGGACGCCTACAGTTGCTTTATCTTTTTGTGGATTTGAATTTGCGAGATTCGATGACTTAAAAAGATAACGCTTGTAAACGTCGATAATATGTAACCCTCGAAGCCCCTCCGGACTGCCGAGTTGATGCAAAATTATATTTAATTTTTTACTTTTGCAATAAAAAGAGCATTTTTATAAATATCGTGATTTATTCTCAGATAATTTGCTATCTTTGTCCCAATAACTACAGTTTAATTAATTCGTGGAGGTTATAGAAATTCCCTTAAAAAAATGAATATGATAGAGAATAGTTATAAAGCGAGTGGTGATAGATATGATGAGTCGCTTGTGTCGTATCGTCGAAGTGGTAATTCGGGCATAAAATTGCCAACATTATCGCTGGGATTTTGGTGGAATTTTGGTGGTGTTGATAGCCTTGAGGAGAGTAGGGCAAAGATGAGATATGCCTTTGACAATGGTATCACATGTTTCGATTTGGCAAATAATTACGGTCCTCCATTTGGTAGTGCCGAAGAAACATTTGGTAGGGTGTATACGCAAGATTTTAAGCCATATCGTCATGAAATGATTGTCACTACAAAAGCAGGCTATAATATGTGGGACGGCCCTTATGGGGTGGGGTCTTCTCGCAAGATGATGATAACAAGTCTTGAGGAATCGTTAAAGCGATTAAATCTTGATTATGTAGATATTTATTACTCACATCGTTATGACGGAGAAACTCCTGTAGAAGAAACGATGCAAGCGCTTGTGGATATTGTGCGCCAAGGTAAGGCTTTATATGTGGGGCTGTCGAATTATCCTGTTGAGGTATTAGCCAAAGCTGTTGATTATCTTGAAGCGGAAAAGGTGCATCCATTAATTTATCAAGGCAAGTATAATATGATAGTGCGAGATGTAGAGAAAGCGCATTTTGATTTATTACAAGAACGAGGAATCGGATTTACCGCTTTTTCGCCTATTGCCCAAGGGGTGTTGTCGGATAAATACCTAAATGGAGTGCCATCTGATTCGAGGGTGGGTTGCGGAAAGTATTTGACAAATGCTAATATTACTCCCGAAATTCTTGAAAAAGTGGCGAAATTAAACGACTTGGCAAAGCAACGAGGTCAATCGTTGGCGCAAATGGCTACGGCATGGATTTTGTCGCACCAACCGGTAACATCGGTTATTATCGGTCCACGCACAATGGCTCAATTAGAAGATAGCATCAGATGTGGGAATATTTATTTCTCTGATGAAGAAAAAGCTATGATAGATGATATATTAAAATAGCTAATAGGGCGTAGTGGGCAAAAAATAAAACATCAGCGGAAATGCGCTCCAAGGGTTGGCCCGAATATATAGAAGAGGTTGATTTATGGCAGTGGCCGGGCTTTGGAGGTTGCGTATTTTTGTCGATGTTTGTCTAGAAAAGAATAGTCGTATATTGTTAATGAGTGTGAGTTTATGAGAGAAGTAAATCCGGCTGAAACAAGTAGGGCATACGCATTTGAAATGTGGATGAAGGTTCCTATGCCTATGGTAACTTTATTCAAGACTCTCAATGTGTCGCGATTAGTTAAAATTAGTCGCAAAACAGGTTTGAAGTTTAATATGTTGATGTGTTATTGTATAGGTAAGGCTGCAAGTCGGATAAACGAGTTTTATCTATTGCCGGTTGGAGATAAATTGATGCAATATGACTATTTGGCGGTAAATACAATTGTGGCAAATGTGAGAGGGGGAGTCAGTTCTTGTGATATTCCATTTGAAGAAGACTTGAACTTGTTTAATTCGCAATATCTGCAACTAACATCGCAAGTGGCTCAAAGTTGTGCGGACTATGATATAGCAGATAGAATGGTTATTGGCACATCGGCATTGGTGCAATGTGAAATCGATGGGGCGGTGGGAATGTATACAGGCATGTTTAATAATCCATTTATTATTTGGGGGAAATATAAACGCAATTTCTTCAAAACAACGCTTGCAATCTCATTTCAATTTCATCACACTCAAATGGATGGAGCTCACGCTGCTCGGTTTCTTAATGGAGTACAAGAGGAAATTAATAATCTTCAAGTGTGATAATATATAATTAATGTGTATTGTTGGGTGGATGGATTGCTTGATTCGATAGTATTATAGCGCGTAAAAGTGAAGCGTTGGAAGTTATCGTGTAAATGAACCTTGTTGCAGTTTTTTTGTTTGATAATATTTTTGTTGTATTTTATTTGGTTTATAAAATAAACTTGTTTATCTTTGCAATGTGATTTATGAGCTAAAGATAAAAATTAAAACAATTAAGAACATGGAAAAACAAAAATTAAGCGCCGAAGCAAGTTTGGAACTTATTTCGCAAATGATTAACCAATCAAAGATGAATCTTAATGGTAAGAGTTTTAATTCATGGATAGGTTGGGGCGTTTATACATTATTGTTGGGTGTAGCTATTCTTGCTATAGTTGAGCTTACGGGAGTGCAACAATGGTATTGGTTGTGGTTTTTGGAATTTGCTTATGCGATATTTGATTGCAAACGCAATCAGCGTCAAGAGCCAAAGGTGAAGACTCATATTGATAATGCAATTGTTGGGATATGGAGCGCGCTCGGATGGTTGTATATCCTCACTCCTGTGGCGATGACCTTTTCGGCGATATATCTTCAGCATTTTTTGGCATTAAATATGATAATGCCATTGGTGCTTATTTATACAATAGTGGGTGTGGCTTTTACCGGTGTGATATTGCGCGAAAAGTGGATCACTGCCATTCCGGTTCTCTGCTCGATATCTCCCTTGTATATGTTTGCTGTAATTTCATCTCAACAATTTGCTCAATGGCATATGGTGTTGTTTATGGCGACATTCTTTGTGGTGATGGTCGTTCCCGGCATAATATTGAATTATAAGTGCAAGAGCTTGAATAAATGATAAGATTTAAATTGTGTCGAGATGAAATTTAAGGAATTAGATGTATTGTTGCATTCTCAACTGAGATTGGCGGTGATGTCGATATTGGTGAGTGTAGAAAGCGCCGATTTTGTTTATATAAAGCAGCAAACCGAGGCGACTGCCGGGAATCTCAGCGTGCAACTTGAGAAATTGCAATCGGCGGGTTATATCTCGATTGAAAAGGGGTATAAAGGAAAGAAGCCTTGTACGACTTGCCGCATAACACCACAAGGTGTTGAGGCGTTCTCGAATTACGTGGAGGCACTGAAGACTTATATTAATAAATAGTATTATATAATTAATGTGTAAGGGTCGCATTGTGGTTGGTAAGATGCCATAATGCGACTTCTTTTTTGGAGAGATGGTGATTTTGTTTGTGCTTGCTGCTTAGATTTGTCCGGTCGGAGGAGAGTTGTATTGCGGGCGATAAATAAAGCTATAATATGTTAAATAAATATAAAATTATAGTTATTTGGGGCTGAAAGACTCTTGTAGGCGAGCTGAAAATAACGTCAAAATGCAGTAAAAATGGCTAAAAAACGGTCAATTTGATGCAAAACCGGGTAAAATGCGAGGAAATATGAGGTGTAAAGGGCGATTTGGAGGGGTGTGAGGTGCTGAAAATAGGGGATAAAAAGATTTGGTTAATAGCGAATTAATTAGTAATTTTGCAACGTTTTTCGGACTAACTTAATGCTGCGATATCGCTAACTCGTTGAGAGAGAAAGTGGTATGCGGTGTTTTGGAGTGTGTAAAAATGGAATTTTTTAATAACAATAATAAATTTTAAGTAACAAAAACAAAGCACTAAGATGCCTACTATTCACCAATTAGTAAGAAAAGGACGTGTTGCTCTTGTGGATAAGAGTAAATCACCCGCACTTGATTCTTGCCCACAACGTCGTGGTGTTTGCGTGCGTGTGTACACTACTACTCCCAAGAAACCTAACTCGGCTATGCGTAAAGTAGCCCGTGTGAGATTGACTAACGGTAAAGAGGTGAACTCTTACATCCCAGGTGAAGGTCACAACCTACAAGAACACTCAATTGTGTTGGTTCGTGGTGGTCGTGTTAAAGACCTTCCAGGTGTACGTTATCACGTCGTTCGCGGAACACTTGATACAAGCGGTGTTAAGGATCGCACACAACGTCGCTCTAAATATGGAGCAAAACGTCCTAAAGCAGGTGCAGCTAAGAAGTAATCGGACCAATAACCGGTGAAGTAACTAAATCGCACAAAGAGAATTTATAAAGAAAACGAGTTTTTAACGAGTTTTTGATTTATTGGAACGCTGACATTATTGGTTGAGTAAGCCCCGATGAGAGAATCGAATGGCTGAAGAATAAAGATGAAAGCAACCAAGCAAACAAAAACACAAAACGACAAAGAAAATGCGTAAAGCAAAACCTAAAAAAAGGGTAGTATTGCCCGATCCCGTCTTCAATGACGTGAGAGTTTCTAAGTTCGTTAACCATCTTATGTATGATGGTAAAAAGAATATTTCTTATACAATATTCTATAACGCACTTGAGATTGTGAAATCTAAATTGCCTAACGAGGAAAAAACAGCGCTCGAAATTTGGAAAAAAGCGCTCGAAAACGTTACTCCTCAAGTGGAAGTTAAGTCTCGCCGTGTAGGTGGTGCTACTTTCCAAGTTCCAACTGAAATTCGCCCCGATCGTAAGGAATCAATTTCAATGAAAAACCTTATCCTTTATGCTCGCAAACGTGGTGGCAAAACAATGGCTGACAAACTTGCAGCAGAAATCGTAGATGCTTACAACGACCAAGGTGGTGCATTCAAACGTAAAGAAGATATGCACAAGATGGCTGAAGCAAACCGCGCATTCGCTCACTTCCGTTTCTAATTTTTTCATTGAATAATTACAGATTAAAATGGCTAAATCAGACGAATTATTAAAATTTACCCGTAACATCGGTATTATGGCTCACATTGATGCTGGTAAAACTACTACATCAGAGCGTATTCTTTTCTATACCGGTCTTACTCACAAAATCGGTGAAGTTCATGATGGTGCTGCTACCATGGACTGGATGGAGCAAGAACAAGAACGTGGTATCACTATCACCTCTGCTGCTACTACCGCATTTTGGAATTACGATAATAACAAATATAAAATCAACTTGATTGACACCCCAGGACACGTTGACTTCACTGTAGAAGTAGAACGTTCACTTCGTGTTCTCGACGGTGCTGTTGCTACTTTCTGTGCTGTTGGTGGTGTAGAACCTCAATCTGAAACAGTGTGGCGTCAAGCTGATAAATATAATGTGCCTCGTATCGGTTACGTTAACAAAATGGACCGTTCAGGTGCTAACTTCTTCGAAGTAGTACGTCAGCTTAAAGAAGTTCTTGGTGCAAATCCTTGTCCTATTCAAATCCCCATCGGTGCTGAAGAAACATTCAAGGGTATTGTTGACCTCGTAACTATGAAGGCATACTATTGGCCCGATGAACAACAAGGTGCTGACTATGTGATTGAAGAAATCCCTGCTACACTTCAAGATGAAGCTGAAGAATGGCGCGATAAAATGCTTGAAAACATCGCTGAGTTTGACGATGCTTTGATGGAAAAATATTTCGACGATCCTTCAACTATCACTGAAGATGAAATCCGTAGCGCTATCCGCAACGCAACTCTTAAAATGGAAATCGTTCCTATGACTTGCGGTAGCTCATTCAAAAACAAAGGTGTTCAATGCTTGTTGAACAACGTTTGTGCTTATCTCCCAAGCCCTGCCGATGGTGGTGCAATCGAAGGTCGCCCAATTGATAATCCTGATGAAGTTATCACTCGCGAGCCTTCAAGCGATGCTCCTATGTGTGCTCTTGCGTTCAAGATTGCAACTGACCCATATGTAGGCCGTCTCTGCTTCTTCCGTGTATATTCAGGTGATATGACTGCAGGTAGCTACGTATACAACTCTCGTTCTGGTAAAAAAGAACGTGTATCACGTTTGTTCCAAATGCACTCAAGCAAGCAAAATCCTAAAGAAGTGATTGGTTGTGGTGATATTGGTGCAGGCGTAGGTTTCAAAGATATCCGCACAGGTGACACTCTTTGCGCTGAAGATGCTCCTATCGTACTCGAAGCAATGGAATTCCCCGAACCAGTTATCGGTATCGCAGTTGAGCCTAAAACTCAAAAAGACCTCGATAAACTCGGTGTAGGCCTTCAAAAACTAGCTGAAGAAGACCCAACATTTACAGTTCAAACAAACGAAGAAACAGGTCAAACAGTTATCTCAGGTATGGGTGAGCTTCACCTTGATATCATTATCGACCGTCTTCGTCGTGAGTTTAAAGTAGAATGTAACCAAGGTCGTCCTCAAGTTACATATAAAGAAGCAATCACTCAATCGGTTGAACTTCGCGAAGTGTTCAAGAAACAAACCGGTGGTCGTGGTAAATTCGCTGACATCATCGTTCGCGTTGAGCCAATCGATGAAGGATTTGAAGGTAACCTTCAATTTGTTGACGAAGTTAAAGGTGGTAACATTCCTAAAGAATTTATCCCATCAATCCAAAAAGGCTTCGTAACCGCAATGAAGAATGGTGTTCTTGCAGGTTATCCTGTTGAACAACTTAAAGTGACTGTTGTTGATGGTTCTTACCACCCAGTTGACTCTGACCAACTTTCATTTGAACTTTGTGCTATCCAAGCATTCAAGAAAGCTTCTGAAAAAGCAGGTCCCGTTCTTCTTGAACCTATCATGAAGATTGAAGTTGTAACTCCCGAAGAAAGCATGGGTGACGTTATCTCTGACTTGAACAAACGTCGTGGTCAAGTAGAAGGTATGGAAACAAGCCGTAGCGGCGCTCGCGTTGTGAAAGCTAAAGCTCCTTTGGCCGAAATGTTTGGTTATGTTACAGCATTGCGTACTATCACTTCAGGTCGTGCTACATCTACTATGTCATTCTCTCACTATGACGAAGTGAGCACTTCAATTGCTAAAAACGTCTTGACTGAATGTCAAGGCCGTGTTGATTTATTGAAATAATACATTATATTATAAATAATATGAGCCAAAAAATCAGAATTAAGCTAAAATCTTACGACCACAACTTGGTTGACAAGTCGGCTGAAAAGATTGTTAAAACTGTTAAGGCTACTGGTGCGTTGATTAGCGGTCCTATACCCCTTCCCACTCACAAACGTATCTTTACAGTGAATCGTTCGACTTTCGTGAACAAAAAATCACGCGAACAATTCCAACTTTCATCATTCAAACGTCTTATCGACATCTACAACTCAACTGCTAAGACAGTAGATGCTCTTATGAAGCTCGAACTCCCTAGCGGTGTTGAAGTAGAAATCAAGGTGTAATTTTAGCAAAGTAGAAAATTTTTTAAATTAAAGAGAAATGCCAGGATTATTAGGAAAAAAAATCGGAATGACATCCGTTTTCAGTGCCGACGGTAAAAACGTACCGTGCACTGTTATCGAAGTAGGTCCTTGTGTAGTTACTCAAGTGAAAACTCTTGAAAAAGATGGCTACGAAGCTTTGCAACTCGGCTACGAGGAGCAAAAAGAGAAGCACACTACCAAGCCAGAGCTTGGTCACTTCAAGAAAGCTGGTGTAACTCCCAAGAGACACTTGGCCGAGTTCAAAGGATTTGAAGGCGAATACAAGCTTGGTGACACTATCACTGTTGATGGCTTGTTTGCTGAAGACGATTTCGTCGACATCGCAGGCACATCTAAAGGTAAAGGTTATCAAGGCGTTGTAAAACGTCACGGTTTCGGTTGTGTGGGTCAATCTACTCACGGTCAACACAACCGTCTTCGCGCACCCGGTGCTGTGGGCGCATGTTCTTATCCCGCTAAAGTATTCAAAGGAATGCGTATGGCAGGACAAACCGGCAACAAGCGTGTAACCGTGCAAAACCTCCAAGTATTGAAGGTGATTGCCGAACACAATCTATTAATGATTAAGGGTTCAATCCCCGGAAGTAAAGGTTCAATCGTAATAATTGAGAAATAATGGAACTCGCAGTATATAATATTAAAGGAGAAGACACTGGTCGCAAAGTTCAATTGAACGACGAAGTGTTTGCAATCGAAGCAAACGAGCATGCCGTATATCTCGATGTTAAGCAATACTTGGCTAACCAACGTCAAGGTACTCACAAAGCTAAAGAAAGAAGCGAAGTATCAGGTTCAACCCGTAAACTCCACAAACAAAAAGGTGGTGGTGGCGCTCGTATCGGTGACATCAACTCGCCTGTATTAGTGGGTGGTGGTCGTGTGTTTGGTCCTCGTCCTCGCGACTATCGTTTCAAACTTAACAAGAAGCTTAAACAACTTGCTCGCAAGTCGGCTTTGACATATAAAGCGCAAGATAACGAAATTATCGTTGTTGAAGACTTCACTTTTGAAGCTCCAAAGACTAAAGAATTCGTAAATTTTGCTAAAAATCTTAAAGTAGACGACAAAAAAGTTCTTTTGGTTTTAGCAGACCAAAATAATAACGTATATTTGTCTGCTCGTAATCTTCCGAAGGCAAATATAATGGTTGCATCGGAAGTAAATACTTATGCGTTACTCAACAACAAAGCTATTATCCTAACGGAAGGTAGCCTTGACGTTATTAATAAATTTTAAGGAGGACAAAGAAAATGGATATAATGATTAAACCAATCGTTACTGAAAAAGCAACTAAGCTAACTGAAAAGCTTAATCGCTACACTTTCCGCGTTTCTCTCAATGCCAATAAGTATCAAATCAAATCATTGGTTGAGCAGCTTTATGGCGTGAAAGTAGTTAATGTCAACACTCTTGTTGTTAGAGGTAAAAACAAGTCTCGTTGGACTAAGAGTGGCCTTCTTCGTGGCAAAACAGTTGCCTACAAGAAAGCCTTTATCACAGTTGGCGAAGGCGAAACTATTGACTTTTATAGCAACATATAATTAAGAAATGGCAGTAAGAAAATTAAAGCCCACAACACCGGGGCAAAGACACAAGATTATTGGTGTATTTAAAGGTACAATCACTGCTAGTACACCAGAGAAATCTCTTACAGTCGGTAAAAAAGCGTCCGGAGGTCGTAATGCCGAAGGTCACCTAACCACCCGTTACCTTGGTGGCGGTCACAAACGCAAATACCGTTTCATAGACTTTAAGAGAAATAAAGACGGTGTTCCCGCAGTAGTAAAATCAATCGAGTATGACCCTAACCGTTCAGCTCGCATTGCTCTTCTTTACTACGTAGACGGAGCTAAGGCTTATATAATTGCACCCAACGGCTTGGAAGTTGGCGCAACAGTTGTAAGCGGTGAAGATGTAGCACCCGAAGTTGGTAACGCTCTTCCTTTGAGCAAAATCCCAGTGGGTACACTCATCCACAACATCGAGTTGCGTCCCGGACAAGGAGCATTCATGGCTCGCTCAGCCGGTACTTTTGCTCAATTGACTTCTCGCGAAGGAGCATACGCAATTATCAAATTACCTTCAGGTGAAACACGTAAAGTGCTCGCAGCTTGTAAAGCTACAATTGGTGTAGTTGGTAACAGCGAACACTCTCTTGAACGTTCAGGTAAAGCCGGTCGTTCTCGCTGGCTCGGACGTCGTCCCCGCAACCGCGGTGTAGTAATGAACCCAGTCGATCACCCAATGGGTGGTGGTGAAGGCCGTGCATCAGGTGGTCACCCACGTTCACGCAAGGGCTTATATGCTAAGGGTCTTAAGACACGTGCACCGAAGAAACATTCTTCAAAGTACATTATTGAAAGAAGAAAAAAGTAATCTGATTAATTAAGTAACTATGAGTCGTTCATTAAAAAAAGGCCCATTTATCAGCGTTAAGTTGGAAAAGAAAGTCACAGCGATGAATGAAAGCGGTAAGCAATCAGTTATCAAAACTTGGAGCCGCGCTTCAATGATTGCACCTGAATTCGTTGGACACACTTTTGCAGTTCACAATGGTAATAAATTCATTCCTGTTTACGTCACTGAAAACATGGTAGGTCACAAACTTGGAGAATTTGCTCCTACTCGCACCTTCCGTGGTCATGCCGGTAACAAGAAGAAATAATAGAGGCCTGTTATAAATAATTTTTGATAAAAAAAGAAATTAAATACAATGGGTGTAAGAAAAAGACAATCAGCCGAAAAAATGAAGGAAACCCGCAAATCACAAGCTTTTGCTAAGTTGATTAACGTGCCTTCATCTCCCCGCAAAATGCGCCTTGTTGCTGACATGGTGCGCGGTAAAGAGGTGTTCCGTGCATTGGGTATCCTTAAGTTCTCCAACAAAGAGGCAGCTGCCAAAGTTGAAAAACTTTTGCGTTCAGCTATCGCCAATTGGGAGGCTAAAAATGAGAAAAAAGCTGAAAACGGCGAGCTTTATATCAGCACAATTTTCGTTACTTGTGCTCCTATGTTGAAGCGTCTCCGCACAGCTCCTCAAGGTAGAGGATATAGAATTCGTAAACGTTCTAATCACGTTACGTTGTTTGTAGATACAATTGAAAATAACGCTAAAAAAGAGGCATAAGAAATGGGACAGAAAGTAAATCCGATCAGTAATCGTTTAGGTGTCATCCGTGGATGGGACTCTAACTGGTATGGTGGCAACAAGTATGGCGATACTTTGCTCGAAGATGCTAAACTTCGCAAGTATCTCAACGTCCGCTTAGCCAAATCAAGCGTTTCGCGTATTGTTATTGAGCGCACTTTGAAACTTATCACAATCACTGTGTGTACATCACGTCCCGGTTTGATTATCGGCAAAGGTGGTAGTGAAGTGGAAAAACTCAAAGAAGAGCTCAAGAAAATCACTGACAAAGATGTTCAAATAAACATCTTCGAAGTTAAGCGCCCCGAGCTCGATGCACAAATCGTGGCTAGCACTGTAGCTCGTCAAATCGAAGGCAAAATCGCTTATCGCCGTGCAGTGAAAATGGCTATCGCCGGTTCTATGCGCAGCGGTGCCGAAGGTATCAAAGTACAAGTGAGTGGTCGTCTCAACGGGGCTGAAATGGCTCGTAGCGAGATGTTCAAAGAAGGTCGTACTCCTCTTCACACTCTCCGTGCCGATATCGACTATGCACTTGTTGAAGCACACACTAAAGTGGGTGTTATCGGCGTGAAAGTGTGGATTTGTCGTGGTGAAGTTTACGGTAAACGTGATCTAGCTCCTTCTTTCACTTCTAATGGTAAGGAAGGTCGTGGTGCCGGTAATGGCTCACGTCGCGGTGGTTTCCGTAACAATAAAAAAAATCGTTAAACATCAATTGATTCAACACAACAATGTTACAACCAAAGAAAACTAAATTTCGTCGTCAACAGAAAGGCCGCATGAAAGGCAACGCTCAACGCGGTAATCAGTTGGCATTCGGTTCTTTTGGTATAAAGACTTTGGAGTCAAAATGGATTACCGGTCGTCAAATTGAGGCTGCTCGTATCGCTGTGACTCGTTATATGCAACGTCAAGGTCAAATCTGGATTCGTATTTTCCCAGATAAACCTATCACCAAAAAGCCTGCTGAAGTGCGTATGGGTAAAGGTAAAGGTGCTCCCGAAGGTTTCGTAGCTCCTGTTACTCCAGGTCGCATGCTCATAGAAGTAGAAGGCGTAAGCTTTGAAATCGCTAAAGAAGCTCTTCGTTTGGCAGCTCAAAAGCTTCCTGTGACTACTAAATTTGTAGTACGCCGTGATTATGATCCAACTCAAAATGTGTAAAAGATTATGAAGAAAGAAGAAATCAAAGAACTTAGCACACAAGACTTGAAAGATCGTCTTGTAGAGATGGAAAAAGATTACCTTCAACTCAAGGTTAATCATGCTGTGTCTCCCATCGACAACCCTGCTAAGATTACACATGACCGTAAAATGATTGCACGCGTGAAGACTGAGTTGCGTCAGCGCGAACTTAACAATAAATAATCCCAAGAAATGGAAAAAAGAAATTTAAGAAAAGAACGTATTGGGGTTGTATCGAGCAACAAGGGTGACAAAACTATCACTGTTACTATCAAGTGGAAAGAAAAACACCCTATCTATGGTAAATTTGTGAATAAAACAAAGAAATACCATGCTCATGATGAAAAGAATGAGTGCCAAGTTGGCGATACAGTGAAGCTGATGGAAACTCGTCCATTGAGCAAAACCAAAAGATGGAGATTAGTAGAAATAATCGAAAAAGTTAAGTAATAATTATGATACAGACTGAATCCCGTTTAACTGTTGCTGATAACAGTGGTGCTAAAGAAGCACTCTGCATCCGCGTTTTAGGTGGTACAGGACGTCGTTACGCTTCGGTAGGTGACATCATCGTAGTTACTGTGAAAAGTGTTATCCCTTCATCGGACGTAAAGAAAGGTACTGTATCTAAAGCTGTTGTCGTTCGCACTAAGAAAGAAGTTCGTCGTCCCGACGGCTCTTATATTCGTTTCGACGACAACGCATGTGTGTTATTGAACAATGCCGGTGAACTTCGCGGTACCCGCATCTTCGGACCTGTTGCTCGTGAATTGCGTGCTACTAATATGAAGATTGTTTCACTCGCTCCCGAAGTACTTTAACCATTAAGCAAAATTTAAAGTAATGAGTAAATTACATATCAAAAAGGGCGATACCGTTTACGTTCTCAGCGGCGAAGACAAAGGTAAGCAAGGTCGCGTGCTTTCTGTGCAAGTGACTAAGCAACGTGCCATCGTTGAAGGCGTTAACATCGTGACAAAGAGCACTAAGCCCAACGCAAAACATCCACAAGGTGGTCTCGTTAAGATGGAAGCACCTGTTCATATCTCCAATCTCAGCCTTCTCGATCCTAAAAGTGGTAAACCCACTCGCGTAGGATTCCGTAAGGATGATAAAGGAGTTACAGTTCGTTATTCTAAAAAATCAGGAGAGGAGATTAAATAATGGCTACAACTCTTAAGAAAGATTACACTGAGCGCATTGTCCCCGCTCTTATGAAAGAATTCAACTACAGCACTGTTATGCAAGTGCCCAAGTTGAAAAAGATTGTGATCAACCAAGGTCTCGGTCAAGCTACTCAGGACAAAAAGATTATTGAGACTGCTATCAACGAGTTGACCGCTATTACAGGTCAAAAAGCAGTTGCCACTCTTTCTAAAAAAGACATCTCTAACTTCAAGCTTCGTAAAAAAATGCCTGTAGGCGTTATGGTTACTTTGCGTCGCGATTATATGTATGAGTTCCTTGAACGTCTCATTCGCATCGCACTTCCTCGTATCCGTGACTTCAAAGGTATTGAAGGAAAACTTGATGGTCGTGGTAACTACACTCTCGGTGTTACAGAACAAATCATCTTCCCCGAAATCAACATTGACAACATTTCTAAATTGTTGGGTATGAACATCACTTTCGTTACATCGGCTAACACCGACGAAGAAGGTTATGCACTTCTCAAACAATTTGGCTTACCTTTCAAAAACGCTAAATAATTTCTGAAGTATGGCTAAAGAATCAATGAAAGCCCGTGAAGTGAAAAGAGCGAAACTCGTAGCTAAGTATGCCGCTAAAAAAGCAGCTCTCAAGGCTGCTGGCGACTACGAAGCTCTTCAGCTCATCCCAAAAAACGCATCTTCTGTTCGCCTTCACAACCGTTGTAGCATCACCGGTCGTCCTAAAGGCTATATGCGTCAATTTGGTATTTCACGTATCCAGTTCCGCGAAATGGCTTCGGCTGGTTTGATACCGGGTGTAAAAAAAGCAAGTTGGTAATCTACTCTACAACTTGCCTATACAATTAGAGAGTATTAAATATTGTTCGGAATAACCGAATCAATTTAAACAATTAATAAAATGACTGATCCAATAGCAGATTATTTAACAAGATTGAGGAACGCGATTAAGGCTAACCATCGTGTTGTCGAAATTCCCGCCTCAAACTTGAAAAAAGAAATCACTAAGATTCTTTTTGAACAAGGCTATATTCTTAATTATAAGTTTATAGAGGGTGAAACCCCCGCAGGTACTATCAAGATCGCCTTAAAGTATGACCTTAAAGACAAGGTGAACGCTATCAAAGATCTTAAACGCGTTTCTCGCCCAGGTCTTCGTCAATACACAGGCTACAAAGATATGCCACGAGTGTTAAATGGTTTAGGTATTGCCATCCTTTCTACTTCTCAAGGTGTGATGACCAACAAAAAAGCAGCTGAGTTGAAGATTGGTGGTGAAGTACTATGTTATGTTTATTAATCTTATAGGAGGTATTAATTATGTCAAGAATAGGTAAAGCTCCCATTGAGATCCCTGCCGGTGTTACCGTCAAGGTTGAAAACAACGTAGTTACTGTTAAAGGTCCTAAAGGTGAACTTACTCAAACAGTTAACCCCGACCTCGATATCAAAATCGAAGGAAACATTCTCACCGTTTCTCGTCCATCTGACAATCGCGAACACCGTGCTCAACATGGTCTTTATCGCGCATTGATTAATAACATGGTCGTTGGTGTTTCTACTGGCTATCGCAAGGAAATGGAATTAGTAGGCGTAGGTTACCGTGCGACCTCTAATGGTCAAGTGCTCGAACTTTCGCTCGGTTTCTCTCACGCAATATATATGCAACTTCCTAAAGAAGTGAAAGTTGAAGCTAAGACCGAAAGAAATAAAAACCCACTTATCATCCTTGAAAGTGGTGACAAACAACTTCTCGGTCAAGTGTGTGCAAAGATTCGCTCATTGCGCAAGCCTGAACCTTATAAAGGTAAAGGTATCAAGTTTGTTGGCGAAGTTATTCGTCGTAAATCAGGTAAATCGGCTGGTGCCAAATAAGTAAAATAGACTCGTTATGATATCTAAGATACAAAGAAGAAATAAAATCAAGACCCGTATCCGTGGTAAAGTGTCTGGTACTGCCGCACGTCCCCGTATGACGGTCTTCCGCAGCAACAAGCAAATATATGTTCAACTTATCGACGACCTTGCCGGCAAAACTATTGTCGCTACTTCTTCTAAAGGTCTCGAAGGTGGAAATAAAACTGAATTAGCTGCTAAAGTGGGTGAAGCTATTGCTCAAAAAGCAATCGCAGCAGGTATTACCGAAGTGGTTTTTGACCGTAACGGTTACCTATTCCACGGTAGAGTAAAATCATTGGCTGACGCCGCACGTAATGGCGGTCTTAAATTTTAATCAATTATGGCAAAAAGAAATAACAGAGTAAAATCAATCGGTGATTCAGAATTGAAAGACCGTCTCGTTGCCATTAACCGTGTTACCAAAGTAACCAAAGGTGGTCGTACATTTACTTTTGCTGCAATCGTTGTAGTTGGTAATGAAAACGGCATCGTAGGTTGGGGTCTTGGTAAGGCTAACGAAGTGACTGCAGCTATCGCTAAAGGCGTAGAAGCTGCTAAGAAGAACCTCATCAAAGTTCCTGTTCACAAAGGTACTATTCCTCACGAACAATATGCTAAATTTGGCGGTTCTCGTGTAATCCTTAAACCAGCCTCTCAAGGTACAGGGGTTAAAGCCGGTGGTGCGATGCGTGCTGTACTTGAAAGTGTAGGTATTACCGACGTGCTTGCTAAATCTAAAGGTTCGTCTAACCCTCACAACCTCGTGAAAGCGACAATCGCTGCTTTGGACGAAATGCGTAGTCCTGCAACTATCGCTCAAAATCGTGGTATTTCAGTTGAACAAGTTTTTAAAGGTTAATCTCAACGAAAATGGCACAAATACAAATTAAACAAGTAAAAAGCCGCATCAAGTGTCCTGCAGTGCAAAAACGCACTCTCGATGCTCTCGGTTTGAGAAAAATGAATCACGTTGTTGTTAAAGAAAACACTCCCGACGTGATGGGTATGGTTAACAAAGTTCGTCATTTGGTAGAAGTGACTAACGCTTAATAAATTTATCAATTATGGATTTAAGTAATATACAACCCGCTGTAGGCGCTGTGAAGCATAAAACCCGTATCGGTCGTGGTGCTGGTTCTGGCAAGGGTGGAACTTCTACTCGTGGTCACAAAGGTGCTAAATCACGTTCAGGTTACAGCCGCAAAATCGGTTTCGAAGGTGGTCAAATGCCTCTTCAACGCCGTTTGCCTAAATTTGGTTTCAAAAATATCAATCGTGTTGAATATAAAGCTATCAACATATCTGATATTCAAGAACTTGCTACTGCTAAAAACCTTGAAAAAATCGGCATCAATGAACTTCGTGAAGCTGGTTTGATTAGCAAAAAACAATTAGTTAAGATTCTTGCTAATGGTGCTATCACTGTTAAGGTTGATGTAGAAGCTAATGCTTTCTCTGAAGCAGCTCAAAAGGCTATTGAAGCCGCTGGTGGTTCAATCAATAAAGTTTAAGAATAATGAGCTTCGTTCAAACCATAATAAATATTTGGAAAATCGAAGAACTCCGTAATCGACTCTTTGTAACCTTCTTGTTGGTTCTAGTGTATCGTTTCGGTTGTTTTGTAGTGCTCCCCGGTATTGACCCTGCATTATTGAAATCTTTCTCTGAAAGCGCCGATAAAGGTCTTATGGGATTGTTGAATATGTTCTCAGGTGGTGCATTCTCACAAGCTTCGATTCTAGCTCTTGGTATCATGCCCTATATCACAGCTTCGATTGTGATACAATTGCTCGGCATGGTGCTCCCTTCATTCCAAAAAATGCAGCGTGAAGGGGAGAGCGGTCGCCAAAAATTGAATCAATACACTCGTTACCTCACTGTGTTGATTTTGTTGATGCAAGCTCCTGCTTACCTCTACAATCTTCAAGCTCAAACAGGTGGTGCTATTGAATTAGGATTAGGCAAAGTGATTTACTTAACAATCATCCTTGCTGCCGGTTCAATGTTTATCATGTGGCTTGGTGAAAGAATAACCGATAGAGGTATTGGTAATGGTATATCTTTCATTATCCTTATTGGTATCATTGCTCGTTTCTTGCCTGCATTGGTTGCCGAAATTGCTTCGCGTATGCCTGGAGCCGACTCTCAGGGTGGAGGTTTGATTATGTTCATCGTAGAATTAGTTCTCCTCCTTGCGGTTACTATCGGTGCGATATTATTGGTTCAAGGTACACGCAAAGTGCCCGTACAATATGCTAAGCGTATTGTCGGTAACAAGCAATATGGTGGTGCTCGCCAATACATTCCTTTGAAAGTAAATGCAGCTGGTGTAATGCCTATTATCTTTGCTCAAGCAATTATGTTCATCCCTATGACTATTGCCGGCTTTAATCAAGATACTACTGGCTTCTTCTCAGCATTTACCGATATGAATAGTTTTGGGTATAACCTTGTATTCTTCTTGATGATTGTGGCATTTACATATTTCTATACTGCAATCACAGTGCGTCCTACTCAGATGGCTGAAGATATGAAACGCAATAATGGTTTCATCCCAGGTGTTAAACCTGGCAAGAAAACTGCTGAGTATCTCGACACTATTATGTCGCGCATCACATTGCCCGGTTCTATATTCCTTGGTATTGTTGCAATTCTACCAGCGTTTGCTCGTATATTCAACGTAGGACAGGATTTCGCTCAATTCTTTGGCGGTACATCTCTTTTGATTATGGTGGGTGTTGTTCTTGATACTCTTCAACAAATCGAAAGCCACTTGATGATGCACCACTACGATGGATTGATGAAAGACGGTAAAATAAAAGGTCGTACAACCGGTAGTGCATATTAATATTAGCTATTTCAATAATAAATGATTTATCTCAAGACATCGGAAGAAATCGAACGAATGAGAGAAGCAAATACTCTTGTGAGTCGCACACTTGGTGAAATTGCCAAGTGGGTGGCTCCCGGAGTTACTACTCTTAAACTCGATACCATTGCTCGTGAATTTATTCTCGACAATGGTGGTCGTCCGGCATGTTTGGGCTATGGAGGTTTCCCCGGCTCAATATGCGCTGAGGTTAATGAAATAGTTGTTCACGGTTTCCCCTCTAACTACACTTTGCGCGAAGGTGACATCATTGGCACCGATTGTGTTGTAGAAAAAGATGGGTTTATGGGTGACTCTTGTTACACGTTTGCTGTGGGTGAAATTGCCCCTGAATTGATGAACCTTTGTGTGACAACCAAAGAGTCGCTATATGTAGGTATCGAAGCGTGTCGTGAAGGAAAACGCATCGGTGATATATCTAACGCGATTCAAACATATTGTGAGTCTCGCAATTACTCTGTAGTGCGTGAAATGTGCGGTCACGGAATTGGTAAGAGCATGCACGAAGATCCCGAAGTCCCCAATTATGGTCGTCGTGGAACAGGACCGTTAATCAAAAACGGTATGTGTATAGCTATTGAACCAATGATAAACCTTGGTAGTCGCAATGTGATTATTGAGGCTGACGGGTGGACTTGTCGCACGCGTGATCGTAAACCTTCGGCTCATTATGAGCACACTGTAGCGATACTTAATGGTAAAACCGAAATATTAACAACATTTGATTATATCCAAGAAGCTCTTGGTGATAGATTTATTTAATAATTATATGGCAAAACAAGCAGCAATTGAATTAGACGGAGTCATCGTTGAAGCACTTTCTAACGCAATGTTTCGTGTCGAACTAGCTAACGGTCATGAAATAACTGCTCACATTTCAGGTAAAATGCGTATGCACTATATTAAAATACTTCCTGGTGATAGAGTGCGTGTAGAGATGTCTCCTTATGACCTCACAAAAGGTCGCATTGCATTTAGATACAAATAATATTAAAACTAAAAGATATGAAAGTTAGAGCCTCAGTAAAAAAACGTACCCCCGACTGCAAAATCGTGCGTCGCAAAGGTCGTCTCTATGTGATTAATAAGAAAAACCCAAAGTATAAACAACGTCAAGGATAATTTTTTGTTATTTTTGCAAAAAAACAGTCAAAATAAGATATGGCAGTAAGAATCGTGGGAGTTGACCTCCCCCAAAATAAAAGAGGTGAGATCGCCTTGACTTATATCTTCGGCATCGGTCGTAGCTCAGCTAAAACCATTTTGGAAAAAGCCGGCGTTGATGTAAACATCAAAGTAAAAGATTGGACCGACGCTCAAGCAGCTAAAGTGCGTGAAGTTATCGGTGCTGATTACAAAGTCGAAGGTGACCTCCGCAGTGAAATTCAACTTAATATCAAACGTTTGATGGACATCGGTTGCTATCGTGGTATCCGTCATCGTATCGGTCTTCCTGTGCGTGGTCAAAGCACTAAAAACAATGCACGCACTCGTAAAGGTCGCAAGAAAACCGTTGCTAACAAGAAGAAAGCTACTAAATAATAATAGAATATGGCAAAAAAGACAGTCGCAGCTAAGAAGAGAAACGTTAAAGTTGATGGCGCAGGCCAACTTCACGTACACTCATCTTTCAACAACATTATTGTGTGCTTAGCCAATAGCGAAGGCCAAGTTATCTCATGGTCAAGCGCAGGTAAAATGGGTTTCCGTGGTTCTAAAAAGAACACTCCCTATGCAGCTCAAATGGCTGCTCAAGATTGCGCTAAGGTCGCTTACGACCTCGGTCTCCGCAAGGTTAAAGCTTATGTAAAAGGTCCCGGTAACGGACGTGAGTCAGCAATTCGCACTATCCACGGTGCTGGTATCGAAGTAACTGAAATTATCGACGTTACTCCACTTCCACACAATGGTTGCCGTCCTCCAAAACGTCGCCGTGTATAATCTTTAATTCAGTTTACTAACTTTGTCTCTTTTAGTGACATTATCTATTAATTAACTTGAGAAATGTAATTGGGCCGAACGTGAATAGACCATAATTTTTATCACCTCTCTATGGTCGCGGCTGCACTAACGCTCAATAGCTATCTCTAAAAAACAGAATTCTTTAAAATGGCAAGATATACAGGACCAAAGTCCAAAATCGCTCGCAAATTTGGCGAACCTATCTTTGGTGAAGATAAAGTGCTCGCTAAGAAAAATTTCCCTCCCGGTCAGCACGGCGCCAATAAAAGAAGAAAAACTTCTGAATATGGTGTTCAGCTCCGTGAGAAGCAAAAAGCCAAATATACTTATGGCGTTCTTGAAAAACAATTCCGCAACCTCTTCGAAAAAGCCTCTCGTACTAAAGGGGTTAAGGGTGAAGTGTTGCTTCAATTGCTTGAAGCTCGCCTCGATAACGTAGTTTATCGTCTTGGTATAGCTCCAACTCGTGCTGCTGCACGTCAATTGGTGCTTCACCGTCACATTGTTGTTAACGGAGCTGTTGTTAACATCGCTTCTTATTCTGTAAAACCGGGTGATGTGGTTGGTGTGCGCGAAAAAGCTAAATCTCTTGAAGTTATTGCTGATGCGCTCGCTGGTTTTAACCACAGTAAATATCCTTGGATTGAGTGGGATGAAGCTACTAAATCAGGTAAATTCCTTCATGTTCCTGCTCGTGAAGATATTCCCGAAAACATCAAGGAACAATTGATCGTAGAGTTGTATTCTAAATAATAATTAAAAAATAAGATCCATGGCTATATTAGCATTCCAAAAACCTGACAAAATCCTTATGTTGGAAGCCGATAACTTCTACGGCAAGTTTGAGTTCAAACCATTGGAACCCGGCTATGGTATCACAGTGGGTAACGCTTTGCGACGTGTGTTGCTTTCTTCTCTAGAAGGCTTCGCTATTTCTTCAGTTCGCATCGATGGCGTTAAACATGAATTTGATACTATCCCCGGTGTTAAAGAAGATGTTACTAACATCATTCTTAATCTTAAGAAAGTTGACCTCAAACAAGTTGTTGAAGATGCTGACTTTGAAAAGGTTGCAATATCTGTGTCAGGACAGGAGGTGTTCAAAGCCGGTGACATCAGCAAAGTGCTCTCGGGTTTCGAAGTCCTCAACCCCGATTTGGTGATTTGTCATTTGGATCCTAGCGCAAGCTTCAATATCGAATTAACAATCAATAAGGGGCGTGGATGGGTGCCCGCCGAAGAAAATCAGGTGCCTACCGACGATGTCAACATTCTTGCCATCGACTCTATCTACACTCCTATTAAAAATGTTAAATACGCAGTTGAAAACTTCCGCGTTGACCAGAAAACCGACTACGACAAACTCATTATTGAAATAACAACCAACGGTTCTATTCAACCTAAAGACGCGCTTAAAGAAGCAGCTAAAATTCTTATTTACCACTTTATGCTATTCTCTGACGAAAAAATTACTCTTGAGTCAAGCGATGGTAATGGTAATGAAGAATTTGATGAAGAAGTGCTTCACATGCGTCAATTGCTTAAATCTAAGCTTGTTGATATGGACCTATCGGTTCGTGCGCTTAACTGCTTGAAGAGCGCTGAAGTTGAAACTCTTGGCGAACTTGTAGTATTCAACAAAACCGACCTCTTGAAATTCCGTAACTTTGGTAAAAAATCACTCACAGAGCTCGATGAACTTTTGGCTAATTTGAACCTATCGTTCGGAATGGATATTTCAAAGTATAAATTAGAAAAAGAGTAATAAACGATGAGACATAATAAAAAATTCAACCACCTTAGCCGCACCAAAGCTCACCGCGACGCTTTGCTAGCTAACATGACGATTGCTCTCATCCTTCGCAAACGTATTTTTACTACACTTGCTAAGGCTAAAGCTCTTCGCGTTTACGCTGAGCCATTAATCAATCGTGCTAAAAATGACACTATGGCTAACCGCCGTCTTGTGTTCAGCTATCTTCAAAATAAAGAAGCTGTTACTGAACTTTTCCGTGAAGTAGCTCAAAAGATTGCTGATCGTCCAGGAGGTTACACTCGTATCCTTAAAACAGGTAATCGTCTTGGTGACAACGCTAAGACTTGCTTCATCGAGCTTGTTGACTATAACGAAAACATGCTCAAAGAAAAAACAGCTAAGAAAACCGGTCGCACTCGTCGCTCTCGTAAGAGCACTGCTGCCGCTCCTGCTGCTGAAGCACCTGCTGCAGAAACTACTGCAACTGAAGCTGCTGAATAATTCGGCTATAGCTTAAGATATCTTATTAAATGGTCGCTTTTGTTTTTTCAAAGGCGACCATTTAATTTTGTTGAAAATCTTTGTTTTATATAATATTATACTCAGGAATTTTTTGTATCTTTGCACTTGATTTATTAGGAATATAAATTAACTCAAATATTTTACTAAATTTTTAAGGTAAATAACATTATGAAAATTGAAAAAATTATTGGTCGTGAAGTTCTTGACTCACGCGGTAACCCCACAGTAGAAGTTGATGTAATTCTTGAATCAGGTGCACGTGGCCGTGCTTCTGTTCCTTCTGGTGCATCAACAGGTGTAAACGAAGCTCTTGAACTCCGTGATGGTGACAAAGCTCGTTACATGGGTAAAGGCGTTCAAAAAGCAGTTGCTAACGTTAATGGCGCTATCGCTGAAGCTCTCGTTGGTATGAGCGCTCTCGATCAAATCGCTATCGACGAAAAAATGCTTGAAATCGACGGTACTGAAACAAAATCTAACCTCGGTGCTAACGCTATCCTTGGTGTTTCTCTTGCTGTAGCTAAAGCTGCTGCTGACTACCTCGACCTCCCTCTTTACAAATATATCGGTGGTTGCAACTCATATTCACTTCCAGTGCCTATGATGAACATCATCAACGGTGGTGCTCACTCTGATGCTCCTATCGCTTTCCAAGAATTCATGATTCGTCCTATCGGCGCATGCTGCTTCAAAGAAGGTATTCGCATGGGTACTGAAGTATTCCACAACCTCAAAAAAGTGCTCCACGACCGCAACCTTTCTACTGCTGTAGGTGACGAAGGTGGTTTCGCTCCTGCTCTTGAAGGTACTGAAGATGCTCTTAACGTAATTATGCAAGCTATCGAAAAAGCTGGTTACGTTCCTGGAAAAGACATAACTATCGGTCTTGACTGTGCGTCTTCTGAATTCTACAAAGAAGGTATCTATGACTACACTTGGAAAGAAGGTGACAAAGGCGCAAAACGCAACTCTCAAGAACAAGCTGAATACCTCAAAACTCTCGTTGAAAACTATCCTATCGACTCAATCGAAGATGGTATGGCTGAAAACGACTGGGACGGTTGGAAAATCCTTACTGACCTCATCGGTAACCGTTGTCAACTCGTAGGTGACGACTTGTTCGTTACTAACGTTAAGTACCTCCAAAAAGGTATCGAACTTGGTTGCGCTAACTCTATCCTCGTAAAAGTTAACCAAATTGGTTCACTCACTGAAACTCTTCGTGCTGTAGAACTCGCTCAACGCAATGGTTACACTGCAGTTATCTCTCACCGTTCAGGTGAAACTGAAGATGCTACTATCGCTGACATCGCAGTTGCTACTAACGCTGGCCAAATCAAAACTGGTTCTGCAAGCCGTTCTGACCGTATGGCTAAATATAACCAACTTCTCCGCATTCAAGAAGAACTTGGTGAAAATGCTGCTTATGGTTATGGCAAACTCACTAAAATGGCTTAATCCCTGATTAAACGTCATATAAAATGCGCGAGGCGTTCTCGAAAGAGAGCGCCTCGCATTGTTTTATGAATCTTGTATGTTTGCGAGATTAGTTGTGTATAGGGAAATATTTTAACACTTTCGGTTGATTCCCTTTCGCTGAAGCATTAGGCATGCAAAATGCGCAACATAAAATAAAAGTAAATAATAAGTTTTATAAATTAGAGATGTTTAAAATGATTATTATTGATTTAGTCTGATAACTCTAATCCCGGTCAACGATTTACTATTATTAAGATATTTATAGAGGGGTAGAGGGTCGATGATTACCTTCATAGCTTTCATTGATGCGTGCATTAGGTGGGGAACTCCATCTACTATGGCAATAAGCCCCATGTGGCTCACATCAAGGCCATTCATTTTAGTGGTAAGAGCAATGATGTCACCATCTTTAAGCGCGTTTGAAGTCGATTTATTGCTAATATTAATCTTTTTTATATAAGGATATTCATGAGAAACAAAATTTTTCTCCACATCTAAAATTTTAGCATACTCATTGTTGTCGGCCAGTGATTTATAGCTGTCGCGATGAGTCGACATGAAGTTGATAGTTTTGGTGATATTGCTCGCATTGGGAATTTGCATGGTGACTTCTGAAAAATTGTTACGACTACTATTATTAATAATCCAATCGCTAATATAATGTAAGCGCGAAGTATATCCATCAAGATTGCCATCACGATACCTTATTCGCTCAAGATTTCTTGCGTAATCGCGCCAAGAAGTGCCACCTTCGCCTACGGTATAAGCTAAAGCAATTACTGTTTCGACGAAAGTAGTGCAATCAAGTTGAGAAGTGTTTATTGTGAGCATTTCTTTATCGCCTTCAAGAGTGTGAGCCACATATGGTAGCCCTAAAAATTGACGAGCAATAAAGCCTACGCGTTCGTTGGGGGTGGCAAAATTTGCCTCATGCGTTTTTGTGAGAATTTCGTTGATTGTAGCGGTATCGGTTTTTTCATCAAAAAAACGAATCTTGTCAAAAGAAGCACCGAGCACACTTAGGGTAGAGAAAAAGAGTATTGTTATAAGGAAAATTCTTTTCATTGCAAATGAGATTTATTAGATTAATAGCTACAAAGGTAATTAAATTTTATATTTTATACAATATAATACATTAGGCCGTTTTCTGAGAAAAAAATAATTTTATTGGGATGGATAAATGAAATTTATAATTTAAGAAAAAATATTTTAATCCTTAAAATGTTGATAATCGGATTGAAATAAAAAATGAGTAAAAAATATTGAAAAAAACTTTTAAAAATATTTGGTAGGTATCAAAAAAAGCTATAACTTTGCACTCGCTTTTGGGAAATAAAGCGCACGAACATTGAAATGATTACAATAGACAAGAGTAGTACAAGAGCAAATAAAAGTTCTTAGTCAATTCTTAAAGAAATAAGTCAAGCAGGAAGTTCTGAACGGGAATTTTCGTTGAAACATCAAATCTTGTAATAACAGATTAATAAAAAATAGATTAATCTGATTTTTTTGGAAAAATAAAAAAGATTAGATATAAACAACGAAGAGTTTGATCCTGGCTCAGGATGAACGCTAGCGACAGGCTTAACACATGCAAGTCGAGGGGCAGCGGGG
>JAZNGZ010000004.1:0-5686 GCA_045576735.1 Muribaculaceae bacterium
TATAAACTATTTTGAAAATCACGATTTCAATAATTTACTTCCAGTAGCCTACTATTATGGAGGTCGCGTATATTCCGACCTTGGAGATGCTCCACAAGCACTCGAATATTTCCAAAAGGCTTTAGATTGTGAGAATATCTCAGAATTTAATCATCTAAAAGGCAAAATTTCTAGTCAAATGGGACAACTATTCATAAACACTCATCTTTTTAATCATGCTCGTGAAAAATTCAAAGATGCTATTAATATATATATTTCAACTAATGATAGTTTGTCACTAATATATAACTATAATAATCTTGGAACGACATATAAATGGCTCGATATGCCTGATAGTTCCATCTATTTTACGACAAAGGCTCTTAATGTTGCAACACAAATAGCCCCCAATAGTGAGATTTGTTTACTTATGCAATGCCATGTAGCAGCATTTTATGCTCACAAAAAAGAATATAACAGAGCAAAAATAGAATTAGAAAAATGTATTGACAAACTATCTTCACAAAACAATAAAGCTTATTCTTATAGTATCGCTTGTGACATTTATTGTAACCTAAATGAATTTGAAAAAGCCCAATTTTACGCAACAGAATTACTCAAATATAACAAAAATGATCGCTCTGCTCTTGGCTCATATATCTCTATCGCAAAGAAATATAATAACCAAATTTTATTATATACTCACCTAGATCAATTTCTTGCGAGTGTTGATTCTTTAAATCTAGCCACAACAAAAGAAGCCATTATTCATCAAAATTCATTATACAACTACAACCTTAAAGTTAAAGAAAATATACAACTTCTTAAGCGACAACAATCTTTTAGCCTATTTATCTATGTCACTATTTTCTTTTGTATATCATTCTTTCTCATATCTATAATAATATATAGGCACAACAAGTCACTAAAACAAAAACTCCGATTACAATTAACAATTATCAACCAAATAAGATTTAAATTGAATCAAGTAGAAGAGTCTCCTAATACCCCTTTTAATAAAGAGTCTCAATCAGTCCATCTATTAAAAGATGAACTAATTAAATCATTTAAGATAATTATATCAAAACAGAAAGAGCAACCGACCATTAATCCACAAATATCATCTTCCGAAATTATACAAAAATTCAAAACATTATGCCTTAATTCAAAAAATCCAATAGACCAAGATTGGATTGCTTTAGACTCATTAGTAAATAAGTTTCATCCCAATTTCAGGTCATATTTACACATTCTTAAACACGACATAAGCACACACCTATATAACGTATGTATTTTAACCAAATGTGGGTTTTCACAAAAAGAAATTGCGATTTTAACAAATCATAGTCCTAATTCAATTTATAGTTGCAAAAAAAGATTATGCAAATCAATGTTCTCAATAGACGCACCAGCCTCTGACTTAGATGCTTTTTTATATTCATTATGAATGAGTTGCATTCTACATTCTAAAAATGCACAAAAAATGCACAATTAAAAAATCACATTAAATACAATTCTCATGATAATTTTATCTCAAAATTCATTAAATAATTTAATCATGAGACATTTAATTTTAATCATTACATTTTTTATTCTTTTGTAGGACTAAGTGCCAACAATCATTTAACAGAAGTCCCTTTAGACAATTACACTAAAGAGCAACCAACAAATCCCGACCCAGACAACGATCGAGATATTAGTTTTTCAATAATAGCCTTTGTTGATTTCAATCAAATTGAATTAAATTCAAATTTATCAATTTCGAATGTTCACCTTTGGATAGAAGACTCCAATAACAACATTATTTATAATTCGTTTTCTTCTCAACAATCATTTTCGCATGTTTTTAACAATGTAAATTTTTCAGAGAATGAAGAGTATACTATATTTGTTTTAATTGGGAGCTCTTGCTACTCCGGTAGCTTCTCACTCTAATTGGTAACTGAATAATCCAATTATCCTTTGTTATCATAGGCCAGGCACTCGGCTCTTTAGAGCCGGGAGCCTTTAATTAATCATATTATCATCATAAAAACAAATCTATATGAAAACTTTTACTATCAAAAAATTATTCTTTTGTATAATCTCACTATGCGCTCTTGCAAATGTAACTAATGCTCAAATTTCGTATGATGGATATATCTTAAATTTTGGTGGAGCAACAGAAAATGGCAGGTTCAATTGGATTGTTGACAAATTTGCCGGCTTATATTGGACTTTTGATAGTGGGAATAAATTTTTGCAATTTGATGTCGCGACATCAAGTCCTCGTATTGCCGGAACAGGGAATCAAGTTATTTTTTATAATTCTTTTACAAACACTCATAACAGCATTCAAGTTGCCAATGTTTATAATAGTTCTGATGGACGAGCCAAAACAAATATCCAAACTCTAAATAGTGGTTTGAATACCGTATTAAATTTACGTCCTGTTAGTTATAATTGGAAAACTGAAAACAACACTAAATCATTAAAAAGCGAAAATGCTCTAAATCAGTCAACAAATCTTGAGCTTGAAAAAACTCAATATGGGTTCATTGCTCAAGAAGTAGAAAAAATTCTTCCTGATGCTGTTATTACCGATGAAAATGGATTTAAGCTAATTAATTATACTGCAATAATTCCCCATTTAGTTCAATCAGTCCAAGAGTTACAAGGCGTTATTACTGAACAAAATGCTGTAATAGAAAACCTTTCTTCACAATTAGCACAGAGAGGGAGCAATATTACTCTTGACAAAATAATTAATTGCACCCCTAATCCCACATCAGGATTAATCACGTTTGAATATACCTTAAGCGAATCATCTTCTTCAGCAGTAATTTTTGTAACGGACTTAATTGGGTCTTTAAAATATAGTTTCGATTGTTCATCTTTTGATTCTTCTATAACCGAAGATTTATCGTCACTTAAAGACGGCTTATACATTGCAACCCTTTCAGTTAATGGAGAGGTAAAGGACTCTAAACAATTTATTATAAAAAAATAATACCCAATTATTATGAATTCTTTAAACTGCAAGTATCTTTTCTCTTTTTTAGGGCTACTTTTGTTTTCATATAATATTGGCAGTAGCCAAATATCCGAATCATTTGCGTTTCCCGCTGATGATATGACATTGACAACCGATACAATTGATGGTGTAGTATATTGTAATGTTGCATATCATGACTCATATAATCATGGAGAAGCGGCACATCCTTCTTTACCCATAAAATACTATACCTTTTCCGTTCCTTATAATGCAACAAATATTACAATATACGCTAATGTTTTAGATTACAATCTAATATCATCTCCCGCAAAAGTCTATCCTATGCAAGCACCTCAACCATCCAATGGTTCTGCGTCTTTAGATTTCACACTGCCAGATAGTACAATATATAACACTAATGCATTTTATCCATCACAATTGGCTAAAATTGTTGATGACGGTTATTTTAAAGGAGATAATCATGTGGTAACAATTGCAGTTTGTCCAATACAATACAATCCTATTTCAAACAATCTTAAAGTTAATAATGAGATTGTGTTGAATATTTCATATTCATTAGTTAATGGCTCCAATTTACCTATGAGTGTACTATCTAGAAATAGTGAAACTCTTAGAAACGATGGTATTAATAGTGCCGAATCTTTTGTCTATAATCCTACTAGTGTATCTGGATTTGCAGCTCCGTTTACACCTCCAATTACCCCATTGACAACTGAATGCTTGCCAATGTATCAATATTGCATTATTACAAGTCAAGAACTTGCGCCCGCATTTGAAAGATTAGTCGCATTCAAAAAGAACAAAGGATATGACGCTGGTATCGTTTGCATGGAAGATATTATTGCTTGTGAAAATTATGCAAATGGAGATACTATTTCCGGTATAAATGATAATGCTGGAAAACTAAGAGCGTTTCTTTCCGATGCATTTAAAAACGGGACGGAATTTGTTTTACTTGGAGGGAAAGAACCTCATGTCCCTATTAGATATGGACATGATGGCATTGGATATTCTTATAATAGTGCATACCAAACCATTCCAACTGATTTATATTTCGCTGATCTTAACGGTAACTGGAATGAGGATAATGACATCTTTTATGGAGAAACGAAACAAGATAGGATTGATTATAATTATGAATTAATCGTTGGGAGATTGCTCTGTAAAAACCAAGAAGAAGTTAATAATTATATTGATAAATTATTAATTTATGAATTAAATCCAGGGAATGGAAATTACGATTATTTAGAACGATGTTTTTATACCTTCGCTAGTCACATTATTGAGTCTAACAATACTTATTATTGTCCAATAGATAACAATAAGCATAATGCCATCGAATATATTCGACACATGTCTATGCCAATTTTTGAAAATCAAACAATAATCCATCAAAATGGGAATTATCCCACTGGTTCCAATATTATTTCTATGCTAAATACTACTCCACAAGGTTATATTAGTTTTCATGGGCACGGATGTCCCAATAATTTAACTCTTACCGATTATGGAACATCTTATCAATGTAACATCAGTCATGCAATATGCGCATTAGACGACGAATGTTATTATGTTGAAGATGTTGAAGGAGATGGTTTAGATTGTTTATCCAATCGTTTATTTCCTAGTATATCATACTCTATGTCTTGCACTTTAATGCCTTTTGATATTTACACCGATAATGATACAACTTATAATGTTACATATAATTTTGGAGAATCATTTACATTGGGAAAAAATTACGGCGGGGTAGCCTTTCTTGGAAATACAAGAATGGGGTGGACTCCACCTTCTATTGATTTAGAAGGGATATTTTTAAACCAAATTCTTAATGGTAAATACTGCATAGGATTAGCCGAAGCTGAATCAAAAAAAATACACAAAGCATATAATTATGTTCGACTTTCGCATAATCTACTTGGGGATCCGGAATTTGAAATATGGACAGATATCCCCGTAAAATATACCGATGCCGACATTAATATCAATCGCAATAACCAAGGTATTTCGGTATCCGGAAGCTGTCTTGAAGGGGCTAAAATTGTAGTTTTAAATACAAACGGAGATATATTGAACGGAGTTGGAAAAGCAGTAGGTAGCACCACGTTTTCCGCATCGCCTAATAGTCATGTGGTAATTTATCGACACAATATGATTCCATATCTTGCTCCTTTAATGATTCAAAATGAAACCATAAATGTTCCATGGCATTATTTTACAAGCTCTGTGAATATTGGATCTAATGCCGATTCTAATAGAGCATCGGGGGCAGTAATATTTGACTACAACGCAAATTGCAAAATTGACGCCTCCGAAGATGTCACACTTGGACCTAATCTAACACTTAAATCAGGAGCAACATTAACAATCAGAACAAAAGGCAACATAAATATTAATGGGTGTACTCTTAAATCAGGTGCGACACTCAATCTCGAAGGTCAAACCATTAATATTGAAAATAATATCAATGCCGAGGCAAATTCTAATTTTAATTTCACACTAATTCAAGACTAATCATTTATGCAACTACGTCATTCTAATAGATTGCAATATTTCAATGAGTTGGCTAGTACGGCTCGTGAATATTTTATTGAATACCTTAATAATCACTATAATCTTTCGGCAAAAACACGAGTGCTTGAAATCGGTTGTGGGGAGGGGGGAAACCTTCTCCCTTTTGCCGAATTGGGATGCGAGGTAATGGGGATAGAC
>JAZNGZ010000005.1:0-10632 GCA_045576735.1 Muribaculaceae bacterium
GCGGTATGAAAAAATCAAATCGTCAAAAATTTCTTGATGAATATATTTCCAGGCATTACTATTGACGCTCGACGGGGGCAACTCGCCCCCTTGCCGCTTGGCGTTCCCCCGGTGTGTTTTTCATAATATTTATAAGTTACAATTTGTAAGCATCCTGAATTTTGACCATTAAGGATTTTAAGGCACATATTCATCCTGAAATTTGACCATTAGGCCTAATTTTCATACGTCAGCCCCTTATGTTCATTCGGGCATTTTGCCTAAAAATCATTCTTCTTGTGCTTCGCACGATGGTGGGTGAGGGTACTATTGACGTTTTGGGTTTAACTTGATATATTCTTGGTTGAGAGTATCGTTATAATCAATTTTGAAATATTTGTTGAATAGAGCTTCAATATTATCTATTTCGGAATGATTAATGTTGAATAATAAGATGTTACAATTGCCGATATGTAGGATTTTATGTTTTCTGTTTGAAGTTTCTGCGACATGACGCAATGCTTCAAAATCAGCTCCACTTGTATCTTGGCTATATCGGTCATCGAGGAAATCAAAAAAATAACCGGTTAAGGTACAACAAAAAACTCTTGCCGAAGCAAGTCTATTTAAGAAATAGTGTTGCTATTTATTTGGATAGAAAATTAAACAGTATTATCTTTGCAGACAAAAAGTGTGTAAATACACAGAATTTGTTCGCAGTATGAAATTCGCAAGAGAAAACTACATTGCAAAATTAAGCAACCTCAAGCACAATGGCTTGATAAAAATAGTGACAGGGTTACGTCGTGTTGGCAAGTCATATTTGCTTTTTAACTTGTATCGGCAACATCTTATAAAGAATGGAGTGCAAGAAAATCAGATAATAGATATTCAACTTGATTCTTTTGCTCATAGAAAATATCGCAAAGCCGAGACGCTTTATGAGTTTGTGCAAAATATTGCAAAACAAGATTCACAAATGCACTATGTAATGATTGACGAAGTGCAAATGCTTGAAGATTTTGTTGATGTATTAAATGGTTTTCTTCATATTAAGAATCTTGATGTGTATGTAACCGGAAGTAATGCAAAGTTTCTATCTTCAGATATTGTAACTGAGTTCAGAGGACGAGGTGTTCAAATCCATCTTCAGCCTTTAACATTCAAAGAGATTAAAAGCAATAGTAGCGAAGAAATATCCACTTTATGGCGAGATTATATATATTATGGTGGTCTTCCAATGGTGGTTTTGGAGAGTGAAAAGACTCGCAAGACTGAAATTTTGCAAGAACTACTTCAAGAAACCTACTTGAGTGACATTAAGAATCGAAACAATATAAAAAATGATGCCGAGTTAGAAGAACTGTTCAGCCTATTAGCTTCAAATATAGGTGCTTTGACCAATCCCAATAAATTAGCAAATACATTTATTAGCGAAAAAAAGGTAAAAATAAGCCATAACACAATTAAAACGTATATAGATTACTTTATTGATTCATTTTTGATAAGTAGAGCTGTTCGCTACGATATTAAAGGCAAAAAATATATTGATACTCCATTTAAGTATTATTTTGCAGACTTAGGATTGAGAAATGCACTATTGAACTTTCGACAAGTTGAACCTACACACATAATGGAGAATATCATATACAATCATCTGTTAGGTGAAGGATATAAAGTTGATGTGGGATGTATTACCCATTATCAAAAAGATTCATACGGCAAAACCACAAGGAGTACATTGGAAGTCGACTTTGTTTGTAATAAAGGTAGCGAACGCCTTTATATACAATCAGCGTATTCTCTGCCAGATGAAGAGAAAATACGCCAGGAACAAAGGTCACTTACACTTACCAATGATTCATTTGTGAAGATGATACTCACAACCGATAATATTCCTACTCATACAACCGATAACGGCATTATAATGATGAATATATTTGAGTATCTCCTTAAATAATATCATCATGAGATATTTATAATTCATAATGCATAATTGACTTGGTCAAGCCTCGTTGAGCCCTTCGGGGCTCATAATGCATAATTAAAAATTATTTTTGACATTCGGGTCTTCTGCCTAAAAATCATTCTTCTTGTGCTTCGCACGATGGTGGGTGAGGGTCCTATTGACGTTTTGGATTTAACTTAATATATTCTTGGTTGATGTCATCGTTATAATCAATTTTGAAATATTTGTTGAATAGAGCTTCAATATTATCTATTTCGGAATGATTAATGTTGAATAATAAGATGTTACAATTGCCGATATGTAGAATTTTATGTTTTCTGTTTGAAGTTTCAGCGACATGACGCAATGTCTCAAAATCAACTCCACACGTATCTTGACTATATTGGTCATCGAGGAAGTCAAAAAAATTGGAGATATTGTTGTATAATGGTGGTGTCGTATTTTTTAAGCCACCAAGATCATATTTTGAATAACCAATAATCATTATGTATTGGTTGTCAGTTAGTTGGTATATAAAATTTTCACCACCCAATTCCCTCATATTTTCTGTGTTTTTGGGGATAGGAATTTCATAATCACTGCCCGCTGCGCGGTATCCGTCAGCGTGAAATGTTGCAGTAATAGGGGTGTGAATGTAATAGTCCCCATAGTCAATGCATCTATGAGTGCCAATAGCACTATTGGCCTTAAATTTAGCTTGTTGTGATATGTTATATTTGAAGAGGTATTGTACTAATGAATTTTTGTTAGGCTTTTCTTTGAAGTTAAACGCGGCAAACCAACCATCGCCAATGGGTATGTAATATCCCCAACCGGGAGTGTAGTTATCGTTCTTACATTCAAATTCAAATTTTTCAATATCGCAAAATGATGAGATGCAATCCCCTGTTTTTATCCCATTTATAGAAAATAACGTATCGGTTGTGGATATAAAAATGACTTTATTGTCGTCAGATAGCCCTAAGCTATACTTTATGCCATCTTCTTCAATCTCAACACATTTTGCCAATGCATTGTTGGGCAATAAAATATAACCATTTGATTTGGTTGCATCAATTGTCTCATTCAAATTAATGCTTTGAGCCAATAACGTATTGGATAATGCAAAGCACGCAAATAATATAAAAAATACAGTCCTATTCATAATGCATAAGTCTTGGTTTAGATTAGTCAGTCTTTTGCAAAGGAAAGTATTATCCCTCAATATATCAATATTTTGAGTTGTGGAAATGTTGGAGATTAGTAACTATTAACAAATGGGGGGGGGTAAATTTTGCCTTTGTTAACTGAGAAGGAGCAATAAAGCAATAGGCATCACTTTTGATGGTGGTGCCTATTACATATTGGTTAATGTGATTGAGTTGTTATTTGATGTAGAATGGGCTTGTTACACCGGTGCCGCCGGCACGTAGTTTGCCGTATTTTCCGTTGCCTATATAGTCTTCGACCCACATGCGAGGCAGACACATAAGTCCTTGTGCGTCTTTCACTACATAGTAGCCATATATATTGCGATTAACGGGAATGAGTCCATTCATCTTCACGTCCCATTTAGCACTTGTAATGATGACGTCTACCACATCTTTGTCATCAGCTTTAGCCACAGCGAGAGCTTGCGTTTTCATAGAGGCATGCATGGCGCCGGTAGCGGGGCGTGGTTTTCGTTCGATATTTTCGGGGGTGTTGGCTTTGCAAGCCTCGTCTACTGCATTTGCATATATTCCGCAGTAGTTATAGAGCGCGCGAAGATTTTGGTCGCAGTTTTCGCCGGCTTCTTGTAGCATAACATGGAACGCATAGGTGAGGATTTGCAATTTACGCATGCGTAGCGCAGCTTCTTTTGCGGTTGTAAGGTCTTCATCGCTAAGGAATGCTCCATCACCACTGGTTACACAGAATCGATATTTGCCATCTTTTTTCATAACCCAATAACCGATGCCACCGCCTTGACGAGAGGTTACAAGAAGATGAGGGTCGCTGGTGTCGAGGGCACCATTGTTTATGGGAACATTGCTTACGTTGATGCGTACAATCGTTTGAATTTCATAGTATAAGCGCATTAGATTCTCATTTTCCATTCGAGCTTGAGAAGAACCTTCGCCCATGCCGTTGAGAATCTTGGCGTTTTCTTTATAACGAGAGTACATTTCTTCGCGTAAAGAGGTGAGGTAATCATCGCTTTCGTCAACGATGTTATACAAGAACGTGCGCACATCTTTGCCTTTGTAGGTGGGATTGCTGCTCATGGGCCAAGGGGCTTCGCCTCGCACGGCATTCGCGGCTTCGGAGATGTTTGGAATACCAATCTCTTCGCCTTTCTTTTGAGCTGATTTCTTTACTTTATTTCCTAGTTCTTTCAATTTGCCAAATTGAGCGTTTGCAGTCGTAGGCAAAAGAAGTGCTGCAACAAGCGTCACGACTAATAAGATTGAATTGCGTTTCATAAGCAAAATGTTTAATGTGAAAAATAATAACCAAAGATATGAAAATCTTCCATAAATATTTAAAAATCAAAATATAAAATATGGAACAAGAGGTTTTGTTATATATTTTTAACATATGTGGACATTCAAGACTTTGCATAATGGTGCATTGTGCGCTATTTTGCCAAATAGGCTAGAAGAACTTGGGATTTAGTAAAAGTATTGTTTATAGTTATAACGATATTTCAGTGACTTCGAGGCGATAGTTGTAGTTGTTGCGAAGAGTTTCGAAATTGAGGGGAGATGATTTTAGTGCCCGTGTGTCGATGAGAGGGTTGTAGGTGTTGATGATAGAATTGAATGTTACGTTTTGGGCGGCTCCCATGGGAATGCCTTGTGCCACGTTGGGTATTGAGAGGTTGAAGTGGCGCGCGAGGGCTTCGAGAGCCATGGCTGTGGCACGAATTTTACCTTCGCGAGAGTATCCGGCTATGTGAGGTGTGGCTATGGCGGCTTTTTCGAGCAAAAAGGGGTTGATATTTGGTTCCCCTTCCCAGCAGTCGACAATCACATTTGAAATTTTGCCGGCATCGAGGGCTTTAATCACCGCTTCGGTATCGAAAATGCCTCCTCGGGCACAATTTACGATGATGGCTCGATGTGAAAGACAGTTAATGAATGATTCACTGCATATGTGGTGTGTGGCGTGTTTACCGCTGGTAGTCAACGGGGTATGAAAGGTGATAATATCGCAGTGGCGCGCGATTTCCTCTAAAGACACAAAATTATTGGTGTATTCAACTTCGGCTCGTGGCGGGTCGCACACAAGCACGCGCATGCCCAATTGGTGAGCCCATCGTTCCACGATGCTTCCCACGTGCCCCACGCCCACAATTCCTATGGTGTATTCGTTGATGGGGCGGTCGATGACATGAGCCAACGAGGCAAACACGTATTGAGCCACAGCGGGAGCGTTGCACCCCGGAGCGTTGGCCACGGTGATGCCACGACGGCGACAGTAGTCGAGGTCGATATGGTCGGTGCCTATTGTTGCGGTTGCGATAAAAGAGCAGGGGGAGTTGTCGAGGAGAGATGCGTTGCAATGAGTGCGAGTGCGGCAAATGAGCGCATCGGCATGGCGCATGGCATTGGCATTTATCTCGTTGGCACTGAGATATTCCACATGTGCCATATCATCAAGTATCCCTTTGATGAAAGGGATGTTGCGTTCGATAATGATTTTTAAACAGCCAGAGCCCATAGGTATAGACAGAAATATACTGCTACGATTGAAATTATTCCTAAATAGCTACGGCGTGATTGATGAATGGTGAATAAATGCCCTAGTTGAATAGCTGTGCAGCAGTTGAGTAGTGGCACATAGATGATATAGTTGGTGAAGTCGGTGAGCATGAAAAATACCGACACGAGTGATACCATTGCAAAGAACCCATTGTAGGCTCTTGTTTGCGCGTTATAGCTTATAATTCTCACAAGATTAGCTGCCCATGCACCCAAGCACACAAACACTGAAACTCCTATAGATACTAACATTTGCCAAGCTTCACCGGTTGATAGTTTGGTGAAAATACTTGAAAATTCGGGGAATGTGATACTGTCGAGAGTAATATATCCAAAACCGAGCAATATCCAGGGGGGGGTGACTAATCCCATAGTAGCGGCAATTGCAGTCTTGAGGTCGAGAATGCGCATTTGCATACACCCGATAATCAACACCGGCAGATAGAACAAGAATGCATATTGAAAGAATGTGCCTATTGATAAAATGATGAAAATTAGGAAAATGGCTTGCCTGTTGTGGTGGCTATAGGTAGAGAACAGAATAAAAGCGCATGCGAGAATGGTGATGCACAATATTGTTCCACCATAAAGTTGACCTGTGAGATCGGGGAATGGCATTTGTAGCACCAAGAACAAGCCGGCAAAAATTACCGTCGGGTTTCTCAGCACGTTATACATCTTGTTGAGATAAATGAGCAGTCCGGCAATAGCAAGATTGAAAATGATGCTGAAAACCATTGACGTTTTGCCAAACTCAATCCAGTTATTTGCGGTGGTCAATCCCAAACCCTTATTGTCGAGAATAGGAATAACTTCGCCACAATTCATGGCGAAGTTAGTAGCAATTATCGCTATCAGAGCAAATAAGAATACCGAATAGCGAGAATATAGAAAATCGGATATGTCGCTTTCCCGAAGCATTATTGGAGATTATTTCATCAAATCTTTACCGATATCGCGACGGAAGTATTTGCCTTCGAAGTCAACTTTGTTGATTGATGCATAGCTATTTGCTAGAGCATCGGCGATGTCTTTGCCATATGAACTTACCGAAATCACACGACCGCCCGAAGTAACCAATTCGCCGGCTTCGTTGATTTTTGTGCCTGCGTGGAAAAGAATGCTGTCAGTAACGTTTTCGCAACCGGTGATAACTTTTCCTTTGGGGTAACTACCTGGATAACCGCCCGATACAATCATCACAGTAACGGCAGTGCGTGGGTCCTCTTTCAATTCGGTGTCGCCGAGGTTGCCTTGTGCTGCGGCTTTCATTAGCGCCACGAGGTCGCTGTCGATGCGGAGCATTACAGCTTCGGTTTCGGGGTCGCCCATACGCACGTTATATTCGATTACCATGGGTTCGCCCCCCACGTTGATGAGACCAAGGAAGATGAAGCCACGATATGTGATGTTGTCGTTGATGAGACCGTTGATAGTAGGTTCGATGATGCGAGTGCGCACCTTTTCCATAAATACTTCGTCGGCAAATGGAACGGGGCTAACAGCGCCCATACCGCCGGTATTCAAGCCTGTGTCGCCTTCGCCAATGCGTTTGTAATCTTTAGCCACAGGAAGTACGCGATAACCTCCGTTGCCGTCGCTCAATACAAATACCGAGCATTCAATACCCGATAGGAACTCTTCGATAACCACAGTGGCCGATGATGCGCCAAACATGCCCGAAAGCATCTCTTTTAACGACGCTTTAGCCTCGTCGATAGAGTCGATAATCAACACCCCTTTACCGGCAGCCAATCCATCGGCTTTCAACACATAAGGGGCTTGAAGTTGTTCGAGGAATTTGTAACCATCTTCGATAGTTTGGGCAGTGAAGCTTTGATAGCGGGCAGTGGGAATGTTGTTTTTTACCATAAATTGCTTGGCAAAGTCCTTGCTGCCTTCGAGAGCTGCACCTGCTTTAGATGGCCCAACAACGAGAATGTCTTTTTGTTCGAAATAATCATATATTCCGGCTACCAAAGGGTCTTCGTTGCCCACTACAATCATGTCGATGTCATTTTCGCCCACCCATTTTTCGATAGCGGGGAAATCTAGAGGCGAGAGAGCCACATTTTCGCCATAAGCGCTGGTGCCACCATTACCCGGAGCGATATATAACTTGTTGAGAAGAGCACTTTGACTCATTTTCCATGCGAGAGCCGATTCGCGACCTCCCGAACCTAGGAGCAGAATATTGATTTTTTCCATTTTATATATTTTGTATTGTTATTATCTTATTGAATATTAAAGGTTAATCTTTGTCATCGCCATTGGCATTGCGTTTCCAGCCGCGTTTCACGATGTTTGAAATTGACGGACGTCGTCCGGTAATAGATTTCAAAGCATGCTCGTTGCGACGTACAGCAAGCGGATTTTCAGAACTTTCATCATCTCTGCGAGGTGATGTTTTGTCAAATCGACGAGTTTTAGGACGATATTTTTCTTCTAAAGCCGATGGACGACGTTTTTCCTTGGCACGAGAGTCTTTGCCCCCCATACCTTTGCGACGAGCGTCCATTTTCCATTCTTTGTCGCTCAAGCGACGTGGCAATTCTTTGGCTTTTCTCACATCTTTAACCTCTTTGATGCGACCACCGCTTTTGCGGAATGAAGCATAATCACCGTCAAACACCACATATTCGCGCAACTCACATTCGAGAGAGCCGTTGAGAATAGGAGTTTTTGACGAAGGAGTGAGTCCTATTTTGTGGAAATATTCATCGCGGTAACCGATAATCCAAGCCGAGCCTTTAAACACATGTTTGAGCTTAGACCCTATGGTTGAGTAAAGTCCTTCCATGTCGTGAGAGCTGATGCGTTCGCCATAAGGAGGGTTAGTGATAACCATGCAATTTTCGGGAGCGTCGTCCCATTGCGATATGGGCTTAACTTGTATATTTACATATTTTGCGACACCGGCACTTTTCACATTTTCAGTTGCGATAGCCACTGCTTTGGGCGAAATGTCGGCTCCATAGATTTTATATTCAAAGTCGCGTTCCTCGCTCTCGTCATTATAGAGAGAGTCAAACAATTCAGCGTCAAAGTCTTTCCATTGTTCAAACGCGAAGTTTTTGCGATATATACCGGGGTTGATGTTTGCAGCGATGAGAGCGGCTTCGACAAGGAATGTGCCCGAACCACACATGGGGTCGACCAACGGGCATTGCCCGTTCCATCCGCTTTTGAGTATAATGCCGGCGGCAAGAACTTCGTTGATAGGAGCTTCGGTTTGAGCCACGCGATAACCGCGTTTGTGGAGTGATTCGCCCGAAGAGTCGAGAGAAAGAGTAACACGGTCACCTGCGATGTGCACGTTGATAATCACATCGGCATCTTGTAGACGCACACCGGGACGTTTGTCGGGACCGAATTTATCTTTGAAGAAATCGACAATAGCATCTTTCACGCGATAAGTGACGAAGCGAGAATGGGTGAACTCATTTGAATTTACAACCGAGTCGATAGAGAATGTCTTGTCGAGCGAGAGCACTTGAGTCCAGTCAAATTCTTTGACCATATCATAAAGGCTGTCGGCATCATTGGCGATAAATTTATATATAGGCTTGAGAATGCGCAGGGCTGTGCGGCAACATAAGTTGGCACGATACATTATCTCAAGGTCGCCTTCGAATGAAACCATGCGACGACCCACCTCTACGTTTTCGGCTCCGAGGTCGGATAGTTCTTTGGCAAGCACATCTTCCAATCCTTGGAAGGTCTTAGCCACCATTTCAAAATTTTCCTTCATCACTGCTTGAATCTTAAAAAATTGTTAGCTTTTGCTTGTACGAGTTTTTCCCCTTCGGCCACATCTTCGGTAACCCAAATGTTACCCCCTATCACTGCGTTGGCACCAATGTTGATGCGTCCTAAGATAGATGCGTTTGAGTATATAACCACATTGTCGCCAATGATGGGGTGGCGGGGAATTCCTTTGATAGGGTTGCCATCGGCATCGGTGTCGAAACTTTTCGCGCCAAGGGTAACACCTTGATATAGTTTTACATTATTGCCTATAATTGCTGTTGCGCCCACCACGATACCTGTGCCGTGATCGATAGTGAAACCGGCGCCAATAGTAGCTGCCGGGTGAATGTCGATACCTGTTTCGCTATGAGCTTGTTCGCTAATCATGCGAGGAATGATGGGCACTTCGAGCTTTACCAATTCGTGTGCGATGCGATAGTTGCTTATGGCACGAATGGCAGGGTAGCAGTAAATCACCTCGTCGGTTGATATTGCTGCCGGGTCGCCCAAGTATGTAGCTTTTACATCGGTGAATAGCAATTCACGCAATTTAGGTAGGTTGGCGATAAATAGGTCGGCTTTCTCTTGAGCCGCAACAGAGATTTTGGAAAGGTTGATTTTTCCCTCTTTCACGCTGAAGCACAATCCGGCAGTGATTTGCTCCACAAGCACTTCGCGCAACTGTTCGCAACGAATACCCACATAATGAGTCACGTTGTTACGGTTCACATCGCTATCACCAAAAAATCCGGGGAAAATCAATCCTCTACATAACTCCACAATGCGAGCTACCGATTGCTGAGAGGGCAACGGTTCGCCATGATGGCGAAGATGACACACGTCTTTGATATTTTCTTTGCAAGATAACGCCTCAATAGTATTTCTGAGCGTCACTTCTGAGTTGTTTTCAGCTCCCATTGTTGTCAATTTGTCTAATTAACTGCAAAGATAGTGCAAGCCGAGCGCAATTGCAAATTAAGTTTACTTAAATTTGCATTGCCGAGGCCCCTCCTATCTAAGGCGTCAGCCAACGATAGCAAAGAAAGAGCGCAATGAGGGAGGCTGTGACAAAATATAGTATTTTGACACAGTTTCTTTTTTAAGCAGCAAGGTTTCTAAAATCTGTAAAATCGTCAAATTTCATTTTTTTGCAGAATATTCGATTCACGGAGTCCAAAAAGCGGTTAAAAAATATGATTTGAGAGAAAA
>JAZNGZ010000006.1:0-36017 GCA_045576735.1 Muribaculaceae bacterium
CATAGTGTTTATGGGCTTCCCGGCTTGGCAAAATCCGTTCGGAGGTCACCAACAAATCACGCGTGGTTTTGCTTCTAAATTACCTTTTATCCATCTTCTGCCTAATTTTATGTATAAAGGACTATTAAAAATGAGCAATGTCCCACAAAATGCCATCGACGAATTGATGAGTATTAAACGCTCAAAGATGCCGGTGGAAAAGTTTGAACGATTGGTAAAAGAATGTGGATTCTCAATAAAGAATCGTTCCCTATGGTTTATCAACCCCCATTATCGCCAAAAATTTGGGCTACGACCTCGACGAGTGTGGAAATGGGCTTCGCATATTCCGTATTTTAGAAACTTTTACACAACTTCGGCTCTTTATATTTTGAATATTGAAAATTAATAATTTATTTTGCAATAGTCTTAAATCTCTAAATTATACCATTATGAAAAAATCTTTACTCCTTGTTTTAGCAGTGTTATTTGGAGTATTGACTCCAATTTATGCTCAATCATCGGCCGATGATTACGTTCCTTTAGTCAAAGAGGGTGTGAGATGGGAGTGTGAAATCGTCAATCGCACTGTTCCTGAATATGTAGAAGAGTCACATCATTACCCTTACAACATTGTAATATCGGGCGATTCGACAATCAATAACATTAACTATAAAAAATGCCACTATTTATTTAGGGACTATAACGAATCGCCATGCGATACCACTATTATTGCTCTCCTTCGTGAAGATATTGATTCTAAACGTGTTTATGCTATATTTTCATACAAATACAATTTCCCTATTCCTCATGTAATTCCTGAATATGCATTTAAAGATACCCCCTACTTTACTTTTGACCAAGAAATTTTGCTTTATGACTTTTCCGATATTCGCAATTCCAATCAATATTGGGGGTCAATAAACAACTTTACTGCCACCGATACTGTTATCAATAATAGTATTAGAAAAATATATATCAATAATGACACATATGAAAGACCTCACGGCTTAATTGAAGGGATTGGTAATATGGGGCATATTTACATCCCTGGCGATTTATTATTCCCCAAACCTTTTTCAAGTGTTATCCCGGCATTCCCAACAAGATATACCGACCCTGTATTTCTTAACTACTATAACGAAAAAGGAGAATTAGTATATTCTTCGGGGAGAAAAGCAAATGTTGAAAACATTGAGGTTGAAGATAACAACGCCCCAATCCTATTCTACAACCTCCAAGGTGTGAAAGTAACTAATCCTTCAAATGGTGTATACATCAAAGTACAAGGTAAGAAAGCATCTAAAGTATTCGTGAAATAATGCATAATTGAAATAACTTAAACTCTATAACAAACGAGCAATCCGTGGTGGGTTGCTCGTTTTTTTGTGTGTTTTTAAGGTGTTTAACTAATTTATGCACTATAAATTATGTAGTATGAATTAAAATTGATTACCTTTGCAAGTTGAAAATTTTTAATCACATCTATAAAAAGAATCTTATGACTGAATTAGAACGTTTAAGCTATGCCCTCGGCTTGAGTATGGGTAACAATTTCAAAAGCTCGGGCATAGAAGAAATGAATATCAAAGAATTTGCCGAAGGGGTGGCTGCAGTGTTTGAAGGCACTCAACCTAAAATGAGCTACGATGAAGCTAAAAACGTGATTCGCGAATTCTTTACAGCTCTTGAAGAAAAACAAAATGCAGCTGCCGCTAAAATGGGCGAAGTAAACAAGGCTGCCGGTGAAGCTTTCCTTGCCGAAAATGCTAAACGCCCCGAAGTGAAAACAACCGAAAGCGGTTTGCAATATGAAGTAATCAACGAAGGTAATGGCGACAAACCTGCAGCAAGCGACACTGTTGTTGTTCACTATACCGGTACACTCATCGACGGAACTGTATTTGACAGCTCGGTAGAACGTGGCACTCCCGCTACTTTTGGTGTGACACAAGTTATTCCCGGTTGGGTAGAAGCACTTCAATTGATGCAAGTAGGTGCAAAATGGCGTCTTTATATCCCATCAGACTTGGCTTATGGTCCTCGTGGAGCCGGTGGTGCTATCGGTCCTAACTCTACCTTGATTTTTGACGTTGAATTGCTTCAAATCGCAGGTAAATAATTTATGAAACTCAAAGCGTTAATCGTTTCATTACTTCTTTCGGTAGTGTCATTCTCATCAATGGCACAAGATAAAGGAGTAGAATCGGGAACCGATTCTCTCAACATTGCCCTCGGGGTGTTGTGGAATGAACAATTTGCCGAAATGCACCAAAATGATTCTCTAAAAGCCGATTCACTTTTTGCCGGCATGAGAGAAGGAATCAGATTGGTTAATTCAACATCAATCTATGATGCCGGAGTGTTTCAAGGTGTTTTAATGATGATGCGTGCAAATGAAATGCTCAGAGATGGCATTTTTATCAAGCCTGATCAAATTATCAACACACTCAGCGATTTAGCACATGGAAAATCGGTGGGAATGGATAAAGCCGGTGCCGAAAAATATATCCACGACTTTTTTTCTCCACAAAACGAAACTCCCGACACTGTGAGCGTGGCTTCACAAGAAGCATTCTTGAATGAACAATTAAAACGCCCGGGTGTTACTAAAACCGAGTCGGGACTCCTTTTTGAGGTTATCAAAGAAGGTTACGGAGCATCACCCGTTTCGGGCAATAATGTTATAATAAAATACACCGGACGACTTGCCGATGGCACTGTATTTGACCAAACAGGTGATAAAACTGTGACATTCCCCATCGATAACCTTGTACCCGGATTTACCGAAGGATTGAAGATGATGAAGGCCGGTGGCAAATATCGCTTATTTATCCCTGCTCACTTAGGCTATGGCTCACAAAATGTGCAAGGTGTGATACCCGGTAATTCAGCGCTTGACTTCACCATTGAATTAATCAATGTAATTATAGAATAAACATAAAACAAATAAATAACAATTTTAAATTATGAAAAAATTATTTTTAGGATTAGGAGCTGCGGCTCTAATCATGAGCTCAGTGAGCTGTGGCTCCGGCAACACAAATACTGCCGGAAATGACTCTTGTGTAGTAAACAACGACTCCTTGTCAATTGCTTTAGGAGCCGGAATGGGTAGTGACATCGCAAACCAAATCCTACAAATGCCCGATTCACTTCCTTTTAAAGCGAAATTGTCAAAAGACGATATCATCAAAGGTTTTGAATATTACCTTTCTATCGACACAGCTAAAGTTGGTATCATTAACGGTGTATCAATGGGTATTCAACTCGCCCGTCAAATTGCTCAAATGGAACAAATGGGTGCTAAAATCGACCGCAAAAAAGTGATTGAAGAGTTTTCTAAAGCTCTTAAACAAGATTCAGTGTCGATGGAAGAAATAAATAAATACCACCTATTTATAAATATCGCAGGTGGCAAACTCCAAGCTGAAGCTCAACGCAAATACATGGAAGAACTTGAAAAGAAACCCGAAGCTATTCAAGGAACTAAAACAGGTGAAGCTTTCATTAATGAACTCAAAAAGAACGATGCAGAAATCAAAACTACTGCTTCAGGTCTTTCTTACAAAATCATCAATGAAGGTGCAGGCGACAAAGCTGTTGACACAAGCTTCGTAAAAGTTAAATATACCGGTAAATTAATCAACGATACTGTATTTGATGACTCAAAAGGTAAAGCTGTCGAATTTCGTGTTAAAGGCGTAGTTCCAGGATTCTCTGAAGGTCTTAAACTTCTTGGTAAAGGTGGTAAAGCTATCTTCTACATCCCAGGTAAACTCGGTTATGGTGCTCAAGGTGAACCAGCTGCAGGCATTGGTCCTAATGCAACACTTATATTCGAAGTTGAAGTTGTAGATATTAAAGGTACAGCAACTCCCCAAAAACCACAAAACCCAGTAAACTTTCAAGGTCAACCACAACCCAACGTGAAAGTTCAAGGTAAAAAATAAGAAATATAACTCTTATTTTATGCTCTAAAAGCATAAATTTATTAGCAAAAAATAAGAAAAGATACATTTTTATTAGCAAAATGTATCTTTTCTTATTTTTTTTCATTATTTTTGCCTTAAAATTCTATACATTATTAACCCATGGAAAAAATTGATAATCTTGACAGAAAAATACTTGAAATTGTGATGCGTAATGCCCGCATAGCATCGAAAGACGTGGCCACTGAGTGTGGAGTGTCGCGTGCGGCCATTCATCAACGCATTCAACGCATGATTGACCTTAATGTTATTACAGGCTCAGGATACCATGTAAACCCTAAAATTCTAGGCTATCGCACTTGTACATATATAGGAGTTAATCTCGAACGTGGTGCTATGTATCGCGATGTAGTGCCCGAATTAGAAAAAATACCCGAAATAGTGGAATGTCACTTCACTACAGGTCCCTACACCATGCTCATAAAGCTTTATGCTCGCGACAACGAACATTTGATGGATTTGCTCAACAACAAAATTCAAATGATTCATGGTGTAACAGGCACCGAAACACTCATTTCGCTCGACCACAGCATCGACCGCGAAATCCCCATTCACTACAAATAAATTCTAGAAAAGAACGTTTCCAATAACTATCGTTTAATTAATTCGTGGAATTTATAGAAATTCCCTCTAATTATGGACATAAAATAAGGAGGCTGTAAAAACAACTTGACACAGCCCCCTTACTTTTTACTCATCCACAAATCCTATTTATTCAATAACTGCGTGAATAGGTTGATATATTTCCTTGCGATGACATCAGAGGCAAATTTATCGCGAACCGAGTTGTGGAGCATTTCGCGGTCGGGAGAGGTCTCTATTGCCCACGCAATGCCCTCGGCGATGCTTTGTGGCGATTTATATTCGGCAATATAGCCATTTACTTTATGGTCAATTATATCGCGACGTCCGTCATGAGCAAATGCTACCGGCACACAACCTGCAGCTTGTCCTTCTATAAGTGTTGCTCCAAGGGTTTCATAATTAGATGTTGACAATACCACACTAGCCATGGCATACAAATGTCGTAAAGTTTTATTATCATTTATGCGCCCTATATGACTATAAGGTAAATTTATCTTTCCTAGCAATGATTCATCGCGAATATCACCAAACAACACCAATTGACACTTCGTTGCTATTTCGCTATATTTTTCTACCAAAATATTTATCGCCTCAATTGCATAATCAAAACCCTTTATTGGATCATCTAACCGAGCGGCTCCCATTACTATTAATTTGCGATCACGCGGCAATGACAACAATTGAGATGGCACATCTGAAACTACCGATGTTTTAAAAAAATCTACCGGAAATGCATGATGAATTATTGATATATTTGCATTCCGCAAAAGCAAACTTTCCCGAGCCTTATCTGCCAGCCATTGACTTACAGCCACAAAATGGATATTTGAGCTATTATATAATTTTTTCTTGCGTAACCATATCTTGTGCGACAAATCACTATCTATTTGTCCACCTTTTATAAATTGGCAATTGCCACACTGTTCCTTATATCGCTCGCATTCAAGAGCATGATGGCATATACCGGTGAGGCACCACATATCGTGCATAATCCACACCACAGGCTTGCCAATTTGTGCAATCTTATTGATTTCATCGAGCGACATCATCCCTTGATTTATCCAGTTGATAACAATCACATCTGCATCTTTCACCAATGGATGTGAAGCCACTGATACTCCATGCGAGGCCGTTGACACTTTAAACAGATTGGGCTTTGAAAATCCGTTGCGAATGAAAATATTTATACGCTCCAATATAAACGCCACATTGCGCCGAGGACGAGAACATATTTGTGTTACACTCTCATTGTCGCTCGACTTCATCAGCACCAACAAATTAACATCGACACCTTGCTGTTGCAATGCTTGCATCAAGCGAAATGTCACAACCGAGGCTCCTCCCAATGTGTCGCTATGGTTTAGCAGTGTTACTTTCATCGTTTCAATTTTATGTTGCTTAGTTTTATTTTTTCGCGCTTTATCACTATAACAACATATGTGGCTATGAGGATTGTTCTGATTACAATATTTAACCACGCATGTGAGGTCATAACCAAGTGTGAAACGGCAAATAACGCCGCTGCCACAACCACATAAAAGAAGATGCGTTTCACGTCATAATCTATCGGGTTCACCTTGCGCCCCACTAAATATGATGTAATCACCATCGACAAATAACATGCCAACGCTGCCCACGCACAAGCTATGTAGCCAAATCTTGGCACACATGTGAAGATAATAGTCATCATCACTGCAAAGCCTATAAATGTAAACACAATGGCCCAATAGGTTTTGTCGATATTTTTATACCACAACGATAGGTTAAATGCTATGCCATAACACAATTCGGCGGCCAACAAGATTGGCACCACAACCAAGCCTTCATAATATTTTTCATGAATGAGCAGTTTAAATAAATCGAGATAAAACATCACTCCGAGGAATATCAATAGCCCAAACATCACAAAATATTTCATCGCATCGGCATATTCCTTATTTTTCTTTGCTTTATCCTCATTCTTTTTTGAAAACATCAACGGCTCATAGGCAAATCTAAATGCCTGGATAAACATTATCATCACCACGGCAATTTTATAGTTGGCGCCATAAATGCCTAATTGGTAATTAGCTATTTCTTTATTCTCAAATAAATATGGATATATAATCTTATCGAAATTTTGGTTCATGATACCGGCTAATCCTGAGATGATCAATGGCCATGAGAATTTAAGCATAGTGCGTAAGAGGCTGCCGTCAAAAGAAAATTTCTCAGCCCATATTTCGGGTAGCATCAGTAACATCATTATGCCCGAGCTAATGATATTAGCCACAAAAATATATCCTATGCCATATGTCGGGTCATAGAACCATGAAATTGTGTCGGGGGCAACCTCATTCAACCATGGACATAGTAGGATAAAGAATAAGTTTAACCCTATATTTAACCCTATATTTATCATTTTGAGGTAAGCAAAACGAATAGGTCGTTGCTTAAATCGTAGATAAGCAAACGGAATAGATATAAACGCATCAATTGCCACTGTAATACCCAACATCAATACAAACGTCGATTGGTTGCCGGAGTACCCCATAAGAGAACTGATAGGATTGATAAACATCCACAACAATGCTATAAACAGCATTGAGGTAAAGCCTATTGACGTGAGAATAGATGTATAAACCGAGGCTATGCCTTGCTCGCTACGCTTGGCAAATCGGAAAAAGCCCGTTTCCATTCCGTAGGTGAGAAACACCAACACCATTGCTATATAGGCATATAAGTTAGTTACCACACCATATTCCTCGGGAATAAACTTAGCGGTATATAATGGCACAAGCAACCAGTTGAGAAATCGCCCAATTATACTGCTTACTCCATATATTGCTGTATCTTTTACTAAACTTTTTATTCCTGCCATTTCTTTTAAGGATTAAAAAAGAGAACCTGAGTCGATGCGTGAATGACCCAAATGTGTATAAGCCAAGTCGGTAACTTCGCGTCCTCGTGGAGTGCGTTTTATAAATCCTTCTTTTATCAAGAATGGTTCATAAACCTCTTCGATTGTTCCCGGGTCTTCTCCAAGTGCCGTAGCAATGGTCGACAAGCCCACCGGTCCCCCTTTAAATTTAGTTATTATTGTTGTTAAAATCTTATTATCTATCTCATCAAGACCATATCGGTCTATATTCAATGCTTCAAGGGCATATCGAGCTATTTCAGGGTCGATTGTTCCATTCCCTTTAACTTGTGCAAAATCGCGCACACGACGCAACAATGCATTAGCAATACGAGGTGTCCCGCGTGAGCGCATGGCTATCTCGTGAGCAGCCTCTCCTGTACATTTCACTTTGAGCAATGCCGCCGAGCGCAATATGATGCGTTCAAGCACCTCGTGGTCGTAATATTCCAAGTGGCAATTTATGCCAAATCGTGCACGAAGTGGTGCGGTCAACAATCCGCTGCGAGTAGTGGCGCCTATGAGAGTAAATGGCGACAACGTGAGTTGCACGCTACGAGCCCCCGGACCCTTATCTATCATTATATCAATACGATAATCCTCCATTGCCGAGTAGAGATATTCCTCTACTACAGGACTCAAACGATGTATCTCGTCGATAAACAACACATCATTTTCTTCGAGCGAAGTGAGAATACCGGCCAAGTCGCCAGGCTTATCAAGAACCGGCCCCGAAGTGATTTTCATTCCCACCCCAAGTTCATTGGCTATAATACCCGAAAGAGTGGTTTTCCCTAATCCGGGTGGGCCATGGAAAAGTATATGGTCGAGCGATTCGCCACGCATGCGAGCTGCGGTGACAAATATCTTGAGGTTTTCCACGATTTTGTCTTGTCCGCTAAACGAGTCAAACTCCGACGGACGCAATGCTTTTTCAAAATCGCGATCACCCTCTTTTGCTCTTATATCGAAATCGTCCATTTTTTTGATAATTAATAATTTAAAATGAAAAATTAAAAATTATTCTCGGTTATATTTCTACGCAAAGTCTTAAATTCCATTAACTGTGAATTACCAACGAGCGTATTTTATCGATAACAACTTGCGATGGTATGCCGGCCAAACACTGATAATCTCCTCTATGACATGGCTTATTGCCAAAAACCGAGCATGGACGGCAGGTCATAGGCAATTGTATCATATTGCCCTCGTTTTGTCGCCAACCTTTAAATCCGCAATAGGGATGAGTGGCTCCCCATATGCTTACCACTTTGGTTCCAACAAGCGATGCCAAGTGCATATTAGCCGAATCCATCGACACCATCACATCAAGATGACTCATCAACGCCATTTCGGCAGCAAATCCATAGCGTTTTTCGGCCAGCGACATCACGCGCTCATATTTTTGCGCCCATGACCCAAGAACCTCTTGCTCCTCTTTCCCTCCGCCAAATAGAAATATTTTGGCATGAGTGATTTGCGAAAGGTCGGCAACGACTTTTTCCATCAATTCGGGTGGATAAATCTTCCCTTTGTGCTTGGCAAAAGGTGCTATCCCTATCCAAATTTCATCGGCGTTTTTAGGGGATGTAATCTCTCCAAACAATGATGGTTCTGCCTCTTTTTGGTCAAACAATCCATCAAATCGCTCTTGAATAGGAAGCCCCAAGCGGAAAAACGTTTCACTATATCTTGCTATCGATGATGTTAGCGGCAACATCACTTTATTTTGCTTCCTAGTAAGTGCTCGTTTTCCTCCTCGTCCCTTATTGATGCGAGCTGTGGGTATTCTATGCAAGTGACACAAGAATCGCAACATATGTGTGCGCAACACATCGTGTAAATCTACAAACGCATCAATCAAATATTCCTTGCGCAACTCATTTAAGAGTCGTCGCATTCCCATCAATCCTTTGTACTCCTCTTTCACATCAACGCCTATCAACTTTAAATTTTTAGGTGCATTGATGAAAATCGAAGTCATCGAAGGACGAGTGATGAGATAGAAATTCACATCGGGGTAGCAACGACAGGCACTATACACCACCGGAATGGTCATCGCCACATCGCCAATAGCCGAAAAGCGTGCTATAAGCACATTTTTCAACCCTCGCCGATTATTTATTTTATCATTTGTTGCCATAAAGCACCGGATTAGTTTCCGGGTCGTTATACATCTTCATTTGACGATATACCTTCATATATTTGCGACCGGCTGCGATATCGTCGAGTAATTGGTCGATTGCTGTGGTGAGGTCGACACGTTGCTCAAGGAGCACATCAAGCTTTGCTTGACATTTTGCAATATGGGCAGGTTCGGCATCGGTGCGACTAACCTCAACTTGCATATGATAAATTTTCAATGCAAGGATTGAAAGACGGTCGAGTGCCCAAGCCGGACTCTCGGTGTTGATTGTAGCGTCGGCAGCTGGTACAACATCTTTATATTTTTCGCGGAAATAAGTGTCGAGTTCCTCAACCATGTCGGTACGATCTTGATTAGAACGGTCGATACGGCGTTTCAAAGCCAACGCAGCCACCGGGTCAATCTCCGGGTCGCGGATAATATCTTCCAAGTGCCATTGCACTGCATCAATCCAGTTTTTAGCATGGAGAGTGTGCTCGATTGAGCCCTCCTCGTAATTATTAACTTCCTTAGCATCAACATCATCAGTCACGTGATATTGTGCTGTGGTTTCATCAAAAATTTTGTTGCAACTTTCAGCAAAAGTCATAATTATACGCGTTTAAATTATTCTAATCAACAAAGATAAAGAAAATTATTGAGAATTGAGAGTTGAGAGTTGAGAATTACACAACAACCCCACAAATATTTGCAAAAAATTGCGATAAAACTACTTTTAATCATGCATATCATTGCATCTCATCGCGCAAAGCACGGGAACCTCTGACTTTATGCACTTGAACGCTTTTTTATGATACTCTAATTGTTTATTGGAAATAATTACTAACTTTGTGAAACTCAAAATTTACTTAACAATAAAATTAACGATAAAACACATACAAAAATGAAAACTCTAGCCAATCAACTCCGAGCAATTCTCGCCGCAATGCTAATGCTCATCGCAACCCTCCCGGCACTTGCCTATGACTTTGAAGTCAACGGCATCTACTACAACGTCTTAGACGAAACAGCTAAAACCGTTGAGGTTACTTCCAGGGATAATGTATATTCCGGCTCTATCACCATTCCCCCTTCAGTTCCTTACAATGGTATTACTTATTCGGTAACCAAAATTGGAGAAGAGGCGTTCGATGGTTGCACCGGCTTGACCTCAATCACTATCCCTAATTCGGTAACCAAAATTGGCGATGGGGCGTTCTTTGGGTGCACCGGCTTGACCTCTATCAATATCCCTAATTCGGTGACTGAAATTGGCGAAAGCGCGTTCGATGGTTGCTCCGGCTTGACTTCTATCACTATCCCTAATTCGGTGACTGAAATTGGCGGTTATGCGTTCAGTGAATGCGCCGGCTTGACTTCTATCACTATCCCTAATTCAGTAACTGAAATGGGCAGTTGGGCGTTCGAAGGTTGCTCCGGCTTGACTTCTATCACTATCCCCAATTCAGTAACCGAAATTGGCAGGGGGGCGTTCGCTGGTTGCTACGGCTTGACCGCTATTACTATCCCTAATTCAGTGACCACAATTGGCGGTTGGGCATTCTGGGGTTGCATCAGCTTGACTGCTATCACTATACCCAATTCTGTGACCGAAATTGGAGAAATGGCGTTCTTCGATTGCACTCGTTTAACCTCAATCGCAATCCCCAATTCGGTAACTGAAATTGGCAGATTCGCGTTCGATGATTGCACCGGCTTGAAAACTATTATTATTCAGAATCCCGATGTAGAAATTGGCGTCGAAGCAATCCCCGAAGGGGTTGAAGTGATTATTGAAAAATAATCTATCGCAAATTTTGATAAGGTTTTTCTGATATTTTTGTAATTTAACTCAACAATAAAACATATAAAAAAATGAAAACTCTAGCCAATCAACTCCGAGCAATTCTCGCCGCAGTGATAATGCTCATCACAACCCTCCCGGCACTCGCCTATGACTTTAAAGTCGGCGGCATCTACTACAACGTCTTAGACGAAACAGCTAAAACCGTAGAGGTAACTCGCGGAGATAATGAATATTCCGGCTCTATCACCATTCCCCCTTCAGTCACTCACAATGGTATTTCTTATTCGGTAACCGAAATTGGAGATGAGGCGTTCGATGGTTGCACTGGCTTGACTTCAATTACACTCCCCAATTCGGTAACTGAAATTGGCTATGGGGCGTTCTATGAATGCTCCGGCTTGACAGATATCACTATCCCTAATTCGGTAACCGAAATTGGAGATTTTGCGTTCGATGGGTGCAATGGCTTGACCTCAATCACTATCCCCAATTCGGTAACCTCAATTGGAGAATATGCGTTCGTTGGGTGCACCGGCTTAACCCCTATCACTATCCCCAATTCGGTAACCACAATTGGCGATGGGGCGTTCTCTGGTTGCTCCGGCTTGACCTCTATCACTATCCCCAATTCAGTAACCTCAATTGGCGATGGGGCGTTCTATCGTTGCGAGAACTTGACATCAATTATAGTATCAAAAGGAAACAGCATATATGACTCAAGAGATAATTGCAATGCTATAATAGAGACTGAAACAAATAGTTTGATTGCAGGATGTAAAAACACCATAATCCCCAATTCGGCAACCTCAATTGGCGATGGGGCGTTCTCTTTTTGCACCGGCTTGACCTCTATCACTATCCCCAATTCGGTAACCTCAATTGGCGATGGGGCGTTCTCTTTTTGCACCGGCTTGACTTCAATCACTATCCCTAATTCAGTAACCCAAATTGGCTGGCGTGCGTTCTATGGTTGCTACGGCTTAACCGCTATCACTATCCCCAATTCGGTGACCGAAATTGGCGGGGAGGCGTTCTCTAGTTGCCGCGGCTTAACCGCTATCACTATCCCTAATTCGGTAACCTCAATTGGCGATTATGCGTTCTATGGTTGCTACGGCTTAACCGCTATCACTATCCCTAATTCGGTGACATTAATTGGCAATTATGCGTTCAATCGTTGCTACGGCTTGACCTCAATCACTATCCCCAATTCAGTAACCGAAATTGGTGGAAGTGCGTTCTCTTTGTGCTCTAGCTTAACCTCAATCACTATCCCTAATTCGGTGACTGAAATTGGCGATGGGGCGTTCTCTGGTTGCTCCGGCTTGACATCAATTGTTGTAGCAAAAGGAAACAGCATATATGACTCAAGAGATAATTGCAATGCTATTATAGAGACTGAAACAAATTGTCTGATTGTAGGATGTCAAAACACCTCTATCCCCAATTCGGTAACCTCAATTGGCGATGTGGCGTTCGATGGTTGCTACGGCTTGACCGCTATTACTATCCCAAATTCAGTAACCTCAATTGGCGATGTGGCGTTCTATGAATGCTTCGGCTTGACTTCAATCACTATCCCCAATTCGGTAACCTCAATTGGCTATCAGGCGTTCTTTGATTGCACCGGCTTGACCTCAATCACTATCCCCAATTCAGTAACCGAAATTGGAGAATATGCGTTCGCTAGATGCCGCGGCTTGACTTCAATCACTATCCCCAATTCGGTAACCTCAATTGGCTATCAGGCGTTCTTTGATTGCACCGGCTTGACCTCAATCACTATCCCCAATTCGGTAACCGAAATTGGCGATTATGCGTTCTATGGTTGCTCCGGCTTGAAAACGATTATAATTCAGAATCCCAATGTTGAAATTGGCGTCGATGCAATCCCCGAAGGGGTTGAAGTGATTATAGAAAAATAATCTATCGCAAATTTTGATAAGGTTTTTCTGATATTTTTGTAATTTAACTCAACAATAAAACATATAAAAAAATGAAAACTCCAACCAATCAACTCCGAGCAATTCTCGCCGCAGTGATAATGCTCATCACAACCCTCCCGGCACTCGCCTATGATTTTGAAGTCAACGGCATCTACTACAACGTCTTAGACGAAACAGCTAAAACCGTTGAGGTAATTTCCGGGGATAATGAATATTCCGGCTCTATCACCATTCCCCCTTCAGTTCCTTACAATGGTATTACTTATTCGGTAACCTCAATTAGCTATCAGGCGTTCTCTGGTTGCACCGGCTTGACCTCTATCAATATCCCCAATTCAGTAACCGAAATTGGCTTAGGTGCGTTCTCTGAATGCACCGGCTTGACCTCTATCAATATCCCCAATTCAGTAACCGAAATTGGCCGGGGGGCATTCGGTGGCTGCACCGGCCTGACCTCTATCAATATCCCCAATTCAGTAACCTCAATTGGAGAATGGGCGTTCGCTAAATGCGACGGCTTGACCTCTATCAATATCCCTAATTCGGTAACGGAAATTGGCGAAGGTGCGTTCGCTGATTGCACCGGCTTGACTTCAATTATAGTCGCAAAAGGAAACAGCAAATATGACTCAAGAAATAATTGTAATGCAATTATAGAGACCGAAACAAATCGCCTGATTGCAGGATGTAAAAACACAACTATCCCTAATTCGGTGACTGAAATTGGTGAAAGTGCGTTCTGTGGCTGCACTGGCTTGACCTCTATCACTATCCCTAATTCGGTAACTGAAATGGGCAAAGGAGCGTTCCATGGCTGCACCGGCTTGACCTCTATCACTATCCCTAATTCAGTAACCTCAATTGGAGAATGGGCGTTCGCTAAATGCGACGGCTTGACCTCTATCACTATCCCCAATTCGGTGACCTCAATGGGCGGTTATGCGTTCAGTGAATGCGCCGGCTTGACCGATATCACTATCCCTAATTCGGTAACCGAAATTGGCGAAAGTGCGTTCTATGGTTGCTCCGGCTTGAAATCAATCACTATCCCTAATTCGGTGACACAAATTGGCAATTATGCGTTCGATGGGTGCTCCAGCTTGACCGCTATCACTATCCCTAATTCGGTGACTGAAATGGGCGAAAGCGCGTTCTATGGTTGCTCCGGCTTGAAATCAATTATAGTAGCAAATGAAAACAGCAAATATGACTCAAGAAATAATTGTAATGCAATTATAGAGACTGAAACAAATAGTCTGATTGTAGGGTGTAAAAACACCACTATCCCCAATTCGGTAACCACAATTGGCGATTATGCGTTCTATAGGTGCTCCGACTTAACCTCAATCTCTATCCCTAATTCGGTGACCGAAATTGGAGAAATGGCGTTCTATGGTTGCTCTGGCTTGACCTCAATTACTATCCCTAATTCGGTAAGCTCAATTGGAGAATGGGCGTTCGCTAAATGCGACGGCTTGACCTCAATTACTATCCCTAATTCAGTGACCTCTATTGGCGAAAGTGCGTTCTATGATTGCATCAACTTAACCGATATCACTATCCCTAATTCGGTGACTAAAATTGGTGAAAGTGCGTTCTGTGGCTGCACTGGCTTAACCGATATCACTATCCCTAATTCAGTGACCTCTATTGGCGAAAGTGCGTTCTATGAATGCACCAGCTTAACCGATATCACTATCCCTAATTCGGTGACTAAAATTGGTGAAAGTGCGTTCTGTGGCTGCACTGGCTTAACCGATATCACTATCCCAAATTCAGTGACCTCTATTGGCGAAAGTGCGTTCTATGAATGCACCAGCTTAACCGATATCACTATCCCTAATTCGGTGACATTAATTGGCAATTATGCGTTCGCTTTTTGCACCGGCTTGACCTCAATCACTATCCCCAATTCGGTAACCGAAATTGGAGATTTTGCGTTCATTGAATGCACCAACTTGAAAAAGATTATTATTCAGAATCCCGATGTAGAAATTGGCGTCGAAGCAATCCCCGAAGGGGTTGAAGTGATTATAGAAAAATAATCTCTCGCTATTGGAATCCTCAAAAGAGGCTTCTATTTCTGACTAAAACGGCACTCTCATCGTGCAAAGCACGTGAAAGCGCAGCGCATTAATAACCGGGGGTATCGGGCAATGTCCGATACCCCTTGACTATACATAACTTCAATCAGCATTGGTTTCTTCATATTTTGATGTGATTGCCTTAAGGAAACTTCGATAAATCCCCTTAAATCTCTCAACTATCAAAAATTTTTCAACCGTTTTTGCATTATCGCAGTTTTTAACATTTTTTGCATCGTATCTTTGCAGCCTACAACCCTCCTCTTGAAAAATTGGATGACAACTACTAGTTACCTTCTACTACTTACTAGTTAGCAGCAAAACTCTCCTCTTGAAAATTACAAAGTAATTTTTAGGAGGAGTCCCCCGAAGGGGGGAGGTGGTCCCAAAATGCCGGAACGGCATAACCACTCCCACATTCAACCAACTTGAACTAACTAAAAAACAAACAGCTATGAACAAAACCACTCACACCACACGCGGATTAAAATCTCAAAAACATATCGACCGAGTATTATATAATCTCGAAAGGTATATAGCCCACTATCGAGTGCCACAGCCACAGCAATTGAGAGAGGCTACCTCTCAATTAATAGCCGGCAACCTCGCCCCCCGCAACGCCTTCTACCACGACATTCAAAATGAAGGGAACTTCTATAAATTACTTTGTGAAGATTTATGAATTTTATTTGAGCAGATTTTGAAAATACAGCAAAGCTGTTTCACATCAGAAAACCCCACAATAAGGTGAAACCATTTGTGGGGAACACAAAAGAAATATCCTACCACCCACCGCCACTGCAAGCAACATACGCTAAAGTGTTGTGACCTTTAGTCACCAAGCCACAATCGCACATTGACATTGTTGAAATATACCAAGAACCGGTCGCTAATAAATACTTATCGCAGCGAGACGATCGAGTTGAATCTGCTCTGTGAGCTGCTCAAGTGAGGCAAACCGTTGTTCATGACGTATAAAATCAAGAAATTCAAGGCGTAGAGTTTTGCCATAAATATCTCCCTCAAAGTCGATTATATGCGCCTCGATTGTAGTGTGTGCATTAGGGTTGTCGACCGTGGGGCGACGACCAATATTCAGCATTGCCCTATACCGCTTTTCGCCAAGATGAGGAATGATTGCATCTACCGCATAAACACCATTTGATGGAATGAGTTTTTTGCTGTCGGCAACCTCTATATTTGCGGTTGGAAAACCAATGGTGCGCCCTATCTGCTTGCCGCCAACCACTACCCCCTCTAATGAATAGCGATGTCCGAGAGCCTCATTGGCTTCAGCTATATTATGTGTCAACAGCATTGTACGTATCTCCGACGAACTTATTCCGCTTCCATATTTTGGGGCTTGAACAACCTCTATCCCCACCTCTTTGCCTATCTCACGATATTGCTCATAACCATCAACGCAATCCTTGCCAAAACGAGTATCAAAGCCCACTACAAGTTTTTTCACGCCATAGCTCCCGTGTATCAATTCAAGAAATTGGCGGGCAGTCAACCGTCGGAACGATTCATTAAACTCCATCATTATGCAACACTCCACTCCATTGGCTTCGAGAAGGGAAATTCGCTCGGCTGTAGTGGTTAATTGAGGGGGAAGAGCTTGAGGTTTTATCACCGACAATGGGTGTTGCGCAAAAGTGATTACCGTTGGTTCAAGGTTGCAACGCAAGGCCTCTGCCTTCATATAATCAAGCAGAAAACAATGACCGCGATGCACCCCGTCAAAGGTGCCCACCACGGCAATGCGCGATGTAGCGTGGTCAATATCTCCTTGTTGCAACAATTTCATTTATAGCGCATTAATAAGGTCAAAAAATTCACTGCCGGGAGCGACAAGCAATGTGTGAAAGCCTAATGCCGATGCAGCATCAAGATTTTTTTGCGAGTCATCAAGGAATAACGTCTCCTCAGGTTTTATTCCTAATTTTTCCACAACAGTGTGGAAAATTTTTGCATCGGGTTTGATGCTACGAGCCTCAAATGAGGTGACTATGCCGTCGAAATAATCTTCTCGCTCCATTCCCTCCTGGCGGAACTCCTCGGCTATGCGCGAATGCCACATAATGGGATTGGTATTCGACAACATATAAATGTCATACTGTTTCTTCAATTGGCGCAACTGTTCAAGTCGATACGTAGGAATTCCCACAAGAAAATCGCAAAAAGCCTTGTCGATTTGCTCATCGGTGACCTCGCCATCAATATATTCACGCACCGCATCACGAAATTGAGCCTCATTAATCAACCCCTCTTCGAGTTGAAGAAATGGACCCTTCTGACTATATTCGCCAAGAAAACTATCGGCATCTTTCATGCCAAGACGCTCAAACGATGCCACGCAATTCAATCGGCGTATATCCATTATCACGCCTCCAAGGTCAAATAACAAATTCTTAATCATAACAAAGCTGATTTTCTTGAGTGCAAAGATACAATAATGAATTGAGAAAACATAAAAACATACACTTTTCAACATTTTGAAACCGCGCGATGTAGCTCAGTATCTTTTTAGTGTGGGCAAGCTGAAAACGGTTCACTGGCAAAAAAAACGAGGGGAAACGTGCGAAGCACGGGAAAGCGAAGCGATATGTAATAACCGCGTGGTTGAGGGTGTTAGCCCGAAACCTCCGGACGGAGACTACACTCCTCTCTCAGAATACGTGCGAAGTACGGGAAAGCAAAGCGATATGCAATAACCGCGTGGTTGAGGGGGTTAGCCCGAAACCTCCGGACGGAGACTACACTCCTCTCTCAGAATACGTGCGAAGCACGGGAAAGCGAAGCGATATGCAATAACCGCGTGGTTGAGGGGGTTAGCCCGAAACCTCCGGTCGGAAACTACACTCCTCTCTCAGAATACGTGCGAAGCACGTGAAAGCAAAGCGATATGTAATAATCTGAAATTTAGGGGAATTACATGAACCCTTAGGAGTAGGCACAAAAAAAATTGATTGTCATCCCGACAACCAATCTTCTTAACCTTAAATCTAATACCATGAAAAACACGTTGCAAAGGTATAACTTTTTATGTTATAAAACATGCTTTTCTAATATAAAAATGCATGCTATTAACATTATTTCACTCGTGCAACAAAAACAGCCCTATTTGAAACACATTTTAACAGAAATCCCTTGCAAAATTTTATCGTGGCTGTTTATTTGTGTTAAACCCACACCCATTTTTCGGTATTAAAAAAACTTTTACTACCTTTGTGTGAAGATTACCACTTAAGAGATCTTTTATTATTTCTCTTTAAATACTTATTCTAATATTTTAATAATATGGCAAACGAAGAAAACAAAAAATATTGTTATGAATATTGGCGACCCTCTGTTGCTACCGATTGTGTGATATTTGGCTTTACCGGAAAACAGTTAAAAGTTCTACTTATCAAACGTAATGTAGACCCTTATAAAGACTGTTGGGCGCTCCCCGGTGGTTTTTTGAGAGAAACCGACACCACTGCCGAGGAATGCGCTCTTAGAGAACTTGAAGAAGAAACAGGTTTGAAATTATCTAACGACCGTATATGGCAACTTTGCGTAACCTCCGATGCCGATCGCGACCCTCGCACTCGTGTCATTTCGCTTTCATACATCGCATTGGTTACTCCCGAAGATGTAAAAGGGGGCGACGATGCCAGCGATGCTAAATGGTTCCTTCTCGAGGAGCTTCCCGAATTAGCTTTTGACCATGCCAAAATTCTTGAAAAAGCAAAAGATGCGCTAAAACAAAAAATACACTTCGAACCTATTGGATACGACCTACTTGGCGAAGAATTTACTATTCCACAAGTGCAAGCGCTTTACGAATCAATTCAAGGGGTGACTTACGACCGTCGCAACTTCGCTCGCAAAATACAAACAAGCGGGTTCCTCATCCCTCTCGACAAGAAAGTTACAGGCACGGCTCACCGTCCGCCTCACCTATTCTCTTGCAACAAAGAGCTTTTCCGCGAAAATGCCCGACGACTAAAATTCGAAACAAAAAAATAAAACTCCATAAAACCGAGTCATTGAACATTCAATCGGCTCGGTTTTAATTTCATGATAGGTGTATCAATATCTTTGACAAAACTCCATGTCAGTCGCTTTGAATTTCACTCAACCTAATAAGCATTCATAAATTCTTATAATTATGATATAACATTGCTTTCCATAAGAATCAAAATTATATCACTTCTTTTTATGACTTTATTTTCAAAAAATTAGCCGTAAAAATTGACACAAAAAATAGCCTCGCCGAGAGAGACGGGGCTATATATTTTGAGGCTACTATAATAGTGTAGCCTAAGAGTGTTGACGAGATTACACTGTGAGGATTTCTTTTTCTTTAGCGGCGAAGATCTCGTCGATGCGTTTCATAAATTTGTCATGAAGTTTTTGCACTTTTTCTTCACCATCTTTTTGCATATCTTCGGGCATACCGTTTTTAACCGCTTTCTTCAAACCTTCGATAGCGTCGCGGCGTGCGTTACGAACCGATACTTTTGCATTTTCGGCTTCGCCTTTACATTGTTTTACGAGTGATTTACGACGGTCTTCGGTCAATGGGGGAATAGCAAGACGAATTACCTCACCATTGTTTTCGGGAGTGATACCGAGTTCTGAGTTGATAATCGCTTTTTCGATTTCTTTAAACATTGGTTTTTCCCAAGGAGTGATTGCGATAGTGCGAGCATCGGGAACCGATACGTTAGCCACGTTTGAGATGGGCACTGCGCTACCATAATATTCTACACGAATACCTTCGAGAATTTTAGCGTTTGCTTTACCTGCTCGAATGCGTGCTAGCGTTTCATCTAAGTACTCCACTGCCAATTCCATCTTTTCTTCAGCAGGTACCAAATAATCTTTTACTTCAGCCATAATATTTAGTTTTTTAATTAATAATCAGCCGTTTAATAAACAAGCGTGCCGATAGGTTCACCGGCAATCACTTTTGCAAGATTTCCGGGAGTGTCCATATCAAACACCACGATAGGGAGGTTATTTTCTTTGCACAACGCAGTTGCTGTCAAGTCCATCACTTTCAAGCCACGAGTGTAAACCTCATCATAGGTGATTTCAGTGAATTTTGTAGCAGTTGGGTCTTTTTCAGGGTCGGCAGTGTAGATACCGTCAACACGAGTGCCTTTCAACATCACGTCGGCTTCAACTTCGATGCCTCGCAATGCCGAACCTGTATCGGTGGTGAAGAATGGATTTCCTGTTCCGCCTGCCATGATTGACACCGCACCATTATTGAGCGCTTCAATAGCTTTCCATTTGCTATAATGTTCACCAATAGGGAACATGTTGATTGCTGTAAACACCTTTGCAGGTTGTCCTGCTGCTTCAAGTGCCGAACTCAATGCAAGCGAATTGATTACAGTGGCTAGCATACCCATTTGGTCACCTTTCACTCGGTCGAAGCCTTTAGATGCTCCCGACAATCCACGGAATATATTGCCGCCACCAATCACAATGGCCACTTGCACACCTTGCGATGCTATTTCTTTGATTTGTGTTGCATACTCGCCCAATCGCTTGGTGTCGATTCCATAACCTTGCTCACCCATAAGCGATTCGCCACTGAGTTTAAGCAACACTCTTTTATATTTTGTTCTCATATCTATTTGTGTTTTATTAATGGTTATTACGGCAAAGATAACACATAAAACGTTATTTCGCAAAAATCACTCAAAGAATATTCATAAACCTAATTTATGAATAAAAATTTGGTGAGTATCAACATTAATCACTATCTTAGCAGATTGATATAATTCATAAAGTCTCTTAACCTAAAAATTATATAAATCTATGATAAATAATCATCGTTATTGCGTGATAATGTGTGGTGGTATAGGCAGCCGTTTTTGGCCTTATAGCCGTACCGACCGCCCCAAACAATTTATTGATTTCCTAGGCACCGGTCGCACTTTGTTGCAAATGAGCTACGACCGCATTCTACCCATCGTGCCTAAAGAAAACGTTTTGATTGTCACCAATGCTCAATATGCTCCATTGGTAAAAGAACAATTACCCGACTTGCAAGATGACCAAATATTGCTCGAACCGGCACGTCGCAACACCGCCCCATGTATTGCATGGGCAGCATGGCACATAGCCGCACGCGACCCCGAAGCAAGTATGATTGTCACCCCAAGCGACCACCTCATCACTCGCGAAAAGGAGTTTGAGGCAAGTATCATAAAAGGCTTTGAATTTGTTGAAAACAACAATGCATTACTCACACTTGGTATCACCCCCGTGCGCCCTGAAACCGGCTACGGATATATCCAAATAGGCGATGAAGCCGAAGAGGGTATTCGCAAAGTAAAAACATTTACCGAAAAACCCAACTTGGAACTTGCCAAAGTATTTCTCAGCACCGGTGAATTCTTCTGGAACTCAGGAATTTTCTTGTGGAAAGCATCAACTATCAAAGAAGCTTTTCATAAACATGCATCTAATATTGCTGCACAATTTGAATTGGGTGCAGAGATGTTTGGCACTCCTAAAGAAACCGATTTTATCAACGAGCAATTCCCTGCATGCGTGAGTATCTCAATCGACTACGCCATAATGGAAAAATCGTCGAATGTGTATGTTGAATGTGTGACATTTGGGTGGAACGACCTTGGCACATGGAGCGCACTTTATGACAATTCGCCTAAAAACATCGACCACAATGTGGCGCAAAACTGCAATGTGCTTGCCTATAACTCTACCGGCAATATTTTTGCCGTTGAAGGCGAAAAACTTATCGTGGTCGACGGATTAAAAGATTATATCATTGCCGATGCAGGTGATGTGTTGCTTATTTGCCCCAAAAGCGAGGAGCAACGCATCAAACAAATGGTTAATGACGCAAAAATGAAATATGGAGAAAAATTCCTATAAATAAATTTGATAAACTAAAATCAATACAACCAATGTTAAATAAAAACAATCTCAAAGACATTATTATTGAAAAGCTAAAACATCCACAGGTGTGGGGTACTGCTGTTTCTATTATAATCATGATTATAATTTCAATAGCTTATTTCCATCCCGATGCGGTGCAAGGTCGTGTATTACAACAATACGACATGATGCAAGGAGCGGCTATAGGCCAAGAAGCAAAAGCTTTTGAAGAAGCTACCGGCGAAAAAGCTTTGTGGACCAACTCGCTTTTCTCTGGTATGCCCACATTTCAAATTTCACCCTCATATTCATCAAACACACTATTTAGCTGGATAAACTCACTTTATGGGGCATTTCTTCCATCGCCTGCCAACCTATTGGTAATGATGATGTTGGGATTTTATATTCTATTATTAGCATTTGGGTTGAAATGGTATAAAGCTCTAATAGGAGCCATAGCCTATGGATTCTCCTCCTATTTCATAATCCTTATAGGAGCCGGACACATATGGAAATTTATCACCCTTGCATACATTCCTCCAACAATTGCCGGTATAGTGCTTTGTTATCGAGGGCGTTATCTATTGGGAGGAGCTCTTGCTGCACTATTTGCCATGATGCAATTAGCAGCTAACCACGTACAGATGACCTATTATTTTGCATTTGTTATCGTGGGGTTTGTAGTGGCTTATCTCATCATAGCTATCAAAGAGAATAAACTCAAACAATGGGGCATTGCTTCAGGAACTCTTGTTGTGGCTGCCATTCTTGCCGTAGCGGCTAACTCACCAAGCCTATACAACACCTATGAATATTCAAAGGAAACAATGCGTGGCAATCACTCTGAGCTGACAGCAAAAGAAGATGCCAAATCAACTGAAAACAAAACCGACGGTCTCAATCGTGATTATATCACCCAATATAGCTATGGATGGGGTGAAACATTTACCCTTCTCATCCCCGACGTAAAAGGCGGCTCTTCGCAACATACTCTTTCCGAAGCCGATGAGGCTAAAAACTGTTCGATAGAAGAACAATATTACCTCAGCCAACTTCCACAATATTTCGGTGGAGCCGAGGGCACAAGCGGTCCTGTATATGTAGGAGCTATCATCTGTGCTCTATTCCTATTGGGTTGTATTATTGTGCGAGGACCAATTAAATGGGTATTAATAACTCTCACCTTTATGTCGATTTTGCTTGCATTGGGACGCAACTTTATGTGGTTTACCGATTTATTTATCGACTACATTCCTATGTATAGCAAATTCCGCACCGTTGAAAGCATTCTTGTGATAGCGCAATTCACCATGCCATTGCTTGCACTGCTTGCCGTGAAACAACTATTCGAGGAAAAAGAACCTTGGAAAAAATATAAAGTGGCTATATTCGCATCATTTGGTATAACTCTATTTATTTGTTTCTTAGGTATTGTTGCGCCAAGCATATTTGGTTCATTTATAGGAGAAGCTGAAACAGACATTAGCGCTCAATATCCTCAAATTTTTGCTATTGCCGAACAAGTGAGATCTGCTATGGTATCGAGTGATGCTTTGCGTAGCTTTGTCTTTGTTGCATTTACATTAATTGCGATATTGTTATTCTGCTTAAAGAAATTTCCTAAAGTTGTTCCTATTATAGGTATTTGTGTTTTGGTTCTTTTCGACCTCTATTCAGTTGGCAAACGTTATCTTAACCACGATAGTTTTCACGACAAACCATTAGGTTCAGAGTATGAACAATTGGCCCAAACTGCTCTCGACAAACAAATTCTTGCCGACACCACAAGTCATTATCGTGTGATGAACATCCCAATGTTTGGTCACCCCGCACCGTCATATCATCACAAAATGATAGGTGGATACCATGCAGCCAAGCTTACTCGTTATCAAGACCTAATAGACCGACAACTCTCTACCATTCAACAATATAGCTATATGCCCGAATTGCGTAGTGATTCAATTAGTATCCCAGAAGACCAACAAGCATTGGCTAAAGAATTACGTCAGAAATATCGCATTCTCGATATGCTTAATGCAAAATATATTATCGGACACAAAGGCGAACTCGTTAAAAACGAACATGCACTTGGCAATGCTTGGTGGGTTGACAACGTGATATATGCCGAAAATGCCGATGGCGAAATGAATGCACTTGACACTATCAATCCGGCTACAACAGCTGTTGCCGATGTAAAATTCAAGGAAATCCTAGGCACAGCAACCCCCAAATCGGCCGGTGATACAATAAGACTCACTACTTATGCACCTAACCGCTTGACTTATCATGCCAAGAGTGAAAAGGGCGGCGTAGCAGTGTTCTCTGAAGTATATTTCCCATGGGGTTGGAACGTTACTATCGACGATAAACCGGTAGAATTAGCTCGAGTGAACTATGTGTTACGCGCTCTCAATGTTCCGGCAGGAGAACACAAAATTGAAATGTACTTCGACCCACAATCAATCCACACCACAATAACAATTGCAACAGTAGCAGTGATACTTATCTATCTCACATTGATAGTGGCAGTGGTGCTTACATTGATTAAACCGACAAAAAAAGAAAACAATCCCGACAAAACAGTCATAAAGGGAGATTAAAGCATGGGGAATGATAAAATTTAAGCGATATTACACCGCTTTTCGACGCTACAACCGAAGTAAAGGCTTTGGCATTCACTCGCCATTTGCCTTTAACTTCGTGTTGAAAGTGTTGCGTGAACGTTGCCCCTATTATGCCTATGATGATATACACTCATCGCACTGGGAAGCATCACGCTTAACAACACCCAAAGAGCGTCGCAACCTCATATCGTTTAAATATGCCAAAATGATTTTCCGCATCACATGCCATTTTAACCCGGCTTCAATACTGCAAATAGGGTCAAGTCATGGCATAGTGTCAAAAACATTGTTAAGCGTATCATCGTCATCACACCTATACTCCTATAATGGGGTGAGGCATCACCACAAAATTTACGAATCGATAACGTCGGAAATCACCCATCGCATTCACGATTTTGATGATGTAAGTGAGGCCATAGAAAATTACTATACTTCACTAAATAACATAGCACCATTTATTATTGTCAATCACATCGACAACAATAGTAAAAAGGTTATCGATGCAGCAACAAAAGCAATCAACAACGAAGGAATTATCATTGTGTGCAACATCAATAAATGTAGCACAATGAAAAAAACATGGAATGAGATAAAATCAACAATGAATCATGGCATGAGCTTTTCCAATGAAAAAATTGGAATAATTGTGGGCTACAAACACTTGCCATTACAACATTTCTCGCTATGGTTTTAAAGCAATATTCAGCCTATCTATTGCTTGAACGAGGATTGTCGGAAAATACCCGTCAAAGCTATCTCAACGATGTTACAAAGCTTATCAATTACCTCAACGACAACAACAAAACAATCGAAGAGGTTACCCTCGACGACCTACACAACTTTATAGCAGAGCTCCACGATTTAGGAATTTCTTCGCGCTCCCAAGCTCGCATAATCTCGGGCATCAAATCTTTTTTCAAATTTCTTAAAATAGAAAAAAAAATCAACAACAACCCCTCATTGCTTCTTGAATCGCCACGCATAGGACGCAAATTGCCCGAAGTGCTCACAATTGAAGAAATCGACAATATGATTTCATGTATCGACCTCTCCACAAATGAAGGTCAACGAAATAGAGCTATTATCGAAACCCTCTATGGCTGCGGACTGCGAGTGAGCGAACTCATAAACCTCGAGATTAACAAAATTTTCTTTGATGAGGAATATATCGTTGTAACCGGAAAAGGCAACAAAGAACGCATCGTACCCATTTCTCCTGTAGCTATCAACGAAATAAAACTGTATCTCGACGACCGCAATCACCTTGACATTAAGTCGGGCGAAGAAAACATCTTATTTCTCAATCGCCGAGGCCGACGCCTTACGCGAGTTATGATTTTCTATATCATCAAGCAACTTGCCGAACTAGCAGGAATACGCAAAGAGATAAGTCCCCACACATTGCGACACTCATTTGCCTCACATCTTCTCGAAGGAGGAGCTAACCTACGCGCCATTCAGCAAATGCTCGGACATGAGAGTATAGCCACTACTGAGATATACATCCACATTGACCGCACTCGCCTACGCGACGAAATTCTTACCTACCACCCTCGCAATAAGAACTATTAATTATCACAACAATGCAATATATCGAAAAAAGAAACAACGCAATTGATATAGCAAAAGGATTTGGTATTATATTAATGGTAATAGGCCATTCAGAAATGCCGGGGATATTAAACAGAGCTATATACCTTTTTCACATGCCATTATTCTTTATTGCGGCAGGCTATTTTTTTAAAACATCGTCGCTAGATAATCCATGTGACTTTATAAAAAAACGATTTAAAGGGCTATATGTTCCTTTCGTAAAATATAGTTTATTTTTCCTACTCATACATAATCTATTATTTAAAGTAGGCATTCTTAATGAAGTGTATGGAAACTGGAGTAATGGTGTCACGCACCCATATACCTGGCATCAATTTTGGCAACGAATGGTATATATTGTTACTTCAATGGAAGGTTATGACGAATTTCTCGCCGGAGCATTTTGGTTTTTCAGAGCATTATTAGTTGCAAGCATTGTTTTTTTAGTACTATATAAACTACTTAACAAAATACGAATACTTCACAATCGCACCACCATAATACCTATAATCATATGCATGATAGCACTATTAATGGGATCGGCATTGTGCATTGAAGAACTAAGTATTTCAATGCCTCAAGGAGGATTTCGCGATACAATGGGGTTATTCTTCTTTGGATTAGGTGTTTTATATCGCAAATATGAATCAAAAATAGGTCATAATCTCATTTGGGCAATAATAGGAGCAGCTATTGTTATTGGTGCATCATATTTAAAATGGAGAGGAATGAATGTGCAAACCTCTACTTATGATGCCTTCACGCTACCACTAACCGGGTTTGCCGGGTGGATAATGGTATATAACATTTCATATCACATAGACCAATTAAAGCCTAATAAAATCTCTCAATTTATAGCTTATTGTGGCAATAAAAGTCTCTATATATTAGTGTGGCATATAAGTGCATACAAATTAGTAAGTCTCTTGAAGATATATTGTTATGGCTTGGATATACGTCAGATAGGTTGCCACATGGTTATTCATTACAACTCAGCCAACGACCTATTTTGGATATTATATTCAATAGTAGGAGTAGTAGTGCCAATAAGTCTTTATTACCTTTATTCTAAATATTTAGCACCACGGATACCTAAAATAAATTGGCTTGTAAAATAAAATATCGTAACTTTGCAGCATGAAACATTCGCAAGCCATATGTGTTTATTGTGCGTCAAGTTCAAAAATTGCCCAATCATATATTGATGCAGCCTATGAATTAGGCTCATTGATAGCCGATAGTGGCAATGCTATGGTGTGTGGCGCCGGACGTAGCGGATTAATGAGAGCAGTTATCGACGGCACATTAAGTCGCAATGGAGAGGCAATAGGTATCATACCTCAATTTATGGTAGACAATGGTTGGCATCACCCACTATTAAGCTACATGGAAGTAACCGCCGACATGCACACACGCAAAGAAACCATGGCACGAATGTCGAGAGCCATAATAGCTATGCCCGGAGGATGTGGCACACTTGAAGAATTACTTGAGATTATCACATGGCGACAATTGGGTCTATACGAAGGAAAAATAATTATTCTCAATGTGAATAACTACTTTGACCCATTGCTTTCCATGCTCAACAAAGCTATTGATGAAGGATTTATGAAAGAAGATCACAACACAATATGGGAAGTAGCATCTACTCCCACTCAAGCAGTAGAAATGGCTATTAATGATAATGTTAAAATTTCGCTTTCATCTAAATATTAATGAAGCAAGAAGAAGAAAATATAAACGTATCATCCACCTCCATTAAAGGGGCCTCAAGAAAAAAGAAATCTGATACAAATAAAACGGAGAAGAAAGAGAAAAAAAGCTCCTACACCAAGAAAAAAGAAAAAAAGGAGACATCAGATAAAAAGAAAAAAGAGGAGAAGAAAAAAAAGGAGAAGGATAAAAAGGAAAAAGCAAAAAAAGAGAAGAAAGAGAAAAAGGATAAGAAAGAGAAGACCATCGAAAATGATGAAATCAAAGAAAACGAATCTTCAGAAAATGAAATATCCGAAATCTCATCAGACTCTATTTACGACTCTTCGTCGGACAGTATCTATGCTGCCGACTCACTTGCTATGGATAGTGGTATTGTTAGAGTAGACAGCACTACCACAACTGAAAAAGATACTACTACAATAATAGTACCACCGGCTTATATGTCGGGGAATACACCAATGTCACGAACCAACCACCCCGGACACGACTCGGGGATAATGATTCTTTTATCGGCCACCTTTATACTAGTCTCATATAGTTTTAATCTATATAAACGCCTTTTAATTATTTATGGTCAAGAATTATGGACGGTGAGACGTAGAGCAAACGCCTTTGATGCACACACCACCAACGAACGAAACGTATTAGTAATTCTTATCTTCCAGCTATGTGTATATGCCGGAATTCTCATTAGCGCAAAAATCAACACTGTAATACCCATCAACACTGAAAAAATAATGCTCACCACGTGTTGCATGATGGGTGTTTATGCACTATATTATTTGTTTCAATTGGCAACATATTCTCTAGTGGGGTATGTATTCACCGATAAAATTAATACAGCCCAATGGATAAAAGGCTTTAACTCGTCGCACATTTTTCTAGGCTTTTCATTGATAATCCCCACCATGGTATCAATCTTCTATCCCACCTCCACAAATGCCATGGTAACATTGTCGATTGTGCTCTATGTTATTGCTAGATTGACATTTATTTTCAAAGGATTTAGAATTTTTTACAATAAAATTCACTCATTATTCTATTTTATTTTGTACCTTTGCACCCTTGAAATTATACCTGTGATTTTTGCCTATGATTTAGCGCAAAAAATCATAACCAATTTACAGTAATTCAAATAGTTAAAAGAGTGAAAGTAAAAAAAGTATTAGTTTCTCAGCCCAAACCATCATCTGAGAAATCACCTTATTTTGAAATTGCGGAAAAATACGGAGTAGAAATTGAATTTCGTCCTTTTATCAAAGTAGAAGGATTGACCGCAAAAGAATTTCGTCAATCTAAAATATCTATTTCAGATTACACAGCCGTTATTTTTACAGCACGCACTGCTATAGACCATTTCTTCCGTCTATGCGAAGAGATGCGTATTTCAATACCCGATACAATGAAATATTTCTGCACCACAGAGTCAATCGCTCTTTATTTGCAAAAATATATCATATATCGCAAACGCAAAATATTCCATGGTAATACAGGAAAACTCGATGATTTATTGCCCTTCCTCATGAAGCATAATAAAGAGAAGTTCCTATATGCCATTTCATCGGTACATAAAGCCGAAGACCTCAACATACTCGACAAAAACAACATCAACTACACCAAAGCGGTGATGTATCGCACAGTTAGCAACGACTTTGGTCCTGATGAAAAATTTGACTACGACATGTTATTGTTCTTCAGCCCATCGGGAATAGACTCATTGTTGAAAAACTTCCCCGAGTTTAAGCAAGAGGAAGTGAGAATAGGATGCTTTGGAGCCACTACCGCTAAGGCAGTTCGCGATGCAGGATTCCGTCTCGATATTGAAGCACCATCGGTAAAAGCGCCTTCAATGACTGCCGCATTGGAACTGTATCTTAAAAAAGAAATGGCCGAATCATAAGAAAGTATTTCAATAAAACATAAAAAAGGTCTTGCAAGTGTCGTGATATTTTGCTAAACTTGCAAGACTTTTTTATATGCTCTCTTAAATAGAAGGCTTATAAAAAATTAATTAAAAAATTTTCATTATAAATTGTGAAATACAAATTAAGACTATATAAGAAAGAAAAACTTTGTAGCAACACGGCGATTAACATGTTGTTTCAACCTGGAGGTACATCACAAGCCACTCTCGCCTATCCTTTGCGGGCAGTGTGGCGTCAAAACGAAGGTCGTTACTGCGATGAACCTATGCAATTTCTTATCTCGGTGCCTAAAAAACGTATGCGCCATGCCGTGGATAGAGTTGCATTGCGTCGACGTGTGCGCGAAGCTTACCGGCTAAATCATCACAACTATTCATTGCCCGAGGGAGCCAAAATAGATGTAGCTTTTGTGTATATAGCCAATAATCTACAACCATATAAGGCAATAGAAAAATCGATGAGAAAAATTCTTAAACATATATCGGAAAACGCAAATAACGTTTCTGCTACAATCGATGAAAAAAATATTTAGCTACATACTTATACTTCCCATTCGTTTTTATCAGCGATGCATATCACCATTGACCCCACCGGCATGTCGATTCACCCCCACTTGCAGTCAATATGCCGTAGAAGCCATTCAAAAACATGGGCCATTAAAAGGTTTTTGGCTGGCAGTGAAAAGAATATGCCGATGTAATCCATGGGGAGGAAGCGGATATGATCCTGTGCCATGATATTACCTTGCCTAGACATACACACCCACGATAAATCGCGTAAAGATGCTATCATAAATATTTACCCACACGAACAATTGATAGATGGAGCTTATCACTCAGTGGGTATTCACCCTTGGCACACTTTAAATATTGACACTCACACTATTAAACAACTCAACTCATTGGCTGTGAGCCCACAAGTAGTAGCAATAGGAGAAACCGGACTTGATGCACTCAAAGGCGCTTCTATTGAAAAACAAATAGATATTTTCAAACTCCACATTTCATTAAGTGAACAAGTGAAGAAACCTCTTATTATTCACTGCGTAAAAGCATTTAATGAAATAATCACCATTAAAAAACAATTAAAACCTACAATGCCCTGGATAATCCACGGTTTCCGTGGCAAACCACAACTTGCTCAACAATTACTCAATAACGGATTTTATATATCACTCGGTGAAAAATTCAATCCCGAAACAGTCTCTATAATCCCGGTTGACCGCCTACTTTTTGAAACCGACGAAAGTCCCCTTAATATCAACAAAATAATAGATAATATTACAATATATCATAAGTGAATTTCTATAAATTCCACAAATTAATTAAACAGTAGGGAATTTCTATAAAATTCCTTAACATTAACAGCAAAAAAGCTCGCAACTCTGCGGAATGTATATTTTTTTGATAGATTCCGCAGAGTTGCGAGCTTTTTTTACTATATTTGCACAAATCAAAAGCATTCAAACTATGATTATTGGTAGAAAATTAGAAAAGGAGAAACTACTCAAAGCCTATAACTCAGAGTATTCACAATTTGTTACTATCTATGGTCGTCGTAGAGTAGGAAAAACATTCTTTGTACGCGAAACATTTGATTACACTTTCACTTTTGAGCATGCAGGATTGGCTAAATCAACAATGAAAATGCAACTTAAAGCATGGCAATCATCTATAAAAAACGCCTATAAAAGAAGTATACCATTGGCTAAAACTTGGATTGAAGCATTTGATCAACTCAAAGAAGTAATAAATAATTCAACAGATAAAAAGAAAATCATTTTTATAGATGAAATGCCATGGATGGACACCCTACATTCAGGTTTTGTTCCTGCTTTAGAACATTTTTGGAATGGTTGGGCTTCAGGACGAAAAGATATATTACTAATAGTGTGTGGATCGGCTACCTCTTGGGTAATAAATAAACTTATAAAAAACCACGGAGGTTTACGAGGAAGAATAACAACAAAAATTAATATAAAACCATTTACATTACATGAATGTGAATTATATGCCAATGCATATAAATTAGGTATGAGTCAACGGCAGATACTTGAAAGTTATATGATAATGGGAGGTGTGCCTTTTTATTGGACTTTCATTGACCGTAGTAAAAGTTTAGCCCAAAATATAGATAATATATTTTTTAATCCTGATGGTGAACTTTATAATGAATACAACGATTTATATGCTTCTCTTTTTAAAAATCCCGAATCCTATATAAAAGTAATTCAAGCATTAGGGACAAAAAAAATAGGAATGTCGCGTGATAATATTATAAAAACTGCTAATATTGTAGATAATGGAAAATTATCTACAATACTTGAAGATCTTGAATATTGCGGTTTTATAAGAAAATATAACCACATAGGTTTTAAAAAGAAGAATGCTATATACCAATTGATAGATCCTTTTACACTCTTTTATTATAAATTTATGAAAAATAATGAAAGAAATGACGAAAATTATTGGTCACATAATCAAGGATCACCTTTATATTATAATTGGTGTGGTTTAGCTTTTGAAAGGGTATGCTTAGCTCATATATCTCAAATTAAATTAGCTCTCGGAATAGAAGGAATTATTAGTAACGTGTGTTCATGGAAAAGTTTAGATAGACATAACAAAAATGATAAAGGAGCTCAAATAGACCTTATTATTGAACGTGACGATAATGTAATAGACCTTTGTGAAATAAAATACACTAAAGAAAAATATACTGTTGATGCTACTTATAATGAAATAATACAACATAAAAAAGCAAAATTTATTAAAGAATTGAATACATCTAAGGCAATACACTTTATTTTAATTTCGGCTAGTGAAGTCTATAAAAATGAATACTCCGAAGAATTTCAAAAAATCATTTTAATAGATTCTTTGTTTAAATAAAAAAGCTCGCAACTCTGCGGAATGTGTATTTTTTTGATAGATTCCGCAGAGTTGCAAGCATAAATAAACTAAATTATGCTACTTTTTGAAACCGACGAAAGCCCCCTTAATATCAACAAAATAATAGATAATATCAATAAAAACTGTATTTTATAGTTTTTATTTCACATTTTTATTACTTTTGCACTATATAAAACCCTAAATACCTTTATTTATGAAAAAATCAATTTTTAATTTTTTATTTATTATTACTATTTTAATGGGTATTTCTACTCCACAAAATGTGGCAGCGCAAGATTATTATACAGCAGAAGAACAGCCAGCTCAATTTCCCGGTGGTGACGAAACTTTATTAAAGTGGTTATCTTATCACATTATTTACCCTACCATGGCTATAGAACAAAATATTGAAGGTGAGGTAGTTGTTAAATTTGTTGTGGAAAAAGATGGAAGTATAAGTAATCCATCAATAGAAAGTGGCATTTATCCATTGATAGATGAAGAAGTATTGAGAGTGATAAATTTAGTTCCTCCTATTTTTAATCCTGCTAAACAAAATGGTAAAAATGTAAGAAGCTGGTACACTATACCTATTAATTTCAAATTATATGATGATAAAGAGTCTACATCTAATACTGAACAAATAAATAGTACTAACTCTAATGAATATTATAATGATATTAGAGAAGTTAATGATAATTCACATGTTTTTATTGCAATTCCAGATTCGGATGAATACCCTGAACCAATAAAAGAAACAGATTATGTTTATGATGAAAATATAATTTTCACTACCGTAGAACGACCAGCAGAATATCCCGGTGGTGTCGTTGCTTTATTACAATTTATTAGTGCAAATATTCAATATCCTGAATTAGCAGCAGAAAGAGATATTGAAGGACGTGTAGTAGTTCAATTTGTTGTAGAAAAAGATGGATATATTTCTGATATAAAAATTGCTCGTGGTAAACACCCTCTTTTAGATGTGGAAGCTGCCAGAGTAGTTAAATCTATTACTGAACCATTTACACCAGCAATGCAAAATGGTAAAAATGTACGCTATTGGTTTGCTCTTCCTATTACTTTCAAACTTCAAAAATAAACTATATTAATTATGAAAAAATCAATTTTTAAAATTTTATTTGTTGCTGCTGTTTTAGTGGGTATTTCTATTCCTAATAATGTGGAAGCGCAACAAAATGTGGTAGATAATGATTCTTTATCTATTGCTTTAGGTAACTTTCTTGGTTATTATTATAAAGAAGATTTCTCATCTAATAATTATAACAAAAGTGATATTATAAAAGGTATAGAATACACTAAAAATTTAAATATAGATGAAGATGGGTATTCAGTTGGTTTCAATATTGGTAATAATATTGCTTCTTTTATTAAAGGTTTAAATAACCCGGATAAAATTGACAAAAAAATTGTTGCTGAGGAATTTAAATATGCTCTTATTTTTGGTGTAAACGACGATGATTTAAAACATTATGAGAATTATATTAATAACGTAATTAATACTTATAATGATTCTATTGTTTATGATTATGACTCTATTTCTATTGCTATAGCTAAAAATTTTGGCGGTAGTTTAGCAAATGAATTTGAAACTCTTCCCGATAGTTTAAGTCATAAATTTACTAAAACAGCTATTATTTATGGTGTTGAACACATTTTAGATAACGATATTTATAATAATAACTACATTGATGGGTTATTAGTTGGTTCTAAATCTTATAATGAAATAAATTATTTTGAAAATTTAGGTGCTGATATTAATATTGATTTATTTTATAATGAACTTTATAATTCTTTATTTAGTAAAGATATTAATGAAGATATAATTCAATATTATAGATATTACATAATAGATGCCATAGATAAATTTGAATTATATAAATTGGAAAATTCACCCGAAGCTATTGCTAATAAAAAAGCCGGTGAAGAATATATTGCTAATCTTAAGAAAAAAGATAAAAAAATTAAAACTACTAAATCGGGGCTTTCATATAAGATTATTGAAAAAGGTAATGGTAGTAAAATTACTGACGATGATTATGTAGATGTTGCTTATAAAGGTTACCTTATTGATGGAACAGTATTTGATGATTCTAATGGTGAATATAGAGAATTTAAAGTTAATGATGTAGTGCCCGGATTTGCCGAAGGTCTTAAACTTTTAAATAAAGGTGGTAAAGCTATTTTCTATATTCCCGGAAATCTTGGTTATGGTGTTAAAGGTCAACCATATGCCGGCATAGGTCCTAACGAAATGCTTATTTTTGAAGTGGAAATAGATAATGTTATTTATGAAATTAAGGAAATAGATAATGATGATATTATGATAGGATCAAAAGATATTAAAGTAGAAGATAAATCAGTATCAGTTATGCCACCTCCTCCTGCACCTGAAGCTGAACCAAGAAAAGAAACAAATTATGATGAAATTAAAATTTTCACTACCGTAGAACAAAAAGCTGTATATCCAGGTGGTGACGCAGCTTTATTAGGATGGGTTAATTCAAATCTTGTATATCCAACTATGGCAGTAGAAGAAGGTATTCAAGGACATGTGTTTGTTTCTTTCATTGTTGAAAAAGATGGATCTATTACTGATGTTAAAGTTGAACGTGGTTGTCACCCTGAATTAAATAAAGAAGCAGTACGTGTAGTTAAAAAAATTCCTAAAAAATTCACACCGGCTAAACTAAATGGTAAAAATGTACGCTATAAGTATCATCTTCCTATTACTTTTAAATTAACAAGTGACGATATAAATACTGAAGAAAAAAAATAAAAAAATTCTAACACTAATATTCAAAAAAATAAGCTGCACTAAGTGTAGCTTATTTTTTTATCTACATAATGTTTATAATATCATTAAATTATTATTTATCAATAATTTATTATGTTGATAAACTATTGATAAGTGTGTTTAT
>JAZNGZ010000007.1:0-8130 GCA_045576735.1 Muribaculaceae bacterium
CGTCGTCCTCGATGTTTTATTCCTTCTTCAGAGGTGAGTCGTTCACGAGCTTTCTTTTTATATTCGTTCAATCGATGGTTTACTTCTATAGTCCTACGATTGCTCTTTGCTTTATAACATTCTCCTCTTAATGGACAACCTTTGCAATTTGTGGCTTGGTATCGTGAACTTTCTGTAATGTATCCGCTGGCGGTTTTATCATGTCTCAGACCAACAAATTCCAAGTGTTGTCCCATCGGGCAGACATAATAATCTTTTTCCTCGTTATAGTGCCAATTGTCTGGGTGGAAAGGATTTGGTTTGTAACGTGGTCTATGCTCTTTGTGGAAGTAGTTATATTTCACATAGGCTTCAATGTCATTTTCCTCCAAGAAATTATAATTCTCTTCGGAGCCATAACCCGAATCGGTAGCTTCAATATTGGGAAAACGATTGAATCTTTGATGAAATAAATTATTGAATGGGATTAGTGTCAGTGTGTCTGTAGGATTGTTGAATATTCCAAAGTTTGTGATGAATTGATTTTCCGAAGCTATTTGCAAATTATATCCCGGTTTAGTCTGACCGTTATTCATGGCGTCCTCTTTCATCCGCATGAATGTGGCTGAAGTATCAGTCTTTGACATGGAGTTACGTTCCGCTATTTGTTCAAGGCGTGAATCGTATTCTTCAAGTTTGTCCCTATGCTTTTCTAATTCTTTTACTTGTCTCTTTTTAAGACGTAATGCTTGCTTGGCATCTTTGCTATTATCTGCAGATTGTGTCGCCATATTCTCTTTCAATTCATCTATTAATGCAGTCAATGATTCTGGCGTAAATTCGATTTGTTCAGATTTGCAAGTGTTATCTTGCGCAATAACATCGTCTATTTGCTGTAGTAGAATGCTGATTTTAGCCATCAGCTTTGACCGATTTTTCTCAACACTCTTTCGCCACACAAAGGTGTATTTGTTAGCTTTGGATTCTATTTTTGTTCCATCGATATAGGCAACATCCAATGTTATAAAGCCTCGTTGTACGAGCAACAATACCAATTGGGTGAAAATGTTGTTGATTTCATCTTTTACCCTATTACGAAAACGATTGATTGTTATATAATCCGGCTTCTCATACCCCGCTAACCAGATGTAATGAATATCTCGTGTAAGCAGTTTTTCTATCTTGCGACAGGAATACACATTGTTCATATAGGCATAGATAATCACTTTTAACATCATCTTGGGATGATACGGTGAGCGCCCTCGTTGACGATATAGTTTCTTGAATTCTTCAAGATTAAGACTCTCAACTATGGCGTCAACAACCCTTACGGGATCATTTTCTTCTATATTCTCATCCAATCGCTGCGGAAAAAGCAATATTTGTTTGGAATTATATTTTCTAAAATGTACCTTTGTCATATTTATTTAGGTTTACCTAAAGATACAAAAACTTTAGGACATAGCAAAGCCCTAGCTTGAGAAAGTCAGGGCTTTGTCGTTTTTTTATGAAACAATGAGGGTGTGACTGTTTTTTGACACACCCCCCTACAAAAACAACTTTCAATTTTATGCGCTAGCCTTTATGTTCATTCTGTCTAAAAATCTCAATTTTCAACATTTTTATATGAATTGTAAGTTTTTTTGTTCTTTTTGTTGCATTTTGGTGCGTGTTTGCATTTTTTTACATTAAAAGTTTACTTTTACTGTCGTTTTTTTTGCTTTTTTGAGTTATGTAGCGTATTTTTGTGGAATTAATCTGAATAACTGTTTTATTTTCAATAATATCGATTATTAATAACTATTATAACCATAATCTTTATGAAACAAAAATTAATTCATTTTTTATCAATTTTTGTGGCATTCCTAACCGCAATCCCAATTGCCAATGCCGCAGCAAGTGATTATAAAATTAATGCTCCGACGAAAAACTGGACAACTACATTTACTATTCCAGATGATAATTCTCGTCAATTAGCGATTTCAAAAGATGGTGTGCCTTATACTCTATCTGAAACAGATAAGTTTAGTGGATATGTGGCAACATATCGTATCACATCATCAGGAAATCAATTAGTTAATCTTGGTTGGACTTCAACGGGAGCTGCAAATGCATTTGATGATGCCGGTAACTATGTAACCCATTCTGCAGGTACAAGTGGCCCAACACAAACAGTGACAACCAATCCGGCTTCAAAATATTGCGTTAGAGAAGCACCCAATTCTACAACTGCGACAAATGGCGTATTCCCAAATGGTTCAGGTGTTGCAATGAATGGATATACAGCCGGAAAGGTAACGTTATATCTCGATGCGACAGGTGATGTTCGTCATGGAAATGGTTATATTTGGTTTGCACAAACAGGGACAAGCACAAATATCACTTGTTTGGTTATTAAAAACGTAAATGGCACCCCCACCGTATCCGGGACAAAATCATTTAACACCAGCATTGCATCGGGAGGAGGTAATGACAACTATCTCAATTTCTATGACACCTCTAACGAGTCGGCAATGAAGTGCTTATTACAGGTGCGTGGTGTTGGTATATATGATGTAACATTAAATGCGACTGCCGGAACTGTTACTTCGGTAAATGCGATTACATGTACTTCAAATGCAGAATACAATAGTCTCGGTGCACACATCTTCATGATGCGTGGTCGCAAATTGCTCTGTCGCAACACTCGTAGATTAGGATCTGATGGTGCGGCAAGAAATAAATATTCTGAATTTGAGATTTTAGATATAACCGATAGTTATACTAATCCTACTAAAATCGCAACAATAGACCATTTACCAGGCAAGTATTCAAATGGCTCTTCTATTGGTAACGGACATCAAACCGGTTCGTTTATCCAATCCTATAAACATTCAGAAGATAAAGTCGAAATCTTTGCTTATGTGCAAGGTTCGGGTTGTTCATCTTATTTTATTACCGCTTCAGCAATTACTAACCCGGTTACTTCGTTGAGTGCTGCATTAGTTAGTGGAACAACTGGTGATGTAAAAGTTTCATGGGCTAACCCCTCGGAAGGAACTCCTACCAAATATGCGGTTAGCTATTCAACCGATGGAGGCTCTTCATGGTCAACTGAAGTGGAAACCACTAATTTGAATTATACATATGCAAATCTTGCTGATGGCACATACACCTTTAAGGTTAGACCTTATTATGGTGGTTCAAGCACATGGGGACAAGCAACCAATTCAAATAGTGTGTCAATAGTTAATTACACCGACCCTGTAACCAATATGCAAGTGCAATCGGGTAGCGGTATGCCTTATAGTGCTATTGTGAACTGGGCAGCTCCAAGTGGAGACGGCACTCCTACAAAATATGCCGTAAGCTATTCAACCAATGGTGGCACTTCATGGTCAACTGCTATTGAAACTACAGGTTTGACATATACATATTCAGGTCTTGCACAAGGCGAATATATCTTCAAGGTAACACCTTATTATGGTTCTACCGCAGGTGAAGCAACAACCAAGGCTACTACCGTTTATGGTGTAACAACTCCTGTGCCTGTTGTAAATGTTGCATATTATAATAATGTGGGTAACAGCATCGCTGTTTCATGGACCGAGCCCGAAGGTTCTGTTTCTCCCGACAAATATCAAGTGTGTTATACAAGCAATGGCGGCACTTCATGGTCAACAGTCGTTGAATCAACCGATTTGACATATACATTCAGCAATTTGCCGGTAGGTACTTATACATTTAAGGTAACACCTATCTATAACGGATTTGCCGGCGAAGCAGCCCTTTCTGAAAGCATCAACTCTCTCGCTCCCTCGGGTTATACATTCACAACCTCAAAACGCTGGGATGTACGCGGAACATTAGGCCCAGAGGGCGCTCCCGATGGGAAAAGTATTGCAGTCTCAAATAATATGATGTATGTAGCAGCACCAAACTTATATAATACAATGTCATATGTGAGCCAAAGTTTAGGCTCTAATCCCGCTTCTTGGCCCAACTTTGACACAGGATTTGCTAGTTATAGTTGGGGTTATGCGATGGACAATGATGATGCAGGCAACATCATTGCAAAGACCGGCTCAGGTCCAGGTTCTGTTGCTACTCAATTCTCGGTATATCCAGTCGGGGCTACTGCCAATACAAACAAAAAAGAGATTACCCTAACCGGTGATTATCTTCCCGAAGCACGATTTGACTTTATGGCTGCTCAAGGAAATATATATAGTGGAACCGGTTATATATGGTTTGCTCCTAATGGGACAAAAACAGTAAAAAGAATAAAGATTGAAAATGTCTCAGGTACTCCTACTCCAACAGCAGTTACAACATGGACGCTTCCTTTGACAACAAGTACTCAAGTGGCAATTCGACCTCTTGATGATGGCCGTTTATATTTCCATAATCGTGCAAACTCTTGTGCTATCATCACTTTGCCCGAAGGTGGAGGTGAAGTTACTTCAAGTATGATTGAAAACTTGTCAATTAGCGCAACAACCCAAGGAAACATGAACTCAGATGTGTTTATGTTGCATGGAAACACTTTTCATGTAAAGAATGATGGGGCCGCAAGCAGTAGTATTGGTATAGAAATCAAGAACTTGACCACTGCAGGAAATGGTGATGCATCGTATGTTCCATTCGATGGTTTAACTCCAGCCAATGGAAATAGTACTGTTTCAGGTGTTGCTAATTATGGTTCATTGGTTCGTGCAGTGAATGTTGATGAAAATACTGCCGATGTATATTGTTATTCACCTAATCATGGTGTAACCGTTTATCGAGTTACTTCAAGTCCAATATATACTGTAACCGGAGCGATTAAGTCACTCGACTATGAATATACTACCGTAGAAACCGACGAGGGAACACGTCAAGATGTAATATTGACATGGACTGCTCCCGAAGAAGCTACTCCTACAAGCTACATGGTGTATCGCGATGGTACGCTTATTGCAACAGTTGCCGCTCCGGCTCTTACATATACCGATAAAAATGTAAATGCTAATCACACCTATAAAGTGATTCCTCATTTTGCCGGTGTTGCCGAAGATGAATCTCTTGGCTTGAGCGTGACAACAACTGAGGTAGAAACAGTGATTTGGGCTCCTATCATTACTGAAATGCGTACATATAATGGATATTCTATTACGCAATTCTTCTTCAAGATGCCATCGCTTTCAACAATTAAACCGGTTTCGTTCAACATCTATCGCGATGCCCAATTGATTGAAAGTGGTATCACTCAATATAACTATATCGACGATGACCTACCCAAAATTAGTGAAAACAAAGAATATACATATTATGTAGAGGCTGTTTATGGTGCTACACATGGCAATGAAAAACGAAAAAGTGTAGGTAAATCGGTTACAGTTACTTATCGTGACTGGGCATTGGCAGGCTACTTGATTGAGGAAATATATAATGTGCCTATCAACCCAACGATAGGAAATCTTCCTAATAACTTTACCAACTATGACTACTATCGTCAAGGTCAATTCTACGATGGACATTGGTATATAGCACAACGTGCCGACGACCTTTGTCAAAAAGACCAAGACAAGGCTAATGGCATCACCAATTCAGTAAGAGATGACATGAAGTCGGATAATGAAAATGCCACCGGTGGTGTCGTTGTGATAAAAGCAACCGAAGAACACGATGTGCGCATGGGCTTTGGCAACGACAACAAAATCATCACAAATGAAGCATTTGAAAACGTAGGTATCGCTATGGACGACAAGGGTACTATCTTCATGCGTAATAATAACGTTACCAAGTTGGCAGCAACTACTCCATCAGATGGTAATGCTACTGAAGTGGCAAAATTGCATGATGGTTTCGGTCGTCGTATTACCGAAGGACATCTTTACACTCGTGATGCTAATGGTTCATATTCAACTACCCCAATCACTCTCGACCTCACAGCATTGTGGCTCGATGATCGTTGGATAGACGATATGGTCTACACCAGTGGAAAGAGTTATGGACAAGTAGCCGGACGAAGCGACTACTACTACATGTGGGGTGATGTGATGAGTGCCGAAGGTGGATATTTGATTTTAGCACCATCATGGACCCGTACTGCATTTAAGGTTAAGATAGCTAATGGAGCATACGTATCACACGAAACAATCGAATTTAGCGATTACACTGAATCAAATCCAACCACCGGAGAACTTGAAACACATGTTCTTGCAACCGGTTCAGAAAACTATGGATTTAATATTGCCGGTCGCGATACATGGATGGCTCAAATTCGTTCAAATGGTTACTTTGGTGTGCATGATAAAGAAACAAATGCCGACGGAAGCAAGCATTGGCACGCAATCTTCGATACCGATAGCCGTATCAATAACTCGGGCGGTACATCAATTGTAGCATTTGGTAGTGCCGATGACGATAGCGATGGTGAAACATTCTTGATTACACCTGCATGTATGTATTCAAGAAATACCGGTGACTTTATCGTGACTCGTGGTATTAAGGCAAAAATTGATGATGCAGCTTCTGAATCAAAACTTTCTCCACCTATGCCAGTGGCTCAATTTAAGCAAACAAATACAAGTTCTAATATCGCAACCAATGCCAATGGTAACTGGTTCCATGCCGAACCCGGAACATACGAAAGTGTTACTAGTGCAAATGCTGAATGTGTATATATCTATCAATATGTGCCCGGTATGCGTTTTGCTAAATATCGCTTGTTCCCCGACAACCAATTGCCTGAAGTAACACCAACATTGGATATTATCACTAAGTATAATGAAGCGAAAACTGAAATTACTCACTTTGGTGGCGTTTCAACATGGAAGCGTCCTAAGAAATTCGGTTTGAGTGACGCAAGTAATGCTAACGTGAAGGTGAAATCTTATTCATTTGAGTTGCTCAATGCTAAGGGTGAAGTGGTTTATGAGGATGAAGTGCTCGACGAAGACTATAAAAATGGAACCAATCCTACCTTAGAGTCAGAAGACTTTGTATATGAATTTGATTATGTTTTAGACAAAAATATCGAAAACGTAGATAACTGCGATCTTGATTTCCAAACCTATACTGCACGTGTGGCTGTGAACTATGAGTTCTTAAATGGAACAATTAAGCAATCACGATTCAACACTGCTATTGACAACAATGACTACCCGGCAAAACCTGCCGAAGATTTATATATTGAAGCATTTGTTGCTAAAGATATTACTATTGGAGGTTGGACTGAAAAAGAAGATGGTAATTGGGTAGTTGAGACTCAAAAAGCCGATAGATATCGTATTGATTTAGACTTCTCTAAACCAACTGATGCAGAACCGGTGTCATACTATACAATCAAGGCTGTTGTAAATAAACAAGGTGAATATAAAGGCGACACAATCAATATTGAAAACTTCTTGTTGCACAATGGCTCTGAAATAAAAGATGGCAAACTTTGGGCAAAAACCACTTCAACTAGTCAAATACCCGGAACTTATGATTTTGAAAATGCCAAGGCGCCATATTATACAACTGTTGATGCTAATGGCGATGGTCTTTATAACGTAGCAGATGGCGGTTCTAGACGAAATGTTGTGTTATCATACTTCTACGATGTTCCTGTTAACAATGACGGTGTTGCTACTGCCTCAAATGGAGATGAAGTAGTGATTAATAACACTCCCGACAAATGGGAATTTATCATCGTGGCTCACTATGCTGCTCGTAACACTTATATCGATAAGAATGAGCCTGTAGGTATTACTCCAACCATATTAACTCCAACCGGAGTTGAGGTTGTAGGTGACGACAATGCATCTTCATTGTTAATCTATCCTATCCCTGCAAGCACTTCAATCACAATCAAGGCAGGTGAGGCAATTAACACAATCGTGATTTACAACGAAGCAGGTGCCGAAGTGATGAATCTCGACGGTAATGGTGACACAGTTACAGAAGTAAACATCGAAGACCTTGCCAATGGCATGTACTTTGTGAAAGTAAACGGTCGTGCTCCTGTGAAGATTATCAAGAAATAATCAATTCTATTTATAATTCAAGGGGCTGTGTCAAAATACCATATTTTGACACAGTTTCTTTTTTAAGCAGCAAGGTTTCTAAAATCTGTAAAATCGTCAAATTTCATTTTTTTGCAGAATATTCGATTCACGGAGTCCAAAAAGCGGTTAAAAAATATGA
>JAZNGZ010000008.1:0-2772 GCA_045576735.1 Muribaculaceae bacterium
ATTACCTATACTTTTGTATATGCAGTCTGCATTATTTCTCTGCAAAGGTATGTGTATTAAATTAATTTTGAGTAATAATTATGAATAAAAAAAGTTGGTTTATCCCGATTCTGATTGTGGCCCTGAATGCTTTAGCTATTATCGTTCGATGGAGTTCTTTGCCAGAACTTCTTCCTGCTCACTATGACCTTCAAGGCAATGCAGGCGGAACAATGCCACGAAGTATGTTGCTTATGTATATTCTGATGGGAGCAGTCATTTGCTTGATTGCTTATGTCATTGGTCGATGCAACACATTTACACTATTGATTGAAAGCGTTTTAGCCTCTTAATCGGTACAACTCGCATTTTTACAATGACACGGAAAATACTCACAAATTCATCGTGTTGAAAATCAGCGATTTCGATATACGTGTTGTACCGCGCTTTTCAAACTCATTTTCAAGTTTTGGTATAAACCAAATTGAAGTGATTTATATTCAGCCTTTTACCGCATTTGCGTTCCAAATGATTTCTAATGCAAAGGTACGCTTTTTAAGCGATATTACTCAATGTTTATCGTTGGAAATTACACAAATGTGTGATTTTAGTTTTTTCTTTTGTAGGAGTACTATAAATCATCGTGCGCGATAAGTAAACGACGGCATTGTCTGCTATATTAACGCAAACGATAATTTATTATGGTTGTATCATTTAATTTATGAATCTAAAAAAATCAGGATATAATTTATTTCCCTGCAAGTATGCAAAATATATTGATTGCAGGGAAATAAAACGACTTTTTCTATTTGTTTTATTTATGCTTTAAAAATTGAGCATTTTGCGACGGTAATCAAATGCCATCCAATATTGTTTTTGCAAAGATGGTGAAAGGAACGAACGACCAAGTAATTCTTTAACTAAAGGTTGTTCTGCCGCGAACATATCAATCTCTTGTTTTATTACTTTTATAGGAAGTCCAATACGCTTACCGAACTCTTCAAAATCAGAACGGCTGATGGTGTGAGTATCAGAAAATGCCATTCCCTCCTTAAAGAGACCTTTGTCAAGAGCAAAAATATGAGGATTCATAAGCTGCAAAGATGTATTGATAAGGTCATAGGCAGGAGATAGACGATATTCACCATTACGTTCTATCAAAGAAAAGTTCTTCAAGTGTGCATCATCATTCAATGTAACAAAGTTGAACAGGATTATGCGGAAAAATCTACGTATATCAATCAGTGTAGCCTTTACATAGCGATGTATTACCTCGGCACACTCTTCGTAGCTGGCTTTGTCATATTTGTAATTAGATCCTGCGTTATCTTTTGTGTAACCCAATAATGCAGCGAAGTCCTCTTGTTTGTATTTACCCTTACTATGTACGTCAAATCTACGCGTAATATATGCAGGAGTGCCATCATCAAAGAAGCAAAGCGCATTTGCAGCCGTTTCAATACCATATACCTGTGATGCAATTTGCATAGTTACGTGCTCATTGGCAACACAAAAATCCTTATTTATGATTTGATATGCTGTAGGACGTGGTTTAAGGATGAATGTTCCTTGTTCTCCTTCACGAATATAGCGTAGTTTATCATCATCTACAACAATGGAAAATTTGGGCTGAGCGCCTGAGAGCGATATACGTCCAACACTTTTTACAGCTTCATTTGCCTCAACTGTTCCTGTGTCTGGACTTGCTTCAGAGAAAATATGAGATACAGCATGACCATCAAATAGAGTTCTTCGAGCTATAGGCGAATAGGTATCATAGCCCTCTTGTAATATTGAAGGGCAAACAGTTAAATCTTTCATAATTCTATCGGTTTAACGGTAATGGCTCCAACGGTATCATATTGACAAGTAGCCAATAGTATTCCAAAATCATCTTCAGGATCAATACGAAGTAGTTGAGATTGTATTTGGCGATTGTCCCCTTCTGATAGCATATTTGCGAATACAGAAAATAGGAACGGTGAACTATAAGGTTCAGAACGAAGCGGTAATGTCAGACTTACTGCATCACAATTTTCACTCAACAAATATGCTTTATCGTAAGTAAACATAAACTCACGATTGTCATTTTCAATTAATACACCAGCCTTTATTCCGTGTAGATACACTTCACATTGTCTCATAATGTTAATCCTTTAACTTAGTTACAAGTTGTAATCCTAACACATCGCATACAGAAAGTAATGTATCAATACGCGGATTTCCTGTACCACGTTCGATAGCAACAATTGTATTTATACTCACAACAGCCAAATCAGCCAAATCTTGTTGCTTGATTTTAAGAGCTAATCTGCGAGCCTTAATCTGCATTCCCAACGCTTTCATATTCACAATATATTGGTATTTGATGCAAATATAGAGTGTTTTAACGAACAAAACAAGCAGAATTCACAATATATTGCGAATTTGGCTAAATATGAGTTATTTTCGATAGTATTATGTGACAAAATCACAGTATAATGTGATTCATCTATTTATAATCCGCCAAATCATGTATTTTAAAAGCGATTTGGCGGATTATGTGTGTGAAGAGTATTTAGAATTCAAAATTACAGGATAGAAAATCGCTCCAAGCAACAGTTTTTCTGCTGACTTGGAGCGAATCTTATATACTTGCTCTTATCTTGCAACCAGGATTGTCCTCGCAGGCCTCCTTGTATTTTATCAGCCAAGGAATAAATAGGCTGTGAGCTTCGGAAATAGATTGGACAAATCATCACTCGTAAGGGCTTGCCCGTTGTCCAATATAATCCCTATGGGGTAGCCTAATAC
>JAZNGZ010000009.1:0-14343 GCA_045576735.1 Muribaculaceae bacterium
TTTTTTTATTTTGCTAATTAAACCTTTTTTTCTGAGATTCGCTCTTTGGGGCTACGCGCCCCAACCGCTGGGCAAACCCGCGGTGTTTTTCATATTATTTTCACCGCTGGGGTCGCACTTCGGTTTGGAATCTTCATCAAAGATTTTAGATACAGATAAAAAACACTTTACGACGAAATCGAGATTTGGACAAATGTATAGAAGTAACATATAAAGGGAGCTTCTATAAATTACTTTTGAAGATTTATAGAAGCCCCCTTTATACATGCTCTAGTACTATAACTACAATAGTCGACCGATTTCAAATTATCGCTATGCTATTCTAATGTCATTATAATATCTATTTAGCAATAGTGTTAATTATCAATACTTTTCAGCAAACTCTTAGTTTTCTTTTTTCAGTTCTTTCGTTTTCTTCTCGACAAGATCTGAAAATTCTTTTTGCTGTTCAGGCGTTTCACTATACTTTTCCAACATCTCATTAGAATAGTCTAAATATTCTTGAGAGAATTGATTATATTCTTGTCTTGTAATAGGTTTCCCTCTCAAATTAGAACGATCTTTCATGCGCTCTTGCATTTGTTCTAATTCGATTGTTCGTTCTGCCATATTAGTTGCATCTCTTTCCATCTGAGACGAACAACTTGCTAAAAACATCACAAACAAAGACAACACGCCTAACTTTAACACAGTCTTTTTCATAATATTACTTTATATTTTTAGTATTTAAGAATCCATGCATCAGGATATCCGTCTTTTGCCACATCGGCTTTCACGTTTTCTGCTTTAGATTTATCGGTAGAAGAGTAAACTGCTACTCGGTACATTTTTTTATCTTTTTCGAAGAACATGTCAGCGTCAGCCCATTTGTCAATTTGTTCAAATTTAGCTTTAGCTTTTTGATAATTATCAAATGAACCTATAATCACGTGATATTTGCCTGTTGGTTTATACTCATTAATAGCGGTTTTCTTTTCTCCCACATTTTTAATAAAGCTACCATGAATATAACCTTCTTGCTTACCATCTTCGGTCCAATAAAATTTGCACCATTTAGAACCATCTATTTTTGACACATAAAATTTCTTTTCGGCTTGCACTCTAAACTTTTCTTTAGATTTTGCATTGGGCTCTGTTCTAACACAAGTCCAACCGTCGGCATCATTGATTTCTTTAGCCACTCTTTTTTCATCAGCTTTAGCTGTTTCTTTTTTATCTGCGGCATCATTCTTTTTAGCTTCGGCTTCAGTGTTTTCTACCGGAGTACCTTCACCGGTAGGTTGCTCAGCCTCTTCCCCCGATACATCTTCAACTGTTGTTTCTTTGGCCGATGCATCGGTATTAGAAACTGTATCAATTTGTTCAGCAACTTCAACTTCGCCTTCGGCTTTTTTTTCACCACCACACGATGTTGCGACAAATGCACCTGAAGCAATCAACAATGAAACTGCTACTGCATTAAACATTTTACCAAATTTGTTTTTCTTTTCCATAATTGTTTTTGTTTTTATTTATTATTATTTGTTATTTGTTTGTTATTTCTTAATCACACCACAAAGGTAATAACCATTTTTCACTCCAACCAAACAAATTTAACGTTCTTAGTACAAAATGCTCGTTTCGTGTGATGAAATTGTTGATTATACCGGTTTCTTTGAGGCTATATTGATAAGGGGAGGTGTTTTTCATATCCTTCACGCACGAGAAGGGTTGTTGAAACGAATGATGACGTTGTAGAGGAATTATATTTTAAGTGATAACGATCGGGAGCAAAAAATTTCATTTCAAAGGTGGCGGTATCAATGGGCTCATCAAGATTATTTCCCGGCACAATGCGTTCCTCAATTGTTACATCAAAGCCTATCATCGTGACAGCCAATGACACGGCACCCGATGTCGACACACCTTGAACCCCATGGCGAGTGAGTTGCACGGTTCCATCATCGCGTACCCGAAGGGAGATTGACGGCTGCATCGTTGCAATATCACTCCATGTGCGATTTGATTCATTCGACAGCTCTCCGGCAAGCAAATGTTGACGCGCCTCACCCCGCGATGACGGTTTGGCAATAAACCCCACAATCAACGCAGCCACAAGTGTTGCTAACACATAAAACTCTACCGAATGAAAGAAATCAGTCATATACTCTCCTATTAATTTATTAATGCGTTAAGATTCTTGCGTTTCTTCGCAATCAGCATTTGCCTTTACTCGTTCTTTTGCTTCGTTGATTTGCTTCAACGTATCGTTAATGTAATCGGGGTCGTCTTCGCCATTTGCAAGCATGCGGTTAAGGATAATCTCAGCATCGCCATAGCACTGATATTGCATATACACATACACCAATCGGCGATTGAGGAACCTAATATATTCGGTTAATCCTTCTTTAGCTTCGGGATTTGAATTGACATACTTTAAAATATTCCCAAGAGCTTCCTTTATTTCATATTCCACTCCCGGACTCATAATCATACATAGGCAATCATAGTATAGCATTAATGAAAAGATGGAATTTCCTCTACGAGCAACATCTAGATAGTGGAAAGCCTCTTCGTAATTGCTATTCATCATTGATAGATGACCAATGCATGTGTTAACCTCAATTAATACATCCTTACCATTTTCATTCAATGTAGGAATTTGTTGGCGAAGAAATGAATTTACTCTATATAAATGATACAATGCTTGATGAATCAAATTGTGAGCTCCCGCTTGAGTGCAAAATTTATAATACTTTCGTCCCCAATAAAGGTCGTTAGCGCATGAAGGATTTATCACCGAAAGTGTTGCCAATGTTTTAGCCGACATATCGGCTTCGTCTTTCTTTTTCTCAACCTCGGCAAGGGCTTCATCAATCATATATTTAGCTTCCCAATAGTCTTGATTAGAATCGGCAAAACTCACCTCAATAAGAGATGAGAAAGATGAATATTCATCTGATGGGAGCAAAGTAAATGCTGTCAATCTAAAATATCGAGCATGAGCAGTATCTTCATTATTTGCAACCAAGGTCATTACCACATCATTGCTTTCATATTCGATATGGAATGTAATAATCCTTACGGTTTTCCCTTCGGGGTGTGACTTTATAAACTCGCGAATATCAAAACTCATTATTTGATATTCGTCGGTGAGTTCTTCAATTTTGTCACCACATTTTATAACCATTTTTATTGGTTTGCCTAAATGTGAGTGGTCAAGCTGGTCGATAATGCTCATCAACAACAAATCGGCCGATGATGGTTGCTCATCGTTTTTATTTTCACCCTTACCCACTTCAAACCTTTGTCGCAAAAAGTTTTGTTGTTGCTTTAATTGATAAAGCGTATACAAGGGCATTGTCGCATTATTGGCAGCAGTAGCACTTGGAGTTGTGGCAGATGCCCCAACTTGTTCTTCGCGTTGGTCTTTCCATTGCTTGATCTTCAAAAAGATATTATATACAGCAATGGAAATAACAGCAGTAATAATAAATTCCATATCAGTATTATTTAAAATAAATGGTTTATATATGTTTAATTATATTCTATATTCTATAAAAACAGGCTATATTGCGCCTAAAGCATTAATCAATGCCGAGCTGATAGCCATATAAATTACAACCCCCACAATGTCGTTGGTGATAGTGATAAACGGTCCTGTAGCAAGCGCCGGGTCGATATTGACACGTTCAAGAGTCAAAGGCACAAAGGTGCCAAATATTGAAGCAAATATCACTACCGCAAACACCGACAATGACACCGAGATAGGTACTGAAATTGCTGTGCTATGGAATATTGCGGCATAGCCAAACACTACTAATGATATTATCAAGGCATTAAACAATCCCACTCCAAGTTCTTTGAATATCTGCTTTCCGGAGTCCTTTAATTCAAGCGAACCGTTTGCAAGACCTTGAACGATAATCGCCGATGATTGAATGCCCACATTTCCTCCGGTTCCACAAATAAGCGGGATAAACAATGCCAAAATAGGGTCAAAATTACCAAATAGTCCAAGCAACCATGATGCGATTAATCCACCCACAACCCCTATCAACAGCCACGGCATACGAGCCTTTATTTGGGTAAACATAGAGTCGTCGGTTTCCACGTCGGTAGAGAGCCCCGAAGCCAATTGATAATCGCGTTCGCTCGATTCACGCACTTGGTCCATCACGTCGTCGACAGTGATGCGTCCCACAAGTCGGCCAATCGAATCGACTACGGGCATAGCCACAAGGTCATATTTTTCGAAGTCGTGAGCCACATCTTCAATAGGAGTGTCATCTTTTACCGACACCGGATCGGTTTCCATCACATGCTTGATTTTCGACACCGAAGGGTGAGTAATCATCGTTTTAAGCGGGAAAATGCCTTTTAGACGATTATCGTTATCTACCACATATATATTATATAGCTCATCGATTTCTTCGGCTTGCATGCGCATCTGCTTGATACACTCAGGCATACTCCACTCTTGATTCACCACAATCATTTCTTTACCCATGATACCACCGGCAGTGTCCTCATCATATTTCAAAAGGTCGATGATGTCGCCGGCTTGCTCCACGTCGTCGATGTGCGAAAGAATCTCTTCGCGATCTTCTTCGTCGAGTTCTTGGATAATATCTACCGCATCGTCGGTGTCGAGGTGGTCAATGTGGCTTGCGATTTCTTCGACGGGCATGTCACGCAAAAGTTTGCGACGATCATCCTCATCGAGTTCCATCAACACATCGGCAGCAGTATCCTCATCAAGAAGGTCATAAAGAAATTCAGCCTCTTTGAGATTGAGATTTTGATACAACTCAGCGATGTCGGCAGGGTGTAATCCTTCGAGTTCTTGACGTGCTACTTCGACATTTTGTGTATGAATCACCTCGCGGATATGTTCGAGGTATTCGGGAGTATATTCCTTCATTTTATTGAATCGTGAGAGGGTTAATGAATGATGTTTTGAGTCTCTTAGCCACGCAAACCGGCTATAAGATTGGTGAGGTAGATAAATTCCTCAACACTCAGCTGCTCCGGTCGTCGGGTAAAAATAGGGTCATCGGGCACCGTCGACTCAGGCGGCAACAACCCACGCAGGGAGTTGCGCAACGTCTTTCGACGCTGACCAAACGACGTTTTCACCACCGTCTTAAACAATCGCTCATCACAACCGAGGTCGGTCACATCATTACGGCGCAATCTCACCACCCCCGATTTCACCTTGGGAGGAGGGTTAAACACATTTTCATTAACTGTAAACAAATATTCCACATCATACCATGCTTGCAACAACACGCTCAATATGCCGCGTGTTTTTGTGCCGGGACCGGCCGCCAATCGCTCAGCCACCTCTTTTTGAAGCATACCCGAGCAACAGGTCACCTTATCCTTATAGTCAAGGACTTTGAAGAATATTTGAGAAGAAATATTATAGGGATAATTTCCTATCACACAAAAATCTTTCCCCTCATAAAATTCATCAAGACGCATTTGAAGGAAGTCACCTTCAATGATACGCCCTTCCAAATCGGGAAAATTCTCATTAAGATATGCAACACTCTCTGTGTCAATCTCAGCCACTTTCACATCATGACCATTATCGAGCAGAAAACGAGTAAGCACCCCCATACCGGGACCCACTTCGAGCACCGGCATACCCTTATAATCATCGAGAGTAGCCGCAATGCGCGCCGCCACACTCAAATCGGTCAAAAAATGTTGACCAAGAGCTTTTTTAGGTTTTACTTGTCGCATAATACTTAATGTTTCTATTTTTCAACAACTATAAAATTGCCACTTTAATTTGCAAAGATAGTGCAAGCCGAGCGCAATTGCAAATTAAGTTTACTTAAATTTATTTTTATCGAGACATAGCCTATATAACATAAGCAACGACATCTTAACGGACAGAACGTTGATAACGTTTAATCGTATAATATTACAAATATTAAGCCAAAAGAATTTTCATAGCACTTTTTTTGCACAAGAAACCTTCTATTATGTACAAAATGACACATTGGCATAATTTTGATGTAAAAAACATATTTTTATTGGGTTTAATTTGCTAATATACACTATTTGCACTACCTTTGTAGCGAATTTACAAAACGTGGAAAAATTTGGCTGCTTGCAACCACTATAAAAAATGCTAAAACCGCAATATCATATATCTTTTAATTTGTGGCTTTTGGTGTGGTAATCAGCGAAATTTCTTCGTTGATTTTTTTGTGTAACAAATTTAAAGACAACAATATGAATTATCTATTTACATCAGAATCGGTGTCGGAAGGACACCCCGACAAAGTTGCCGACCAAATCTCAGACGCAATCCTTGACGAATTTCTCGCTTATGACCCACAATCAAAAGTAGCCTGTGAAACTTTAGTGACTACCGGACAAGTTGTTGTTGCCGGCGAAGTAAAAAGTAATGCTTATATCGACTTGATGGACGTGACTCGTCGCGTGATTGATGGCATTGGTTACAATCGCAGCGAGTTGAAATTCGATGCCGAAGCATGTGGCGTTCTCTCAGCCCTTCACGAACAAAGTGCCGACATTAATCGTGGCGTGGAACGCGAAGAGCTCGAAAACCAAGGAGCGGGCGACCAAGGCATGATGTTTGGTTACGCATGTAACGAAACCGACAGCTACATGCCCCTACCCCTCGACCTAAGCCACCGTTTACTTAAAGAGCTATCAAATACTCGTCGCGAAGGCAAAGAGATGACCTACCTCCGTCCCGACTCTAAGAGCCAAGTAACAGTCGAATACACCCCCGAAGGGAAGCCTGCAAGAATTCACACAATAGTGATTTCAACTCAACACGACGACTTCATCAAACCTTGCGAAGGCAAAACTCAAGAGCAAGCCGACGAAGAAATGCTCTCAATCATAAAAAATGATGTGGCGTCAATTGTAATTCCTCGTGTAATAGCACAACTCCCCGAAAAAGTAAAAGCGCTTTTCGACGATAACTATATCCTACATGTAAACCCAACCGGAAAATTTGTGATTGGCGGTCCTCATGGCGACACCGGATTGACCGGCCGTAAAATCATCGTCGACACATATGGAGGTCGTGGCGCACATGGTGGTGGTGCATTTTCGGGCAAAGACCCCTCAAAAGTTGACCGTTCGGCAGCCTATGCCGCTCGTCACATTGCCAAAAACCTCGTAATGGCAGGAGTTGCCGACGAAGCCCTTGTGCAAGTAGCATATGCAATTGGGGTAGCAGAACCCGTAAGTCTTTATGTAAACACCAATGGCACAGCCAAAGTAGATAAAAGCGACGCCGAAATCTCGGCAATCGTAAAAGAGATTTTTGATATGCGCCCCTATGCCATCGAACGTCGCCTAAAACTCCGCAACCCCATATATCAAGAAACAGCTTCTTACGGACACATGGGGCGCACACCAATGACCGTAACCAAAACATTCACTTCAAAATATGAAGGCACAAAAACAATGGAAGTTGAGCTATTTACATGGGAAAAAGATGACTATGTGAATGAAATCAAAAAACAATTTGGTATTTAACCATCCGAAAGGCCGTTTTTATCATCTACACCTATTTTGTTAGAAATTTGTTTTGATAAAAAAGGAAAAAGATGTATCTTTGTGCGCTAATTGCATTTATTCCCTAAATGTGGTTAGCGCAAATTGTAGAATATTAAAAAATTAAACACAAAATAAAAAATGGCAACATTAGAAAAAATCAGAAGTAAGTCTGTATTGCTCTTCATTGTAATTATTGGAGCGCTACTTGCATTCATTCTTGGCGACGTCTTCACATCAGGTCGTAGTTTATTTGGCAATGGCACTACTGTGGCCGAAATTGGAAATCACGAAATTGATATTCAAGAATTTCAAAAACAGCTTAATCTTGCATCTCAAACAGAGCAACAACAAGGAATGCAAACTCCTCCCGAATTACTTCAAGCACAAGTGCTTCAAAGTATGCTTTTCGAGTCAATGATGGAAGAAGAGATGAACAAACTCGGCATCACAATCACTCCAAAAGAGCTCAATTTCGTCATTTCTCAAAATCCACAATTAGCGCAAATGATTGATGCTGTAGCTAACCCCCAAAAATACCAAATACCTGCTGAAATGCTCGAAAACATTAAAGCACAATTAATCGAGTTTGAAAATCAAACCGAAAAAGATTTAAAACAAAACTTCTATGGCTTTCTATTTAGCGAACTTTTCTCAGCAAATGAACTCGACGCTAAAGACGTATATTATGAGTTGAACACTAAATACTCTGTATCTTATGCCTCTAAAGAGCTCTCATCGCTCCCCGATGACCAATTCCAAGTAAGCGATGAAGAGATTAAAGCTGAATGGGAAAAGAACAAAAACATGTATAAATTAGATGATGAAGTACGCACCATTAGCTATATCACATTAAAACTAGACCCTTCAACCGATGACAACAATAATGCCGATAATATTGTAAAAAATGCTTTTGATTCTCTTAGCATAACACCAGGAGTTGAAGCAATTGCATCGAATGTAAACTTCAACTATAACACAAAAACTTATGTGCCAAGTCAAATCAAAGACATTTCGATTAAAAACTTTGCCGACTCTGCAAAAGTAGGTCAAGTAAGCATGTTGCCAAAATCAGGCAATGTTTATCGCATAGCCAAATTGCTCAGCAGCAAAATGGAAATGGACTCAATAAACATTTCACTTGTACAAGTCACTGATTCAGCATCATTTGATTCTGTTGTAAATGCATTAAACAATGGTGCAAAAGTAAAATCATTTATCGGTCAAAATAATGGAAAAACAGAAGGTGCCGATAGTGTTTGGATTCAATTATCAGCCCCCAACACTGATGCAAATTTAAAATCTAAATTGACAAAAGCTACAGCAGGACAAAAGATTGTAATAGATACAGTTATGGACCAACAAAAACTTCAAGCTGTATACATTGTAAACAAAACTACCCCAGCTGTAAAAGTTAGTGAAATTGCCGAAATAAGCTACAAATCAGAGCCATCACAAGCAACAATCACTAAACTTACTGATGACTTAAACAACTTCTTAGCGAAGAACAATACTGCCGACGCATTTATCAAAAATGCACCAGCAGCAGGTTATCAAATAACAACAACAACTATTGATGCTACAACAAGCCTTCTTAACAACATGGTACCCGAATCACGCAACGTGGTTAAATGGGCAATGAATGCAAATAAAGGCGATATATCTGCTCCTTTCTCTGATAAAGATAACACTCGTTATATCGTTGCAGTTGTTAATGACATTTACAACAACTATATTCCATACAACGATCCTAAAGTAAAGGAAGCACTCACCAAAACTGTTCGTGACAATAAGAAAGCCGAAAGCATCATAAAAGATTTCAACAGCAAAGGAGCTAACGACTTTAATTCATATGTAGCTCTAACCGGCGATTCAATAAAAAATGTCCAGATAACATTTGACGCCTCATCGGTTTCTTCTCTCGGAAATGGTGAATCAGCATTTATAGGTAAAGTATTTGCTGGCGAAAAAGGACAATTAATAAAACCATTTAAAACAAACAACGCAGTGGTTGTAGTTCAAATTGACGATATAACATCAGAAGGTCGTCCCTACAATTTTAAAGAATTCTCAAATCACTTTAATCTACGAATGGGTAGCAGAGCGTTGCAAAACAATATGTTTAGAATTCTAAAAGGGAACAAAAAATACAAATCAAAACTTCTTGATTTCTATGAAAATGGCGATCAATAAATGATATATATCACTCGCTGATACATAAAACCCTACGCAAGAGAGTGAGCGTCGATTTAAATGACTCTCGCTCTCTTGTTTTATAAAAACAATTGCATAAATCTTATGTTTATTTAGACATTTGATTATAAGTGAGATAACCACAAAACCATTAAATAATTTTATGCCACAATCACCTTCGCTATATTTATTTCCTGTGCAGCTGAGCGATGCTCCGTTGCAAAACGTATTGCCAAGCTATAATATAGCGATAGTCTCAATGATTAAACATTTTATAGTTGAGAATGTGAGGTCGGCACGACGCTTTCTCAAAGCATGTGATAAAAGCATCGATATTGACCAATTGACATTCTTTACTCTCAATGAGCACACCGACCCCACATCAATACCTTCTATGCTAAAGCCCCTTGCCGAGGGCTCTTCAATGGGGATTATCTCCGAAGCCGGCTGTCCGGCAATTGCCGACCCCGGAGCCGATGTAGTGGCAATTGCTCAGCAACGTGGCTATAACGTTGTGCCACTTGTGGGTCCCTCTAGTATCTTGCTATCACTAATGGGTTCGGGATTTAATGGTCAAAGTTTTGCGTTTAATGGTTATCTCCCTATTGACCAGGCCGTTCGAAACAACAAACTCAAAGAGATGGAGCGACGAATTCGTCGTGAACGCCAATCACAAATTTTTATCGAAACCCCCTATCGCAATAATAAACTCATAGAAGAGATTTCACGTTCCATGCCGAGCGACTTATTGCTCTGTGTTGCAAGCGACATCACCGGCCCCAATCAATCAATAATCACTCGCAAGCTTTCACAATGGAGCAAAGCCAAATATAACTACAACAAGATTCCCACAATCTTTTTATTATTCTCTTAAATAACAACTAAAATGGCTCGTAAGACAAAACAAAGACCCCTTCAAGACCTTCCGGGACTCTTCGACGATTTCAATGAAGAAAGCGTTGCCTCTACTGTCTCTGTTAATTTCGGAGCCAATGGCGACGCCCCTAACAATACACCTACCTCGGCAAAAAGAAAAGAAGTACACTCCGAGGTTACTCCCATGAAAGCCTCAAAGGCTACAGGTAATTTACGTTTCATATCCCTTGGCAGTGGCAGTAGCGGCAACTGTGCGTTTTTGGGCGACAACAAAAGTGGCATACTTATAGATGCCGGCGTCGACAATAATAAGGTAGTAAAAGAATTGGAACGTAACGGAATTTCAATGGATTCTATCAAAGGCATATGTATCACCCACGACCATGGCGACCACATAAGATATGCCTACTCTATTGTGCGCCGTTACCGACACATAGGCATCTATTGCACACCAAAGACACTCAACGGCATCATGCGCCGTCACAACATATCACGTCGATTCAAAGACTATCACCGTCCTTTCTACAAAGAAATACCCTTTGAAATAGACAACTTCAAAATCACAGCCTTTGAGGTGTCGCATGACGGCACCGACAATGTGGGATTTTTCATCGAGAATGGCACTCATAAATTCTCAATAGCTACCGACTTGGGGTATATCAGCGAACGTGTAGACCATTATATGCGACAAGCTCAATATATCATGATAGAGAGCAACTACGACCTCGAAATGCTCAAAACAGGCAAATATGCCGAGTATTTAAAGGCTCGCATTCTTGCCGACACCGGTCACCTTGACAATGTAGTGACAGCCCGATATATATCTTCTATATATTCCGACCGACTCAGTCACGTGTTCCTATGTCACTTAAGCAATGATAACAACACCCCCAACATTGCACTTGCCACCGTAACAAAACCACTATTTGAAAGAGGATACAAAATAGGCGACGGAAGTGAAGGCGCGTTATCGCTCGATGCCGACATTCAAATTGTCACCCTACCCCGTTTTGAAGCCTCCCAATTGTTTATTCTCCGAGAGAAATAATCCATTTCAGCAATAAGGAGTATCCTTATTTCAATGGTTATTTTGTGGGAATATATATTTTTCACTATCTTTGCATGTAACTGACATCTTAACGTATATATAATGAGTTCACAAAAACGCAGATCACGACGCAAACGTTCGTTATTACCACGCTTCTCAACCATTGCATTGCTATTGGTGCTTGGAGGTGCATATTATTTTTTTCATGAGATGAATCTTGTGAAAGAAGAGGTTGCCGACCAGGAGCAGTCTAAAATAGAACAAGAAATAGTAAATAATAAGTCCTCACGGCTAATCAACGCCATTAATAAAGCGTTAAACGAGAAAGATATGCCAATCGAGAAACGTGCCGAGAATATGAAGAAAGAGCTCGACAACACTTACATATCAATGCTCGACACATTAATGCTACGCAACAATCGTTATGCACATCTTCGCACCACAATAGAGGAAGAAATCGTGTTGCCTATGATTGTTTCACAAGGCGACTCTACCAAGATGCCAAAAGCCGAAACGCTACTTAAAATTCTCGATAAATACAACAGTCTTGAAGAATGTGCTGTAGCCGACTCATGCGTGGCTATTACCCGCGAAATAATTAACCTCAAAAAATAACAATGTCATAATCATGACAATAAAAAATATAATAGAATGGAAAAAATTCAACAAGGAAAATATGTAGAGATGGTCTATGACCTATATAAAGTGAATGCCGACGGTAGTGAAAAACTCGTTCACCAAAGCGACGAAACCGACCCCGAACGTTTTGTTTATGGCGTTACTCCCGGCATGATTATCCCATTGGAAAAGGCTATCTTCTCACTCGCTGCCGGCGAAAAATTCAACCTCACAGTAAAAGCTGAAGACGCGTTTGGTCCTTATGACCCAAATCAAGTGGCAGAGCTCAGTCGTGACCTCTTCTTGGTTGATGGCAAGTTTGACAGCGAATATATCAAAAAAGGAGCTATCGTGCCTATGATGACAGCCGACGGCTTCCGCATAAATGGTGTGGTGCTTGATGTTACCGACGAAATCGTGAAGATGGACTTCAATCACCCCTTGGCTAATGACAACGTGCGTTTCGACGGCAAAATCCTTACCGTGCGCGACGCTACTCCCGAAGAGTTGAACCCATCATGTGGCTGTGGCTGCGGTTGTGGCGACCATGGTTGCGGAGATGACTGTGGCGGTTGTGGCGATGACCACGGTTGCGGTTGTGGCTGCCACTAATAAATGCAACGAATAAACCACTGCGATGAATCGTAAAGACTTTGAAATAATGGCTCCCGTGGGGAGCTACGAATCACTCTATGCCGCGATAAATGCCGGTGCCGATGCCATTTACTTTGGCGTTGAGGGCTTGAACATGCGTGCTCGCTCATCGGTGAATTTTACTCTCGATGACCTTCGCAACATCGCTTCGATATGTGACGAAAACGGTGTGAAAAGCTATCTCACGGTCAACACCATTATCTTTGACAACGATATAGCCACTTGTCATGCTATTATCGACGCGGTGAAACAATCGGGCATCTCAGCCATTATCGCCTCGGATATAGCCGCAATCACCTATGCGCGTAGCATAGGAGTAGAGGTGCATATCTCAACACAAGTGAACATCACAAATATTGAGGCGGTGAAATTCTATGCCCAGTTTGCCGACGTGGTTGTGCTTGCCCGCGAGATGAACATGGAGCAAGTAAGAGCCATCTACGATGCCATTCGTGAACAAGATATCCGTGGTCCTCATGGCGAATTGGTGCGCATCGAAATGTTTTGTCACGGAGCATTGTGTATGGCAGTGTCGGGCAAATGCTATTTGAGTCTGCACGAAATGAATTATAGTGCCAATCGTGGCTCATGCGCTCAAATTTGTCGACGCGGTTACACTGTTACCGATCGTGAGAGTGGCGCCCAACTCGATATTGAGAACCAATATATCATGTCACCCAAAGATCTCAAGACAATACATTTCCTCAACAAGGTTATCGATGCCGGAGTGAGGGTATTGAAGATTGAAGGGCGTGCGCGTGGTCCCGAATATGTGAAAATCGCTGTGGAATGTTACAATGAGGCTCTCGAAGCTTGTTGTAACGGAACTTATAACGAAGAAATGATTGCCGATTGGGACGAGCGTCTAAGCAAAATCTTCAACCGCGGATTTTGGAACGGATACTACTTGGGGCAACGCCTTGGCGAATGGTCCTCAAAATATGGCTCATCGGCTACGCGAGTGAAACAATATGTGGCCAAGGGCATCAGATATTTCTCAAAAATAGGTGTGGCTGAGTTTCAAATGGAAAGTGGCGAGCTACATGTAGGCGATGAGATTGTTATCACCGGTCCTACTACCGGAGCTTTGATTTTGACCGTTGATGAGATACGTGTCGACCTCAAACCGGTAGAGAAAACTGTGAAGGGGGAACGGTTCTCAATAAAAGTCGCCGAGAAGGTGCGTCCGAGCGATAGAATGTATCGTTGGTCGGTCACTGAGAATAAGTTGCCCAAGCATTAACATTATTTTAACTCAAAAATATTTGTTTTTATTCAATTATACACTATTTTTGCATAAAATTAATTGCAAATTGCAAGCAAAAACAAAATAGACAATATAATCACATCCCTGTTTACACTATACAATAAGATGAAGAGAATAATGTCGTGTGACACGATTCTCTTTTTTTATTCTTGAAAAA
>JAZNGZ010000010.1:0-3233 GCA_045576735.1 Muribaculaceae bacterium
TTGGTCGCTCGCAATTGCGGCTTACAACTGTGGACCGGGCAATGTGAACAAAGCGATGCGCCGTTCGGGGGGAAAAGATTTCTGGGAAATATACAACTACCTACCCAAAGAAACTCGAGGATATGTTCCTGCATTTATTGCGGCTGCATATTCAATGAACTTTCATAATGAACATGGCATAGGTGCTTCAATAGCAAAAAAAACATTATTAACCGACACTGTAAAAGTTTATAAACGCGTTACTTTCAAGCAAATTTCGGAAAGTGCAAATATTGACATCGATGCTATAAAAATCCTCAACCCTCAATATCTTAAGCAAATCATCCCAGCGAGCACAAACAAGCCATATTCTTTAATTTTGCCTTCAAAAAACATATACGCATATATTCAAAGCGAAGCAGACATTAATGAGGCTACGCCTTGTGAACTAGAGGATAGTTGTGTTACAAATGATAGTTGCACAACAGATTCAGCAGAAAGAACAGACCTAACAAATTACATTTTTGACGATTATATCACTCCTCCCTCTAGTTATACGACAAGTTGTAAAGAAATTGATAACGAATGGTACGAAAGCGCATATATAGTCCAAGCGCCTAAAATTGACACCGAAACGCTTGTTGAGCCAACCGATGATATATATATCGAACGTTTACAATATCTCCAAAACGAAGGGGGATTTGTCATCGAAATGCCCTACAATAGTGTAGTAAAGAAATATATCGAAATGTACACAAGCAAACGCAGCAAACTTATTGAAAAGATGCTGGGTTTGTGGCCTTATTATGAACCCATTTTCGAAGCTGCGTTCATAAAAGAAGGCATTCCCACCGAATTGAAATATCTGCCAATCATTGAATCGGCTCTTAACCCCGAGTCCGTATCGACCAACGCTACTACCGGACTATGGCAACTAATTCCCTCTACCAGCAAAGGAATGGGGCTTGAAATAAATTCTCTTGTAGATGAGCGACGTGATACTTATAAGGCTACTCAAAAAGCTGCTGAATACCTTCACCAACTTTACAAAACCTACGGAGACTGGACACTCGCAATTGCGGCTTACAACTGCGGACCGGGCAATGTAAACAAAGCAATACGCCGTTCGGGAGGAAAAGATTTTTGGGAAATATACAACTACCTACCTAAAGAAACTCGCGGATATGTTCCTGCTTTTATCTCTATGGCATATGTAATGAACTTTCACAACGAACATGGAATAAGAGCATCATTAGCGAAGAAACCTTTAGTAACCGACTCAGTTAATATTTACAAACGCGTTACATTTGAACAAATCTCAGAATACGCAGATGTTGACATCGAGGCAATAAAAATTCTCAACACTCAATATCTTAAACAAATTATCCCCGGGAGCCCAGACAAACCATATACTTTAATCTTGCCGGCAAAAAATATTTATAGATTTCTTCAATACGAATCTAGTATACCCGAGGAGAGACCTCGTAGCACTGCTATAGTAGGCGAAAAAAGAACTAAACAAAAGAAACAAGACGATAAGCCACAAGAAGCAAATCCCGATAATTAAACTCAGCATCAAACTTATTCCCCCCCAATAAAGCCAGCCATAAGGAATTCTCTATAATTATCTAGGCGCACATTAGAAGCATAGTTTTAGAATGTAAAAATACAAATTTCACATATTGAAACACTCTGCTCTTTTTTCTCGTTATTTTCAACAAAAACACACCATTAATAACAAGGATAAAGGAAAAATAACATTCCTTTCACAAAAAGGAGGCAAAATTTGAGAGATAAATTAGTATCTTTGAGGCGTTAAAACTTAAACGGATTAAAAAAAATCTAAGAAATTGACCATTTTCAAACGATAACGCGCTAAAGGTCAATATATTTAGTTAATGACACAGAGCCAAGACGAGATAAAAGAAACAAATAGCAAATTCTGCATAAAAGTGGGCATCAGCATGATTATTTTCATGTTGTTATCAACTTTTAGTATTTTTTCACAAAATCAACGTCTTCCTCTAAAAAAAGGCAAACCTCAACGCTTTCGCAACGAGGTAACAAGCGACTCTACTACAACCCGAGAAATACTTGGATATGACAACGTAGATAGCATAAATTTTGCCACTAAGGACATTGCCATAATAGACACAAATAGTGTCTTCACTCCCATCATTACAACTTACCCCGACTCGGTAATTGAAGAATGGGAACAACGAGAAATAGCATTTAACCCCAACCCTACTAAAGCTGTGTGGTTATCAGCTTTATTTCCAGGATTGGGACAAGTGTACAACCGTCGTTATTGGAAACTTCCTATAATAGTAGGTGGTTTTATGGGACTTGGATATGCCACAACATGGAACAACGGCATGCTCAAAGACTATACTCAAGCCTACGGCGACATCATGGATAGCGATCCATCAACCAATAGTTACATGGATTTCTTTCCAAACAACACTCAGGAGTCAAGCCTTGACAAAGCATGGCTCACGAATGTGTTGAAATCGAGAAAAGACTATTATCGTCGCAATCGCGACTTATGTATAATATCAATGGTAGGAGTCTACTTTATCGCCATGATTGATGCATATGTAGATGCTTCATTATCGCATTTCGACATCAGCCCCGACTTGTCGATTGATGTAGCTCCCGCAATATTTCAAGACTCACGCGACAAATACCCCTCGGTAGGTGTCAGTTGGGCCATTAACTTTTAAAACTCTCTCTTAGTTATGATTATGATGAAAAAAATTGTATTAAGTCTAATTATCTCTTGCGGCGCAATAACAGCCGTCGCAGCACCTAATGTCAAGAAACTGAGCGAAACGATTACCGATGATTACATTGTCGCTCCAACTAGTTTTGAGACGAGCTATGAAGATTTAGTTAACAAATGGTATGAAAACACCTATCTTGAGCCTGCTCCTGAAATTGACCCCAAAACTATTGTAAACCCCACCGACGAGATATACATCGAACGTTTACAATATCTTCAAAACGAAGGGGGATTTGTCATCGAAATGCCCTACAATAGTGTAGTAAAGAAATATATCGAAATGTACACAAGCAAACGCAGCAAACTTGTAGAAAAAATGCTTGGCTTGTGGCCTTATTATGAACCCATTTTCGAAGCTGCTTTCATAAAAGAAGGCATTCCCACCGAATTGAAATATCTATCAATCATTGAATCGGCTCTTAACCCTAATGCGGTATCTCCCGCTGCGGCTGCCGGTTTGTGGCAATTCATC
>JAZNGZ010000011.1:0-54166 GCA_045576735.1 Muribaculaceae bacterium
ATGACTTCTCCGACAAGTACATTAAAAATGTGGCAAAAAAATTAAACAATAGACCTCGTAAAAAATTAAATTTTTCAACCCCTAAAACGGAATTCTTCAAACAAATTGCTATTTTTGCACTTGCTAGTTGAATCTGCCTATTTTTATTTTTGATATGAAGAAAAAGACGTAAATAGAATTTTTTTACAAAAATATTGTAAGAGCACGAAAAAATATGTGTATCTTTGCACACCGATTGCGGTAATAGCTCAGTTGGTAGAGCATCAGCTTCCCAAGCTGAGGGTCGCGAGTTCGAGCCTCGTTTACCGCTCATCTGTAAGACGAAAAACTAATATAAAACAATGAAAAAGCCTCTCACTGTTGAAGTGCGAGGCTTTTGCTATATTAGGATGTAATCGTGTCGATTAATGTTGGTGACCATGGTCATGGTCGTGACCGTGACCATCGCAGTTTTCGTGGTTGTGGTTAGCATCTTTAGCTTTACCTACTGATAAATTGCCCAATTTGATTGCGGTGATAGAGTCGTGAGCTTTATCTCCATGGTGGTGGTGATCCATGAAAATCGACACGGTGTCACCGGCTTGCCATGCTGCAATTTTATCTTGGTTTGATTGCTTGTAGTTAAAATCTTTCGATTCTCCATTGAGAGTTTTTATAGTGATTTTGCCCGACTTGTAGTCGCCTTGTTGAGCCACACCCACAACAACCATTTCGTGGTTGTGACCTTCGCAAGCATCGCCATGGGCGTGCCCATGGTTATGCTCGTGATTATGAGAGGTGCAAGTGTCGGAGCAAGCTTCTTGCGAAGATTTGTCGGTTGAGGCATTATTGCTACAAGCGCTAATTGCTGCCGCAATTGCTAATATGCTTAAAAATTTAACACCTTTCTTCATTATAGTTTTGATGCAATGTTGTAGTTAGCGAATTCGGGGTCTTTAAGGGCTTTAGTTTTGAGAGAGCTATCGAGTTTGATTGCTTGGCGAAGGCTACCAATGATTAAATCTTCATTACCGGTGCGAGCGCCGATGATGGCCGATAGATAATGGGTAGTAGCATTGGGTGCGTTAATGCCGGCAATAGTTTTCTTAGCTTTGCTATAGTCTTTAGTCAATATTTGAGCAAGAGCAGCATTGTTTGATTTAACATCGCCAAATGCTCTTACTGCAGCTTGGTTGTCACCGTTTTTGAGGTAGTATACGCCAAGGGCTTCGTTAGCTTCGGTTATGCCTGTAGCTTTACCAAGTTGTACTTTTGCATTGTTATAATCGTTGCTGAGCATAGAAATGAGACCGAGATTCATGTTTGCTTCGCCACAAGAAGGATTGAGTTCCAATGCTTTTTTGATATTCTTAGCAGCTTCGGTGTAGTTTCCTTCGGCAAATTGACATGCGCCAAGATTGTTGAAAGTGCGATAGTCGTTGCTGTAGATATTAGCTGCAGTTTGATATACGTTGACTTTTTCTTTGTTGTCTTTTGTCAAGTTAGCCATGTAGAGTAGTTGCTCAACAGTAAGACTTTTGGGGTCAGAAGCATATGCTTCTTTGATTTGCTCGTCGCTTTTGCCAATTACGTCAACGGTAGCGATTATGCGAGAGTAACGGAGTTTAGGAAGAATGTCGGTTTTGAGCTCGTCGAAGATTTTTGTCATATTGCGGATTTCTTTTTCGCGAATCTCAGGGTCTTCGTACATTGAAAGAACTTGGAGAATCAAGTCTTTGTCTTGGATATTGCTTTCGCTAACAAGCTTTTGGAAACCTTCCCAATCTTCAGTTTTGAATGAACTCATGATTTCGCCATAATCAACGATGCCATGAGCTTTAAGAGTTTCGTGCATCTTTTCAGATGTAGTTTTTTCACGTCCACTAGCAACTTTTTCGTTTATTTCTAACGTACCTTCGGGAGATGCTGCTGAAGTTTGGTTAATATCTTTGATTTTGCGAGTAGAGTCGGCTGAAGCCTTGCTCAAAGTGTCAATGAATGAAATCATGCTTTCACTCTTCATTTCAGAGTCGCGAACAACCGAGCTGTTGATAAGGAAGTTGATGCTAGTAGAATATTGCTCTTGAACCACGCGTTGATATTTATCGGGAGCGATAGCAGGAGACGAAGTGGCAACATCGGCTATTGTAGAAGTGGTATTTACCCCTTTTGCAACTGTCACAGTGGGAAGTGCATATTGTTTTTTGCCTTGAGTGACATCAAATTTAAGTGATAAAGATGCATCTTCCATGCCGGGAGTATAAGCATACTCTATAGGAAGCATAAAAGTGCCACCTTGTTTATAGCTGATTACAGGATTATTTCCACGCACCTTTTCACCTTGGAAAGTGTAAGCTTGTCCTGCAATTTCTTGTCCGTTTACATTAAGAAGTGGAGTAACTGTTACTTCTGCATTTTTAACGAATACTTTAGCAGGGATTTTAGCAGTAACTTTACCGGGAACTGTGTTGCCTTGAACTTCAAGGGGCGAAGGATTGACAGAGAAGTAATTGCTGTCAAACTGCGAGATTTTCTTGTTACAGCCGGTTAATACGACTGCTCCACCAACGAGGAGAGTTAAGAGAAGTTTTTTGTTCATAATTTATTGTTTTTTGTTGTTTATTTAATTCAATATCCTAGTTATTGCAATTTGATACAAAATTACGAATAAAATTCTTAACCGAGGATAAAAATTTCAGTAATTTATATGACAATAATGTCAAAATTATCAAAATTACAATTATTTTGTTGTGGTTGATGAAAAAATGAGGAATTATAATTAAATTTGTTGTCCAAAATTTTTAGAGACAAATTAAAAAGCGACGTTTAACCATTGTTTTTTATTGACTAGCGATGAGAAAATGGAAAATTGATGACAGCTCGGAGTTGTATAATATCAACGGTTGGGGTTTGAAATATTTTTCAGTAAATGAAAAAGGGCATGTGGCAGTGACGCCTAAAGAGGGATATGCTTCGGTTGACTTGAAGGATGTGATGGATGAACTTCAGGTGCGCGACATTGCTTCGCCGGTGTTGTTGCGTTTCCCCGATATATTGGACAATCGTATTGAAAAAATTTCACGCTGTTTCAAGCAAGCAGCCGAAGAATATAACTATAAGGCTCAAAACTTCTTGATTTATCCCATTAAGGTGAATCAAATGCGTCCGGTTGTAGAGGAGCTTGTGACGCATGGCAAGAAGTTTAATATTGGTCTTGAAGCCGGTTCAAAACCCGAATTGCACGCTGTGTTGGCAACAAATATAGCAGAGAATGCTCTCATTATTTGTAACGGATATAAAGATGAGGATTATATCGAGCTTGCTTTGTTGGCGCAAAAGATGGGACGCCGCATTTATCTTGTTGTTGAGAAACTCAACGAACTAAAATTAATCACTGAGATATCTAAGCGCATCAACATTAAGCCTAATATTGGTATTCGCATTAAATTATCGAGCGCAGGTTCAGGCAAATGGGAAGAATCGGGCGGTGACCAATCAAAATTTGGATTGAATTCAAGTGAATTGCTCGAAGCTCTCGATTTCTTGGAAAAAAACAAGATGGGTGAATGCTTGAAATTTATTCACTTCCATATAGGTAGCCAAATCACAAAGATTCGTCGCATAAAAAATGCGTTGCGTGAAGCTATGCAATTCTATGTGCAACTATCTAAACTCGGCTTTAATATTGATTTCGTCGACATTGGCGGTGGATTGGGTGTGGATTATGATGGCACTCGCAGCTCGGCAAGCGAAAGCAGCATGAACTATTCTATCCAAGAATATGCCAACGACGCTATCTCGGCATTGGTCGATGCTTGTGAGAAAAATGATTTAAAACAACCTAATATTATCACCGAGAGTGGTCGCTCATTGTCGGCTCATCACTCGGTATTGGTGTTTGAAGTGCTCGAAAAGGCTGCATTGCCAATGTGGAAAGATAATGAGGAAATCGATGAAAATAGCCATGAATTGGCTCGTGAACTATATGAGATATGGGACAAGTTGAATCAACCACGTTTGTTTGAAAGTTGGCACGATGCTCTCGAAATTCGTGAAACAGCTCTCGACTTGTTTAGCCTGGGTATGCTCGACTTGCGCACTCGCGCTCAAATCGAACGTTTGTTCTGGTCAATCGCTCGCGAAGTGGGCGAATTAGCCTCTACGTTGAAACATGCTCCCGATGAGTTTAGAAAGATTGCAAAGATGTTGCCCGAAAAATATTTCTGCAACTTCTCATTGTTCCAATCATTACCCGACTCATGGGCTATCGACCAAGTGTTCCCGATTATGCCTATCTCGCGTCTTGATGAACGCCCCAATCGCACTGCTACATTGCAAGATATAACTTGCGACTCTGATGGCAAGATTGCCAACTTTATTTCAAATCATGGTATTGCAAGTTCGTTGCCTGTTCACACGTTGAAACCCAATGAGCCTTATTATCTTGGGGTGTTCTTGGTGGGTGCTTATCAAGAAATTCTTGGTGATATGCACAACCTTTTTGGCGACACAAATGCCGTACACATCAGTGTGTATAAAGACCGCTATGAGATTGACCAAATAATTGAGGGAGAAACGGTGGCTGAGGTGCTCGACTATGTGCAGTTCAACCCTAAAAAGCTTGTGCGCAACGTGGAAACATGGGTTACCGCTTCAATGAAGGCAGGGCGTATCACTCCCGAAGAAGGTCGTGAGTTCTTGAGCAACTACCGCTCAGGATTGTATGGCTACACCTATCTCGAGCGCGACTAATGTTTAAAAGAGTTTAGATTTTATAGACAGAATGAACATAAAGGTTGTCGCATGAAAATTGAGGGTTGAAAGTTTAGATTTTATAGACAGAATGACAGAATGAACATAAAGGCTGGCGCATAAAAATTGAGAGTTTAAAGTTGAGAGATGTAATTCTCCTCTTGAAATTTGAAAAATTTTAGGAGGAGTACCCCGAAGGGGGGAGGTGGTCATAATTCCGCACTCAGCATTATGAATTATGCATTAAATAAGTTTCGCATTAAATAAAAGTGAGTAGATATTTTATACATCTTGCTTATCGAGGCGAACCATTTCATGGGTGGCAGTCGCAACCCAATGCCGTGTCGGTGCAGTCGACAATCGAAGAAGCATTGTCGACAATCATGCGCGCACCCATAAAGATAGTTGGGGCGGGTCGCACCGATGCAGGGGTGAATGCACATTCGATGGTGGCGCATTTCGATGTGGAAAACGATATTGCGAACCCCGATGGCATTGTGCGAGGGTTGAACTCTCTTGTGGGACGAGATATTGCTATATATTCCATTAAGCAAGTCCACGATGATGCTCATGCCCGCTTCGATGCCACATCGCGCACATATCATTATTATGCCCATTCTCAAAAGTCGCCATTTGACTATCCATTGAGTTGGCAAGCACCGACAACGCTCGATTATGACAAGATGAACGAAGCTGCAAAATTGTTGTTGACTACAAGCGATTTCACATCATTTGCCAAACTCCATGCCGATAATAAAACAAACATATGCCGAGTCACCGAAGCCTATTGGAAACCGTTGGGCGAGGGTCGTTGGGTGTTTGTTATAACCGCCGACCGCTTTTTGCGCAACATGGTGAGAGCGGTGGTTGGCACCTTAGTAGAGGTGGGCCGAGGAAAAATCACAATCAAAGAATTTAAAGAAATTATCGACGCTAAAGACCGCTGCTCAGCCGGCACCTCAATGCCCGGCCACGCACTATTCCTATGGAACGTTACATATCCCTATTTGTAAGATAGGAGATAGGAGAGACATCTCGGTTGTATATTATATGGTAAAAAATAAATCGGGCGTACCAACCAATGGCGCGCCCGACCTATAATTAACTAATAATATACTAACCTTAAAACCAATTTTGTACTACAAAGATAATACCTCGATAGCCTCGATAGCAAATATAAAACAACACACTGTGACGAATCCCTCGGTTTATGTGATGAAATCATCAAATTCAATGATTTAGTTGCATAAAGGGGTGCTTTAATTTGTATTGGTGTGTGATTTTATCTAAATTTGTATGGAAATCGAATAAATATCACTGTTAAACTATTAATTGCAATGAGTGACACCACATTTCTTCCTATTGGTACGTTGTTGGCGCGTCAATACACGATATTGGAACATATCGGAGCCGGAGGCTTTGGAAAGACATATCTTGTAGAGGACCGTTTGGGAGCAAAAAAAGTTGTCAAGGAGTTTTTTATCTCTTCGATGTGTACGCGTGATGCTGCTACCCGGTCGGTGACCGTGTCGGTTGACGAAAATAAAGAGGCATTTCAACAACAACTTGAGAAATTTTGTGAAGAAGCACGTCGCATCTATTCGTTCTCGCATCCCAATATAGTGAAAGTCTCGGCATTATTCGATGAGAACGATACCGCCTATTATGTTATGGACTATGTCGACGGCGAGTCGCTAGCTCAAAAAAGAAAGAAAACTCCACTCACCGAGCCGCAAATTATGCGCTATCTCGACCAATTGTTGTTTGCCCTTGATTATATCCATTCACGAGGTATCACCCACTTAGACATCAAGCCGGGAAATATAATGATTGACAAGAATGATAATGTGGTGTTGATTGACTTTGGCGCAAGCAAATTGTTTAACTCGCAATCGGTCAACAAAACCATGATGTCCTCAATGCGTCCGCCATTCACCCCCGGTTATGCACCCTTGGAGCAAGAGAACGGCAATGTGAAAGATATGGGGCCACACTGCGACATCTATGCCCTCGGAGCCACATTGTATAATCTTTATACCGGAGAAACCCCCATCTCACCATTTGATATATTGCAAAATGGATTTCCGGCAATGTCCAATGTCTCGGGTCAAATGCAGGAACTTATAAAGAGAGCCATGGCACCAATGGTAAAAGACCGCATGAAATCAGTGTCGGAGTTCCGCGCCATGCTTGCCGACAATTTTGATACAAATTGTTCTAATGATGATAATACAAAGATTGCCGATACTCAAACGTCATCAAATGAAACAAAAATATCGCAACCCACACAATCCACAAAAATAACAGAGCAAAAAACTGAAACAGTCAATGAGATTCCCAAGCAACCGGCCAAGCAAGAGACATCAACCTTTGAAACTGAAAATAAACAAAAGAAAAAGAAACGTTGGCCAATCTTAATTGGGATAATCATAGTGATAGTGCTTGTTGCAGCCCTCGCCGTAGTATTTATAAATTCTAAAGATAAATCTGCAGAACCAATAAATTATGAGAATAATACAATAACAGCTCCCGGCACAGATATTATAAACTATGATAAATCTGCGGAATCAATAAATTATGAGAATAATACAATAACAGTTCCCGGCACAGATATATCATATGAAATGATAAAAGTAGAGGGAGGCACCTTTAAGATGGGCGCCCAATCCTCCGACCCCAATGGCGAGAATTATGACAGCGAATCAATTTTTTTGGAACGACCGGTTCACAGTGTTACATTAGATTATTATTATATAGGCGAGACCGAGGTAACCCAAGAATTGTGGGAAGCGGTTATGGGAACTAATCCATCATACTTTAAAGGTTCAAACAAACCGGTGGAGAGTGTGTCATGGAATGATTGCCAAGAATTTATCACAAAGCTAAATCAACTAACAGGCAAGGAATTCCGTTTGCCCACCGAAGCAGAGTGGGAATATGCCGCTCGCGGCGGCAATAAGAGCCTCGGTTATAAATATGCAGGTAGCAACACCATTGGCGATGTGGCGTGGTATGAAGTCAATGCTTATGATGTAGGTAGAAGTCACCCTGTTGGCACCAAGTCACCAAATGAATTAGGTTTATATGATATGAGTGGTAATGTATATGAATGGTGTAGTGATTGGTATGGAGAATATTCGTCATCTTCGCAGACCAATCCCACGGGCCCCACATCGAGTGAATACCCTTACCGCGTGCTTCGCGGTGGTAGCTGGGGCTACGACGCGCGGGTCTGCCGTGTGTCGTTTCGTATCAACAACAGCCCGGACGACCGCAACTTCTTCAACGGCTTCCGTTTGGCTCTCCGCCCATAGGTATCCGGTTTATCCATCTTGTTTAAGCTAAAACCATTCAGAGCATAACTGCAATTCCGTAAAAGGGTGAGCGGAGCCACCCAATGGAGGAATGGCAAGTTATGCGATGCAACCGCTGAAATTCCGGAGGAATTTTTCTTGATAGCCGGAGATTGAGCCGCAAAGCGGTGAAATCTCCGGAAATAGATTTCCCACAACACGAACCTGTAAAGGTTCGCTTTTAAATAGGCACGCCCCAAAGCATATCGTCCGAAAATTTAATATCATTAGATAATTGAAATCGAGCCTTAACAGGCTCGTGTGTTTTTGGTGTTTTATTCCGGAGATTTCGCCTTGGAAAGGCTCAGTCCCCGGCTATCGAGAAGCATTCCTTCGGAATTTCCTTGTCGGAGCGTTTTAAGAGGATCTCATATAAAGAATAATGCTGTGGGAGTCGTGTGGTATATTTTGAAATATCAATTCACAATTCCGCATTATGAATTACGCATTGTAAGTGCCAATGTGGCGTTGTTTCTTTTCTTCAAAGATTTCTTCGATGGCAAAGAAGATGCCGCTTTCTTCCACGTCGCCAAATTCGTCGTTTATGGCAGTGCCAAACATTCTCATTGTAGGCGATAGGCTCATATAGGCATTTACCAATGGAGGAATATTGAACCCGCAATCGCGAATGGATTTATTCAAAATTTTATAATCCTCTTTGAAGCAGTCTCCTATGAATAGTTTTTCCATAGCGGCTATGTCGATATTTGCCTCAAGAGGTTTTATAGGAGTCACTAAATTGTCATTGTCGGGGAAATGCTTATGAAGGAAATAAAGAATCATATTGCGACAATCAACCGAATAGCTTGGGTACATTGTGACTTTCCCAAACAAATATTTTATTTCGGGATACACCACAGTCAAAGCCCCAAGCCCGTCCCAAAGGTTGTCGAGGGCATAAAGCGCTTTGGCTCCGGCCTTTGATGATTGATATTCGAGTCGCACAAATGAACGTCCGAGTTCAAGAGTGTAGGGGAGATATTCGTTGAGGAATTGTTCAGAGAAATTAAACATGTGAGAAGTGGCGATGCGTGGCACACCGTTCTCTATGGCTATATTCTTCCCTGTGATGAACCGATAACCACCAATAATCAATTCGGCATCGGGGTCCCACACGATAAGTTGCTGACATGGAGGACTCATCGTGTCAAACTCATCAATGTCGCAATCTTTTCCCGTTCCGCCGCCGGCATTGCGGAATGCAATCTCACGCAATCGACCAATCTCACGCATCACGTTGGGTGCGTTATTGGCATCAACGATATAGATTTTGTTGCCACCTTTGTTGGTGTTGCGCAAAAATCTCTCTTCGGTGAGTTCTGCTTTAATTAGCGATAGTGGTATAGCGTCAATTATTTCTTGTTCCATGTTAATTTCAATCGGTTGTGAAGCCGTTAATTCTATTGCTTCAAACTATAAACAATTTGTTTTATCTCATCGGCCTTTTCCCGGGTATTGGTTAATGATTGCCAGGGAATGGGTGAACCTATTGAGATTGTGAACGTTGCATCTCGGCTACGAAACATTTCACGGGGGAGATATATCATCTCGATGTTGAACTTCAAACCCATTCGGGTGCGAAGTTTTGCAAAATTATAAAAAAATGGCGAATTTTCACCACCAAAATGCAACGGAATTACATCTCGTTGATGTTGGATAGCTTTTCCGATAAACATTTTTTGCCATTTGAGGTCGGCAACAACTCCGTTTTTCCCTTTTCGCGACACTAATCCTGCCGGAAATATTATTATGGGATTGTTACCGGCAAAAGCATCCTCGATTGCTTGAAATGATTGTCGGCTTTGCTTGCCATGCTTGTTGATGGGTAGGAAAACACCGTTAAGAGGCTTTACCGCCATGAGCAAGTCATTTACTATAAAATGAATTTTGCCACCATAGTATCGGCTGAAAAAGTCGATTAGAGCAATTCCGTCGAGACCGCCAAGAGGGTGATTTGACACGATTACCACTCGGCATTTTTCGCGAGGCGGAATGTTTTCACTACCTTTTATATCGAGCGAAATGTTTAAATCTTTTAGCACACCATTGCAAAAGTCGGCATCGACTTTCCCGGCATTGCTTTGCAGTAGCTCGTTAAGTTGTTCTTGACAAATGGTGCGTTCAATCCATCTAATTACAAATCGCGGTATATAACGATAATGTCGAGGTAATCGGCTTCGCAACACCTCGTCAACATCAATTTTTATTACCGACGACTCATTCATAATGCAAATTTAAGAAATTTAGTCATATAATGAGGTGAAATTGACGAAAAATAACTAAGTTTGCACCATGACAATAAATGATCGTGCATTTGGTTTTGCTCAATTGGGTTTTGTGGTAGTGGTGCTTATAGCACTTTTGCTATTGCCCGGTGCGCATGTTTTGTCCACATTCCTTTCATTAGTTGGGGTGTGGATAATTGTGTCGGGGGTGTATCAAGCCGCACCATGGCGCAATCGTGAAGGGTGGTGGACTTTGCTCATTGCCGCTACGGTGATGTCGGTGGGAATGATTGCCAATGTGCATTATTTTACCGTGCACTCAGGAGCGACTACCGAGTTGCCGTTGTTGAATAATCCCGATTCACATCGATTTTATTATGATGCCCTCCTTACCATGGGGTATGACCAGGGTGTGACGGTCGACATCAAGAACCATGGCTATGGTTTTCTAATATCCCAATTGTGGCACATTACAGGAGTAACTATTGTGGCTCCTATGGTGCTGAATGTGTTGGCGATGCTATTGTCGATATTGCTTTGTGGGGGTATTGCATGGCGTATGCTTAGGGGTGAAACAACAAAGTCGGGTAGGTGGATTGCATCGTGTGCCATGATAATGAGTGCATCGGTATGTTACTTCCTCAACTCGGGTACATTATTGCTTAAAGAGGCTTTTTTGATATTAGCATTTAGCTTAATAGGTTTTTCAATCTCCTCGTTGGTTAAAATGCCCACTTCGCGGCGTAGATGTGTGAAGATGATATTGATGTTTACGCTTGGAGTGGTGATATTGTCGTTTTTGCGATTTAATTTTTTGATAATGCCCATTATTGGAGCATTGATATTGATGAGGTGGCAAAAGAAACATCTTGCTATGTCGGTTATAATGGTGTCGATATGTGTTGTGGCATGGGTGGTGACGGCTCATATTTGTTATCAAAGTCAGTCAGAAATGGCTGTTGTATCGGTTAAGTTGATGAAAGGGGCTCATCTTGAAACATCGTTCTTCCTCGATGACCCTCATCATGCAGCATACAATGGGTTGGTAGAAGGTTACCTTGATTATCCATGGTGGAAGAAGGCATTGTTATTGCCATTGTCGGCAGCGGTGCAGTATCTCATTCCATTGCCATGGGGGTTTGGTGATGATATTCAATATGGTTACACGTTGGCATATGCTCATATTACGTGGCCGTGGTATTTGGTAGGGGGCTTGATTGTGTATTATTTCATAAGTGCGAGTCGTCGTTCTCCCGATATTTTGCGTCGCGTCACGTTTTGGGGTGCATTGATGTGGCTTGTTCCTGCCTATATGTTTGCCGGCACAGTGTCGCGTTACACCCTTCCGCTCTTGCCTCTGTTGATACCCTCGGCGGTGTATGTGGTGGCAACATGGCGTCAACACACTTCGATGCGCCGTTGGATGTGGATATATGGCATATTGCTTGCGCTCGCTCTCATTGCAGGTTATTTTATGCAGCAAGGAGGTGTGAAATGAAAATTACCATAATAACAGCCACATATAATAATGCCTCCACACTTGAAACGACGATAAAAAGTGTGGTCAACCAATTGCACGAAGAGGTGGAATATATCATAGTCGACGGAGCAAGTACCGACGGCTCGTTGGATATTATAAAACGTTATGCCTCGCGATATCCTAAAGTGATAAAATATATAAGTGAACCCGATACAGGTGTGTATAATGCTATCAACAAGGGGATAAGAATGTCGACGGGCGAAGTTATAGGGCTTCTTCATGGTAATGACTATTTCTCGTCAACCGACATCCTATCACAGGTGGCTGAGGCAATGAATGACAATGCAGTGCCGTTTATCTATGGCGATGTGAAATATACACGTGTGGGTAGTGACAAGGTGGTGAGATATTATTCGTCACAACAGTTCACCATTGAAATGCTGCTTCAAGGCATTGCTCCTCCTCATCCGTCGTTATATATGCGCAAGGAACTTTTTGATAAATATGGTTTTTATAAAGAAGATTATTTGATAGGAGCCGACTTTGATATGTTTTTGCGGCTGATGGTGGTGAACAAATTGGAAGGGAAATATTTGCCTCTCGACATGGTGACAATGACCACAGGTGGACTGTCAACACGTTTTTATCATCAAATTTTTACAAATAATCGTGAAAAATATCGCGCTTTGCAAGAAAATTCATGTAATGTTAGTGTGTTTTTGCTTTTAAAACGGTATCTTTGCACTTTGAAAAGTTTTAGAAATACGAAACCATTACGCAACAGCATAAAAAAATAGTGTTAATTACCGGCTCATGTGGATTTCTTGGACGTTATCTATGTCATGAGTTTGCCGACTGCGATGTTACTACATTGGGGTTGAATCCTCGCAATAATATTGTATGTGACTTGGCGGTGAATATTCCCGCATTTTCAAAAGGCTTTGATTTGGTGGTGCACGCTGCCGGTGACTCACGCCACGAAATGGCCGAACCGGTAAATCATCAAGGTACCATAAACTTGTGTAAAGGGATGGAGGCTAATCCGCCTAAGCAGTTTGTGTTTATCTCAACCGTGCAGGTTTATGGCAAATCGGAAGGCGAAAATTATAGCGAAGAGACACCTATTGAGCCTACAACCAACTATGGTAAGTCGAAACACAATGCTGAGCAGTTTTTGCATCAATGGTGTGAGGAGCATGGAGTGTTGCTCACAATCCTTCGTCCACCATTAATTGTGGGAACAGGGATGAAAGGCACATTGCGTTCTATGGTAAACGGCATATATCGTGGCTACTATTACCACATAAAGGGAAATGAGGCACGCCGTAGCGTGATTCATGCTACCGATGTATCGACTGTGGTGAGAAAAATTGCCTCGATAGGAGGAGTGTATAATGTGACCGATGGAGAAAACCCCACAGTACATGATTTGGCCGAAGCATTGGCCTATCGCATGGGCGACAAACGCATTTACACTATGCCAATGTGGCAAGCTAAAACGTTGGCTAAGATAGGCGATGTGTTGTGTCCATCGAAGTGTCCTATAACAACTGCCAAACTTGCACAACTCACCAATACACTCACTTTCAGTGGCGATGCTATAATACAAGAGATTGATTGGGTCCCAAATAAAGTAACTCACTATTTGAGAACTCACAACTACGATGAAAACAGCCTCTGAATAAATCGCTTCATGGGTTAATGATGCCGGTGCGTCGCGAGAGGAATTTTCAAAAAAAATAAATATATTCTTTTTTTTCTCAATATAAATACATACCTTTGCGGTGAAACATTCGGGAAACGTGTGAAATTCACGTACTGTCGCGCAACTGTGAACATTACTCCCCCGCAGCTTGTTGGAATGGTAATAAAGTCAGATACCGAGGTGGTTGAAACTCCACCATTAGTCGCTTTCGCTCGAAAAGTGAGACTAAGCAAAATATCTGATGACCTCTCACGGTAGACGTTTTCATCAATGTATTAATAGCTTGTCAACATTTCAAGAGCCTCAGCGAAGAAATGATTGACATTTTTTTATTATTAAACTTTTAATACAATAATTGAGATGAAAACATTTAGATTTTTGCGCAATGGAGCAATGATGTTGCTCGTAGCAGCTGCGTTTACAGCTTGTAGTGACGATGACGACACTCAGTTGAGAGTGGATTTTGACGATGCACAAGGTATCACTTACAACGAACAAGGCTATTGGGACAAGGTTTATGATACCGGTGAGACTTCTTTTGCAATCGATGGCATGACCTTCAGTCACCAAGCATCGGCAACAGAGTGGGGTGGTTATACCTATTATTCATGGAATGGCTTCTGCCCATCTAAATCAACCGATAATACCGATTATAGTGATGGCGATTGGACCTCTAACCAATGGGGTGCAATTACCGGAGGCGGCGTAGCTGGCAAGGGTGATGCATATCTCCTCGGGTTCTGGAATACAAGCGAAGACACCAATTCACGACCCATTCCTCCTACATGTAGCATAAGCTATGGCGGTGGCGCATTCGACCCCGAAGAAGTGTATGTAACCAATAGCGCATGGGGCTATTACGCAATGAAAAATGGTTCGGCGTTTAACAAGCAATTTGTCGGTGGCGATAAATGCACTCTTCACATCTATGGTGTGCGTGGCAGTGTAATCTCAGGTAAAGTAGAAGTGTTACTCGCCGATGGCGCGAATATCCTTAATACATGGAAACGTGTTGACCTCGACCCACTTGGCGACGATGTAGATATGATTTATTTCCAAATTACATCAACCGACACCGGGGCTTGGGGTATGAACAATCCTGCTTTCTTCTGCCTCGACAACCTCAAAGTTGACCTTGATTAAGAGATTCAGATATACATAATAGGAATAATTTGTTTTTAGAAGCACGGCATGTCGAGTGATCGACGTGCCGTTGCGCGTTTTTATGAGGAAAGAGGAGTGTGGAGGTTCAATCCCCTGGAAGAATGCTTGTAGAGGCGGTGTGGTACACACTCGGTAGGCACCCAAGTGGCGATTTATAATTCACAATTCATAATTATTAAAGCAATCCTTGTATAGTCATTCCGCATTATGAATTCCGCATTATGAATTGCCTTAGTCAATTGCGCCTATTTTCATGACGTCGGCGTCGAAAGTTTCACGCACTTTGGCTCGGCCTTTGAGTCGGTTGCGGTAGGTGTAAATGGTATTGAGTGACAGACCAAGGAAACGAGCGATCTGTTCGCTGTCGTCGATGCCCAAACGGAGAAATGCGAGGATGCGCAATTCGGTGTTGAGTTTCATTTCGGGGAGGTCAAATCGTTTCTCTTCTACTAATAGGCTATTCACCTCGTTAACAAATGTGGGGTAAATGTGGATAAAGGCATTGTCAAATATTTTATAAAACATCTGACTTTGTTCGGCTAGCATGGTCCCCGATTCGAGCTGGGCGTATAGGTCATTTACCTGGTTAGCTTTAATTTTGCGCTTTGCCACACGATGGAATTCTTCAAGTTTTTCGATATATATTGAACTTAAAGATAGGAATTGGCTAATATAGGTGTCCTTTGTTACGTTGGCTTGAGATAACTTTATTTTTAATTCGTTGAGTTTTTTCATCTCTTTGCGAAGGAAGATGAGCGAACTGATAATTGCGGCTAACGCCAAAACAAGAGCAACGACAAGCCAAGTGAGCCAGGTGAGTTTTGTTTCGTCTTGTTTTTTAAATGATTGGGCAATGATAGGGTATACCTCAGCCGTTTGCAATGCGCGTATTCTCGAACCCGATTCAACGGCATTGTTGAGAGAGAGTGCTAAATATCTATAGGCCCTTGATATATCTCCCTTGGTAAATAACCCAACTCCCAACTGTTGCAAGGCTGTGCCTTCGAGTGTGCCTGAATAAATGTCAGAAAGAGATGCGAGAGCCAAATAATACATCTGCTCCGACTCTTTTCCCGGCTGATTGCCGTAATATTCGGCTAAGTGACTAGCTGCGCGAGCAAAAGCCAGGTCTTCGATTTGAGCTATTTTTATCACTTCATTTAGCTCGGCAACCATCATCACCGAGTCGCCATTGCCTGCATGTTTTTGTGCTGAATATAAATGATAATCGGGCGAATTTTTGTCGACAAGGGCAACGAGAGAATCGGTTGATTGTATAGCTCTTTTAGTGTAGTAATTGCTAAATTCATCGATAGGATAGAATGATGATGCGAAAAAGAATAATCGGTTTCCCACCTCATGAAAATGCAATATATTTTCAGAATATACCGATTTTCCTATTGAATCATATAATTCAACAGCTTCTTTTACAATTCCTTGCACGGGAAGAATTGCTATGCGCGAAAGTGAAATGCGTTGTTTCGCTTGTTGGTTGTTTGTCGTTTCGGCTGCGTTAATACCTTTTTGATAGTATAATAGGGCAGAGTCAATGTTGCATCGACGATATTTATTGCCAATTGTTTCGTATAATTGAGGTAGTTGTGTTGTTGACGATGATGAAATAAGTTTTTTGAGCGAGTCAATAGGCTGTTGTTGCCGGTGCATATAGCTTTCGCGTTGAGAAATGACCATGTCGAGTTTGTCAAGAGCAATTTCAAGGCTAGAAGGCAACGACTTTTGAGGTGTAGCGAAACCGCAAAAGGATGTTATAAAAATAATAAAAAACAGTAATGTCTTTTTCATTGGAATTGTTGGTTATCGTGTTTCCACAAAGGTACTACAAAAAGATTAAATTGCAAAATAATATAAATTGTAGATTTTTTGCCTTTATAAAAACAAAAAAGCCATCCTTCACAGGCTGGCCTCTTTAGTATACTTGGTTATTCCAAGTTAAACAAACCTAACATAAAACACGATTATCAATTTCTTTCAATAAAACGAGTGCTTTAATTAATAGCACTGAAATCTAACATTAAATACTAACCCTAAAAATTATTTCCTATTATTTATTTTGTATTTCTGGTGACCTAATCACTTAGGCTGATTAATTATTTTACAATGCAAATTTAGAGATAAAATTCATATGTTATATGTAAATATAATCATAATATAAATAAAATATAATTCTTTATATCTATAAATATCTGATATTGAGTGTGTAAAAATAATGCAATATTTATAGAAATATAAATAAATATATGAGTAATTAATCTTATTTTATGGCCTAAAACTCAGATTTAGTGCTTTAAATCACCTCGTTTTTTAGCCTTGACAAGTAAAAATGCCACTATAAATCGAAGTATAATTTCCCCCTCTCACAACTACAAATTACTAGTTCCTCATTATTTTTAGTTTGCAATTAAGGGTGTATGAGTTTGGTAAGTTCGGGGCGGGATAGAACAAAAATCTCATTGGAGTTATAGTCGATGATGCCGCGTTGTTTCATCGATTCGAGGGTTGCGATGAATGAGGTGCGTTGTACCCCGAAAAGGGAATAAAGGTCGCGTTGTCGGCATGTCACTTTAATGTCGGTGCCGCTCGATTGAGTAAGTGCTATAATCCAAAAAGCAATTCGTTCTTCAAGGTCACCCGATGACAAGGCGAGAATACCGTCGACCGATTTCTGAGCATTCATCGACAAAATGTTGAGGAAGTTATATAGAAAAATGTGGTCGCGATTAAGTATTGTCATGTAGTCATTCTTAGAAATTTGGAGAATGCCGGTATCGCTTATCGCATCGACAGTGCATGGATAGTTAGTGGCGCGGCCGAATAAAAATTCGGGAGCGATAACCGAAGGAGCCGACAAAGTTTGTGCAACCTTAAAACGTTCGGTTGTGTTTGTTATGGTAGAGCGAGCTTGCCCCGAAATGATAAATTTCACATGCGTACAATTCTCCCCGGCCGTGATGATGCGTTCTCCGGCGAGGTACTTGAGGAAATGAAATTTAGCTTTCCCTACAATATCGGATATTCGCTCTGAAGTAGCTCCGTGAAACAAGGGAAGTCCTTTTAGTATTTCGTACATGCTGTCCATGATAATGCGTATTTATGTTTTATGTTATAACACTCTTTGTTTATATGTTGTTTGCGTTCTATTTACTTTTTTGAACTTTATATAGTTGAACTGAATTTATGATATTTTGCCAAGCTATATAGGCTGCAGGTCCTACCGATGCAAGTGGATGGAGCCATGTGAGAGCCAGCCATATCGCTAAAATAGTATTTTTTTGTCCCAATCCTTGCGCTCCGGCAACTTTGTTTCCACAAAGATAGCCAATTTTTCGTCCCAACCAAAATTGCGCGCAGCAAGCTATTGCCGCGCCTATGGCTAATGCAATCATAGTGGGAATTTCATCGCGAGGCTCAGATATGATGAAACTCACGGCACGGCCTACTACTATAAACAATGCAATCGACCACAAATAGAACGATGCACTTTGGTGGGAAGCTATTGATTGTGCCACATTGGGAGTGATGCGACGAAGTAGATAGGCAATAATTAAAGGGAGTAGTAACAAAGGTGCAACATGTTGTAGAATTGATAACTGAGCATCAATCAAAGATGTGCTGTGGATTGATTCTGCTCCATAGTGGGAGAATAATATTGGAGCAAGCAGTGCCATGGCAATATTGCTTATTACCGAGAATGTGGTTACTCGGGCAATTCCTCCACCGAGCATGCCTGTGACCACCGGTGCAGCCGAGGCTGTGGGGCATAGAAAACATATCATCACACCTTGAGCCACTATAGAGTTGAATGGCGCAAGGGCATAGTATGCGCCTAACGCTCCGCCTATTTGAATGGTGAGCAATAACCACGATAATCGTGTTACCTTAAATTCCGATGGTTTTACTTTGCAAAAAGTGATGCACAACATCACGAAAATGAGATATGGGGTGACGAATGCCACTTTAGCGATGGCATCGTGAAACAACACCCCTCCCACCATAGCGATAGGAAGCATCCACGGTTTCAATTTTTTGCGAAATTCAGCACCATTCATGGTGCAAAGTTACGGAATAAAATTGAAAGTTGAGAGGTGAGAGTTGAAAGTTGAGTGATGAATGTAGGGGTGATTTGCAAAATATGAAAAATTCTCAACTCTCAACTCTCAATTCTCAATTATTTTCTTTATCTTTGTGGCGAAATATTCGGGAAACGTGTGAGAATCACGTGCTGTCGCGCAACTGTGTAGCTGTTAACTCGTTGAGTTTTCACGAAGTCAGGAACCGAGGTGGTTGAAAATCCACTATTAGTCGCTTTCGCTCGAAAAGTGTGGCTAAATCACATTCCGGTTTCTGAATCTCTTTCAGGTGTTGCTCGGTAATTGTCGGTTCCCCTCTTTTAGGCGAAAGCAAATTGAAAAAGGAAGACAATTTTAACCGGGTAATTTTTTGTTACGTAGGATTTACATATTAATAATTATAATGTTGGCTATGGTCAACATGACGGTCTACGCAGTAGATGTTGAGCAAGAATCATTTGATTCTACTGTGTTGGAAGAGGTAATTGTGCAAAGCCGTCGCAAAGAAATTATTCAGTCGCAACGACTCGACGGGGCTCAGCTACAAAGTCTCAATTCGCAGTCGGTTGCTGATGCATTGCGCTATTTCTCCGGAATACAGGTGAAAGACTTCGGTGGTGTAGGAGGGATAAAAACAATCAATATCCGTTCGATGGGCTCTCATCATGTGGGTGTTTTCTATGATGGCATTCAGCTCGGCAATGCCCAGAACGGTCAAATTGATTTAGGCCGTTATTCACTCGATAATATAGAAGAGATAAATCTATATAACGGCCAGAAAAGCAATATCTTTCAAGGAGCGAAAGACTTCGGTTCGTCGGGGACGATTTATATACGCACTCGTCGCCCTCGTTGGAAAGATGATGAGCAATTTCATCTTATGGCGCAGTTAAAAACAGGTAGTTTCGGTCTTATTAACCCCGAAGTGGTGTGGGAACAACGATTGAGCGACCGCATAAGCCTCTCGGCAAGTGCTTCGTATACCAATGCCGATGGGGAGTATGATTTTCGCTATCGACGTCTAAATCTCGACGGAACAGTGGCTTATGACACAACCGCCACTCGCCATAATAGCGACATAGAGGCTTTCCGTGCCGAGGTATCTACTTTTGGATTTCTCGACCATGGACAATGGTGTGGAAAGGTGTATTACTACGATTCAGAGCGTGGAATTCCGGGAGCTATTGTAAATAATGTGTTCCGAAACGGAGAGCGGCAATGGGATCGCAACCTTTTCGTTCAGGGTAGTTTTGAATATTCTTTCTCACCACGTTATCAGATAAAAGGTAGCGCTAAGTGGGCTTGGGATTATATGCGTTTCCTTCGCGATGACCCCAAAGAGCTATATATCGATAATAGTTATTACCAACAAGAGGCTTATCTATCAGTGGCAAATATTTTTAGAATGACATCGTGGTGGGACCTCTCGGCAAGTGTCGACGCGCAATGGAACACGATGAATGCCAATATGTCGAATTTCATGTATCCAACGCGCTGGACTCAATATGTGTCGGTGGCATCGGCATTTAAATATGGTGGATTGAGTGCGCAAGCGAGTGTGTTAGGTATATTTGTACAGGACCGCATAGGAAATGAGTATGTAGGAGGTCGTCGCACGACTTGCCGTGATGAGTTTACTCCAGCTTTGTTCCTTTCGTGGCAACCGCTATCATCGGCCGATTGGCATATAAACGGCTTTGTAAAAAAAGCATTCCGCATGCCCACATTCAATGACCTTTATTACACCGAAGTGGGTAATAAAGACCTTGAGCCTGAATACACATGGCAATATAGCATAGGTAGTAGCTATAATAAATCCACAAATCACCCCGTGTTTAAATTATTCTCGGTTAAAGGTGATGCTTATTATAATAAGGTGACAAATAAAATTGTAGCATACCCATCAGGACAGCAGTTCCGTTGGACGATGCTCAATCTTGGAATGGTTGAAATTCTCGGAGTGGAATTGGGAGCCGAAACAGCGATGAAATTTGGTAAAGTAGATGGTGCGTTGCGCTTGAACTACACTTATCAGAAGGCTCGCGACTTCACCGACCGTGCTGACTCATATTATGGCGACCAAATCCCATATATTCCATTACACTCGGGGTCGGTTGCCGGGCGTTTGTCATGGCGAGGTTGGGATTTAAATTATAGTTTTATCTACACCGGTGAGCGATATAACGCTCAAGAGAATATTCCACAAAATCATGAGCAGCCATGGTACACCCACGATGCCTCGCTTGTGTGGAATTTCCCATTGAACAAGGTTAAATGCCGAGTGGGATTAGAGGTGAACAATATATTTGACCAAGACTATGAGGTGATACTCAATTACCCCATGCCCGGTCGCAATTATAAAGTGACATTAAAAATAAATATATAAAATTATGAAATCAAGAAGCAAATATGTGGCAGTGATGGCGTTGGCGTTGACCTTGACAATGGTGTCGTGTGGCGATAGCGACAAAGATGAACCGGCACCGGTACCACCCGTTGAACCAACAATGACAAGCACTCGATTGAATGTTACGGTGTTGGATTATTCGCCTGCTCCGGGGCAATTTGTAAACGAAATTCCCGAATATGAGGCCGGTGATACATATGAGTCGATGAATCGCAAAGCCACTGAGTCACTATGTAATGGTGATATGATTTCGCTCGGAGCTTGGGGTGGTAGCGTTACAATCAAATTGCCTCAATCGCTTCCTAACGTAGAGGGTAAAGCCGATTTCAGAGTGGTGGGAAATGCCGTGTATGCCAATGACGCTTCAAATGCCATTCGTATCGGTTCGCCCGAACCTGGAATAGTGATGGTGATGCGTGATGAAAATGGCAACGGATTGCCCGATGATATATGGTATGAGCTTCGTGGAAACCAACATGTAAATGCTGTGGCCAACTATCAAGTGACATATCATCGCCCTACAGCCGATGCTACTGATAATCAATATATCGCATGGAATGCCACAAATGGCGATAATGGATATATCAATCGCACAATCGAGCATCAACAAGATTATTTCCCTATGTGGCTCGATGAAGTGGAAACAATGACATTTGCCGGTCGCCGTTTGCCCGATAATGGTGTGTTTAATACTGAGACTAATAAGTTTGACCTTTCATGTTATGATGGTTATGCCGATTCGCACCCCAATAATGTAGAGGCTTCGTGTCTCGATATCGACAATGCGGTAAATTCTGCCGGGGTAAAGGTCTCACTTGCATCGATTGATTTCATAAAGGTTTATACCGGAGTATTGCAAGCCAATGGCCCATTGGGCGAATGTTCTACTGAAGTAGCAGCCATTGAGCAAATTACATATAAATAATGCGAGCCTCAGTTTTAATATTATCTATAATCTCGTTGGCGGTTCTCACCGGTTGTCGTGAGGATATTTATATACACCCATCAACATCGACCGAGGTGGAGCCTCCACGCATCACCGGTGTTGACGGTTTCTATCTCATAAACGAGGGGAATATGGGGTCGAACAAGGCCACACTCGATTATTTTGATGAGACACAAGGTGTATATCATCGTAATATCTATGCCGAGCGCAACCCAAATGTGGTTAAGGAGTTGGGCGATGTGGGTAATGATGTGGAGATATATGGCTCAAAGCTTTATGCGGTAATCAACTGCTCGCATAAAGTTGAGGTGATGCGAGCCTCTGATGCGGTGAGTGTGGCACGTATCGACATTCCAAACTGCCGCTATGTGATAGGATATGGTCCTCATGTATATGTGAGTAGCTATGTGTCACCGGTGCAAGATGACCCAAAGGCGCCATTGGGAGCAATTTTTAAGGTCGACACTGCATCAATGAAGATAGTGGATAGGGTAGATGTGGGGTATCAGCCCGAAGAGATGGTTATCTCTAATGGTAAGATATATATTGCCAATTCAGGCGGTTATCGCGCCCCTAATTATGATCGCACGGTATCGGTAGTTAACTTAAATACATTTGAAGTGATAAAAGATATTGATGTGGCAATAAATCTACATCGTGTGAAACGTCATAAAAATGGTATGATATATGTATCGTCGCGTGGTGATAATGCTTTGGTCCCTTCAAGTTTATATGTAATAGATCCATCAATAGATAAAGTGGTTGCCGAAATTAATACCCCGATAAGTGACATGTGGATTCATGGCGACTCGGCTTATATCTACGCTTCGGCTCGAAACGAGGCTATGCACACCACTACTATAAGTTATTCTATCCTCGATTTGAATACATTGAGGGTGGTTGACGATAAAATTATAAAGGACGGCACCGATGCCAACATAAAAATGCCTCATGGCATTGCCGTTCACCCCATTACCGGAGAAATTTATATCACTGATGCCCGCAACTATGTATCGTCGGGGCGCATTCATTGCTACACTCCCGACGGAATTCTGAAATGGACACAGACAACCGGCGAAATCCCTTCGCAATTTGCATTCAAAACAACGCACTAACCCTTTGTTAATGCGGAATTAGGAATGCGGAGTGCTGAATTACTCCCTAAATCATTTCATCAGGTAGATAGTCGTGAGAGGCGATTGTGCCTATCACTTCGTCCCATTTCATAGGCGAGATGCCTCCACCGGGACGTTTTACGGTGATATTTTGAGGTGTGAAGAGTTCCCCTTTCTTTATTTCAGTGGCGGCAACGATGCTTTTGCGTGCTATTGTCATGTTTTTTCGTTCCGATTCCGATACTTGTTTGGTGCCTGAACCGAGCGCACATTCGATATGTCGAATAGCATCAACCATGGCTTTGAGTTGGTGAGGTTCGAGCGATGCTTTGTGGTCGGGGCCGGGAAGGTTATTGTCGAGAGTGAAATGTTTTTCAATCACAGTAGCCCCCAATGCCACAGCGGCAATAGGCACTTCGATGCCACGGGTGTGGTCGCTATATCCCACAGGTACGTTAAATCTCTTGGCAATATCGTGCATAGCGCGAAGGTTTACATCGTTCCAAGGGGTGGGATATTCGGTATTACAATGTAGCAAAGTTATATTTTCTTCGGGAGTTCCGTTTGATGTAAGTACTTTAAGAGCGGCTTCAATGTCGGAGAGGTCACACATTCCGGTCGACATAATCACGCGTCCACCTTTTTGCGCTATGCTGCGTAGATAGGGTAGGTTTGTGATTTCACCCGAAGGGATTTTCCACAAATCTAAGTTAAGCGAGTGAAGAAACTCAATACTTTCGAGGTCGAAAGCTGTAGAGAGGAATTTTATACCGCATTTTTTACAATGCTCAATGAGTAAGAAATGGTCGTCGCGCGATAACTCAAGTTGTTGCAACATTCTTAGTTGCGAATCTTCGCCACTGGTATTGGCCTTTTGATAATCGGCTTTGGCCGCGTGTCGCGAAACGAGTTTTTCTGATTTAAACGTTTGGAATTTCACATAATCCACACCGGCCTCGGCAGCGGCCTCGATGAGGCGCTTTGCCATGTCGATACTTCCATTGTGGTTCACGCCGGCCTCGGCTATGATAAGCGTTTTACTCATTTTGCTTTGATTTTAAGAATAGCGGGGTTCCCTGAGTATATACCTTTTACTCTGAATGATTTGCGCACCAACGAACCGGCACCAATAACGCAGCCGTCGCAGATTGATGTGCCGTTGGCCATCACCGATTGGCTACCAAGGAATACATCATTGCCCACAGTGCAACCGCCGTTTACCATCGCTCCGGTTGAAATGTGGCAATAATCCCCAACGATGGCGTCATGCTCCACGTTGCTATGGGTGTTGATGATGCACCCGGTTCCTATTTTGGCATCGGCATTGACCATTGCAAAATGCATCACCACAGTTCCTTCGCCTATTGTAGCACGTTTTGAAACGTAGGCTGTTGATGCAACAAGAGTGGCTAATTTGCCTCCGGCTTCTCTGACTTTGTCGTGTAAGCGTTTGCGCAATGAGGGGTCTTTTATGCTGCCTACGGTTACTATAAATGATGCTGAGTCGACATATTTGGGCATATCGTCATCGCAACCAATCACTTTGTAGCCGAGTATCTCATTGCCTATTTCCGATGGGTGGTCAAGAATGCCTACAATGTTGTAGCCACACGATTCAGCCACTTCGATAACCGATTTACAGTGGCCGCCACCTCCCACGAGAATCAGATTTTTATTCATGCCGCAGGTTGTTTATACGTTATAAATGTTTGACTTGTATTTTTTGAGGTTGTCTTCGCAAGTGAACCATTTGATTGTTTCTTCAAGGCCTCGGCGAATGTCATATTCAGGTTCAAAACCGGTGAGACCTTTAATCTTGGTGTTGTCGCCCCATAGACGGAACACTTCTGAGTTCTTTGGACGAAGTCGTTGGGTATCCTCCACAAAGTTCACCTCTTTACCCATTATGTCGGCAATAAGGTTGAGGGTGTCGCGCATTGATATTTCGTAGTTGCTACACACATTCACCTCTTGACCTATCGCCTCGTCGCAATCGGCAAGTTGGATAAATCCACGGCAGGTATCTTTCACGAAGTTGAAATCGCGAGTGGGTGTGAGGTCGCCGAGCTTTATCTCAGTGGCACCATTGGCAATCTGTGTGATGATTGTGGGGATAATGGCTCGTGCGCTTTGACGGGGTCCGTAGGTGTTGAACGGACGAACAATTACAACCGGCAACTCAAATGCATTGTAGAAGCTCATCGCCATGGCGTCGGCACCGATTTTAGTGGCCGAGTAGGGCGATTGTGGTTGCTTGGGGTGCTTCTCGTCGATGGGCACATATTGAGCGGTGCCATATACCTCAGAGGTAGATGTTACAAGCACTCTGCGCACTCCGTTTTCTTTTGCTGCCTGACAGATGTTAAGCGTACCTTTCACGTTGGTGTCTACATAACTATCGGGGGCGATATATGAATAGGGTATCGCAATCAATGCCGCCAAATGGAAAATGGTGTCGACATCGCGCGAAATGTGTTTGCAATAATGAGGGTCGCGCACATCACCGGTTACAACTTCGAGGTTGGGGTGATTGAGCCCTTCGAGCCAACCCCAGTTGTTGAAGGAGTTGTATTGCGAAAGCGCACGCACTTTGTAGCCCTCGTTGAGCAACATCTCAGTCAAATGCGAACCGATAAATCCGTCGGCTCCGGTGACAAGCATTGTTTTGTTTTTATCCATCTTTATGTATAGTTTTTTATTGTTATCGAGATTATTAAGCCCACTTTTTGAATTTATACAGATATTCTTTGCCGTCGGGCGAGGTGTAACGGAGGGTCATCTCCTTGCCGTTGAGTGTCATCACATCGAGGTGGAACGTAGTGCCACCGGGGAGGTGCGTTTCGGGTAGGGGAGAGTATTTGGCCGACCCTGGATTCACGTTGTCATTGTCGGTGTGGGTGAAATTCATCAACAAGCGGGTGTCGTTGTCGGCGTATTCCCATGTGCCCCACGATTCGAAGTGATTGTGAGTGGTGTCATCGACTCTCACCATGCTTACAATCGAAGCTTGAAACTTCCACAACACATTGCTTTGGTAATTTGTATCGGTTTCTCCGTCGATAGTGATTGATTGCAGTTTCCATGTGCCGAATGTGTCGCCGATGTCGCCATTGTTGTGAGTGCAAGCACTAAATGATAATGCGATGATTATTATTGCTATGATGTGTGATACTTGTTTCATTTTTTGCCTATGTTTAGAAGTCCGTTATAGCTTACTGTTACACATGAACCGAAGTTGTCGCCCAGCATTGAACCTTTGTCAAATGCCACTTGAGCTTTAAATGAAAGACCTTTAACAGAGGGGGGATTATAGCCCACTTCGGCCATCACCGAGGTGTTTTCCACTGCTTTTGCGCGAGGAATACGTCCGTCGCCCCATGCTTTGCGATAGCCGCCAAGCACACGATAGTCAACAGCGTCACTTATGTTGCCCATCACTCCCACATGAAAACCCCTTACGAGGTTGTCGACAAACATAGGATAGCCGTCGGTGTTGTATATCGGTGAACTCATAAATGGCGAACCTATTGCCATGCCATAATGCGCATATGGGTTGTAGAATGCGTTGTTGTAGTATTCGTCGCCACCGGTAGCTTGGTCGGTGATTGTAGTTCCGGGGCTATCGGCCGACGCCCAATGCATTGGGCCTGACTGATTGGTGAAGTCGAGATATTCCACTACTGCGCCGTTAATCCAGCCTTTGCGTGCGCTTTTATATTCAATGCCCCAAAGTCCGTCGAAGCCGTTCATCTTGCCTATGCCTGAGCCGTCCTCCCATGGCCATTGGAAATAAGCTTTCAACTCATCGTCGTTTTTAAGACGATAGCGAGCCATGAAGTCCCAACTGCCAAGGTGATTACCTGCTACAAAACCCTCTTTGTCGCTTAGTTTTGGGATAAACATCTCAAACATATCGCCGAGGTTGGCTGTGCGATGGTCGGTTCGATAGTTCACACCATTGCGGTAGTATTCGGTATAGCCGCCAAATTGCGCTGCAGCTTGTGCCCCGATTGTAACCGAGAAGCGTTCATCGGGTTTGGTGCGGAAATAGGCACGTTTATATGAGTACCATGTATCTTGCGAAATGTGGCTATTGTAGTGGTTAAAGTGATTTCTTACCCAATCATTGTCGGTGACTTTGCCATAAGAGATTTCTCCGCTTATTTGTACCCAACCATTGGTAAACGGAATATTTTGAAAATCAATAAATCCGGCGCGCAATTCAGGTATTGGGCGGGAGTTGCCACTCTCAACCAAGTCTCCGCTTGTGAGATTGTTGTTGAGCATTTTTGATGCATGTTCTTTGAGCCCGGCAGTGAGAAACACACCACGATATTTCACTTCGCCATATAGTTGTTGTAGCCATATATTGGCAGGCTTTTGGGTGTGAGATTCAAATTGTGAAGTGGCAGGGTTGAATCGCATATAATCCACGCCCGAACTCCACCCTGTGATGAAATCGACACCAAAGCCGTAGCTGAAACGCGTGTCGGTTTCCAATGGTTTCCATGCGCCGAGTCGCAACAATGTGTTCTCGCTTTGGGTTATCACACCATGATTGAGCGATGATATATAATAGGGGGCGAAATCGCCATCACCGATAGTTCCTATCACAGTAGCTTTATAGTTGACCGGCACCTCGGCACTAATGGCTGAGGCAATGCCCAATGTTGCTACTGTGGCAATTATTCTTGCTGACTTAAAAATGCCCATTTACCTTAATTTATATAATTAAAGTGTAAAGATAATAATAAAAATGTGAGCTACATAATTTGAGAAATAAAAAAGACAATAAACACAAAAGTTTATCGTCTTTTTCGGTATTTTCTCACATCATCTTGATGTTAATCTGTCATGTTGATTGTCAAAAAAATAAGTGAATCATAGACAATCCAAATATCCATAAACAAAAGCTAGATTAAGATAACAATGTCATTAAGCCATGAATCTTAATGACGATGCAAATTTAAATTATTTGCATTTAAATACAAATATTTAAATAGTAAAAAAATGTTAATGGGAAGTTCCTGCTAAAATTAGGCTTTTATTCTTATGCGTTTTGTTTTTTTCTGAAGCGATGCATGAAGTAGTCGATTGCATCTTTTTGAATTTGCGAGCGGAGTAGGTGGTTGATTGTTAGATAGCATGCTAAACCTACGATGCCTTGAGCTATTAAAAGTAGGAGGGTGTTGTCGATAACTGATGAGAGTAGGTGCATCGGAATCATTATCACAACAGTTTGTACAATATAGGGTGCAATGTCGGTTAGATAGTTTAAGATGGTGCGATTAGTGAGCGGTGCGCTGATAACCATTGTGGCAATCCAGCTGATAGCCGATGCAATTACTTGTCCCCAAAGTAAGATTTTCAACCCATAAACAGGGTCATCGGGGAATGTTGATGCCATGAACGGGAATGTGGCGATAAGACCAATGATTGCAGCTCCGTCGCGTATCAACTCAATGTAAACGATGAGGCGTGTTTTGCCAAGAGATATGATATAGTTGTTATATAGCAAACTTAACACGGTGAATATCCCGCGCACAAGAAGCAACTGGAATAAAATGATTGATGGATCCCATTTTGTTCCAAAAAGGAGATGGAAAATGGGTGTGGCCATCACAATAAGGAAGCCGATAGCAGGGAACAGGATATAGCCGGTGAAACGATTCATCTTTGCTGTGGTGCGAGTAAATCGTTCGGGGTCGTCTTGCACTTGTGACAATACCGGTAGGAATGTCGAGGTGAGAACCTGAGATAGTGACATGATGCCCATCTTACTCCATTTATCTGATTGGGTATAATATCCTAAACTCTTTAACCCCACTTGATTACCTATGAGGAAAGAGTAGATGTTTTGGAACAAAGTATTGAGAAATGATGTAACCATCATGCCCGACCCGACACTAAAATAGGAGCGCAATGCTTTCCATGAAAACGCCAACGAGGGAAGCCAGTGGCTTGTGGCCCACAAAATGCCCGATTTTATGGCTGCCAACGACACAGTTTGCCACACCACGGCCCAAGCACCATATCCGTTGAGAGCAAGGTAGATGCCAAGCGAACCGCTAATGATGAGACCTATTGAGTTAGATATCGCAATCATTTTCACCTCCATTTTTTTCATCAATCGGTTGGTTTGCACTATGGCCGATGCGTTGAGGATAAATGATAGGAATATCACACGCGATAGGGGAATGATGCGTGGGTCGTTTTGAAAACACCATGCTATCAATGGTGCGCAAAACCAGAGGATTATATAGATAATTGCCGCAACGCCCATATTAAACCACAACACGGTGCTATAATCAAGTTGGGTAGGGCTTTTGCGTTGAATAAGTGCATAAGAAAAACCGCTTTCGACAAATAGTGCGGCAAATGCTTGGAATATGAGTGTGGCTCCAACCAACCCGAAGTCTTCTTGCGACAACACTCGTGCAAGCACAATGCCTGTAACTGCATATAGCACTTGCGACAGAACGCGGTCAATCACGTTCCATTTCAGTGTGCGTGCGGTGCGCAGTTTTAGGTTGTCGGAATCACTCATATAGAAATAAGGAGATTATTGTTCGTTGTCGAGAGGAATGATTTTTACTCCCACTGAGCGACGTTTCACCTCTTTGGGATTTCCTTTGTAATAAACTTTTCCCGATGACATGCCGGTGATATTCAGTTTCGTTAATGCTTGGCAACGTATTGAACCGGTGCCCAACATTCTGCAATTGGTATTGTCCGATACTAACTCTTCGGCTTGAATTAATCCCGTGCCTGTGCAACTGAGTTTGGCTTTTGTGGTGGAGCCATAGAGTGATAGTGTGCCGTTTCCGGTGTCAATCGACCCGTCAAACTCTGTTACATTAATATTTTTTACAACCAAATGTCCGTTCCCTATTAATCGAGCCTTAAATTTGGGACAAGAGGCCATGTTTGTTATTGTCACCGTTGAATCTCCGCTATTTTCTACTTTAGTTAAGAATTTGGAGTATACGGTGATGGTGGGAATATCGGTGGGAATATCTTTGCTTTCCGACATAAGTTGTATTTCCAAACGGTCGTTTGTGTTGTTAAACATAAACATCGACACATGTTTATCGGCCGACTCAAAGACTGCCATACCTGCCGAATCGGGGTTGCATACATAGTTGATGTTGATGCCGTGTACAATCTTCAGTTCTGAAAAATCTCTTACCGATATTTCGTAGCGTTTTAGCGAGCCGGTTTGAGCAGCCATATTCACTAAGCTGATAGTGGCAAGAATGAGAGTAAAGATTATCTTTTTCATAATTAATAATATTGTTTTAGATTGTGGATTTGTGTGATTATTGATTGATAGGTTTTATATTCGGAATTATTTCTGTTTCAATGCGATGTAGTATTTCGTCGAGTTCGGCGAAATTGTCGGCACGGAGCATGGCTATGCGAGTGTCGCGGAAGAATGGTATGCCCTTGAATAGGGGAGAAGCAGCCAAGTGACGGCGTATGTGGAGAATGCCACGATACTCATCAATGCGGTCGATACTTTCGGTAATTTGACGGCGTAGGATTTTAAACTTTTCGGCAATAGGTAACTCTTCGCCTCGCTCGCCGGTGAGAAGCATCTGCTTCATGTCGTGGAAAATCCATGGAGCTCCTATCGATGCACGGCCTACCATCACACCATCAACACCATATCGGTCAAAAGCTTCAACTACTTGCTCGGGAGTTGTTATGTCGCCGTTGCCAATTAGAGGAATTGTCAATCGGGGATTTTCTTTCACGCGTGCTATCATTTCCCAGTCGGCACTGCCGGTATACATTTGCGAGCGTGTGCGACCATGCACTGTCAACGCCTTTATGCCACAGTCTTGAAGCTGCTCGGCGAGCTCCACAATGATTTTGCTGTTGTAATCCCAACCCAATCGGGTCTTTACCGTAACAGGGATTTTTACGGCATCAACCACCGCGCGTGTTATCTCGAGCATCTTGGGAATGTCGCGAAGCATTCCGGCTCCGGCTCCTTTCCCTGCCACTTTCTTCACAGGGCAACCAAAATTGATATCGAGAATATCGGGACGTGCTTCTTCCACAATCTTTGCCGCTTCAACCATTGGTCCCACTTCACGGCCATAAATCTGAATGGCAGTGGGACGTTCACCGGGGTCGATTGAGAGCTTGCGAGTAGTGGAATTGATGTTGCGTATGAGTGCGTCGGCCGACACAAACTCGGTGTACACCATATCGGCCCCTTGTTCCTTGCATATCAAGCGAAACGAGAGGTCGGTGACATCTTCCATGGGAGCCAACATCACAGGACGATTTCCTAAATCAATATCTCCGATTTTCATATAATATCAAATATAACCACGAAGGTACTAATTTTATAGCATATAATCACTATTTTAACCCTTTTTGGATAAAAATAGAGCCAACAGGGATTATTTGCTACTGATAAATGTGTTTTTTTGTACAATCTCTAAATCGTTGCTGAAATAAGTATAAAAAATGCGAAAAAAGAGTCTTATGTTAGAAAAATGTGAGAATTTACACAAAAGTCGTTGGAAAAATGTGAGAGATATGGAAATTTGGTAATGTTTCCAGCCATCTTTGGTAACATTATCCAATAAGTAGAATATATTAAGAGAGTGTGTCAAAATTCAAAGATTTGACACACCCTCAGGTTTATTTGGAGTTTATATTTGTTTAGTTGAGAGATTTTATCTACTTCTAAAAGTCGGGTGTTATTTGTTTTTTACAGCTCTAATGGTAAAACCATTATATCTTTCATAACTTACTACTCCCATAATTCTTGATTCGCCTAAATTTACTGATGGGAAATAGCTAAAATGGATTCCCTCTGCTTCGGTGTCATATTCTTTGTCAAAGGTCGCTGTCCAATAATAGCCATAATGAGCTCGGTTAGGACTATCTTTATAGCCTGTTGTTGGTAAGAAAATACAATTTCCATTAGGCCCCTTGATTTTATATCCGTTCTCACCATTTTTATATACCATGCCTATCCACTCACAGTTGTTTAATAATTCATTAAATTCTTCAACTGTAGGAATACGCCAACCTTCTTTCCATCTAAAAGTAGCTACGTCGTATTGGGTGCCACTAATCGATTCCCCTATGAATTCAATCCTATATGTTTCAGGGTTGATGTGTTTGTAGTTATTCCAAGAATATTCATTTTTAGCATATACTTCTCCCCATGCTAAATAATCGCCATTTTCTTCAGGCGATAATGCTCCAATATTATATCCACCCCAATTTACCGATAAGCCTAAGTCTACTTCTTTATCGATGCATATGCCATATTCATCAATATTTGGGATAATTGTATCATTAGGGCTTTCAGGAGTTATGGAGTCGATAGGTTGTTCGGGTTCATTTGGTATGTTTGGTTCGTCAGCATTCTCTTTATCACAAGATGCTAATGTTGGTAAAATCAGTAGACCAAGAGCCAAAGAAATAAGTTTGATTTTTTTCATGATGATATTGTTTAAGTCGTTACAGTTTCACAAATGTATATGAATTTGTGTGATAATTAGATGTTTTATAAAGAAAAACAATTCGCGGATTAGCAAAAATTAACAACTAAAGGGGGGGGGTAAAATTTATTGGCTTTTTATTGCAAAATTTCACACATATTTAACGGTTAAACTTTTATCGGACAGTAATATTTTTATATGTACACCAACTGTCATGCAGTAAATAATCCTTTTGGAATTGTTGAGGTACACTGATTGTGTATTTTGGGGGTATTACACCGGTAACAACCATTGATGGTGGGGTTGATTTAAGTGTAATGGTGAGATGCGCACCTTCTTTGGAATTGATAAAAGCATTTGCTCCTATTTCGGTTACAGTAGAAGCGATTGTTGCTGTCGAGAGGTTTTTATTGTATGCAAATGTTCCTATTCCAATCGTTTTCACCCTTCGGGAATTGTAATCTCCTTGAGATTGCATTTGTAGAAACAACCATTGGGAATTGTTGCAGTATTGCTTGGGAGTGTAACTCTTTCGAGTGCTTCGCATTGAGCAAAACAATCTTGTCCGATGCTGTTAACATTATCGGGGATTGAAATTGATGTGAGGTTATTACATGCAAAAAATGCTTCTTTGCCGATATATTTTATTGTAGAGGGCAATGTGATACTTTTTAGGTTGGAACAATTGAAGAATGCCCATTTGCTCACTCCTATAACTTTGTATACGGTGTTTTTATGTTTTACCACGTCGGGTACTTTCACGTTTCCGCGATATTCTTTTGAACGATTAATTGAAACTTCAACCTCATATCCCGATGGCAATACTTTATACCACACACCATCAGTCTCGAAGTATGTGTTTGACGAATTTTTGTAATTGTTTTTGTATAATTTTGCCGATTCTTTGACATATCCTCCCGCATCGTTGCTATATACGGTATATTGGGCACTGTCAATTAATTCAATAGGGGTTGTTTTTGAAAAATTTCGAGCCAATTCTGTGGCAACCGCGTCGTGTTGAGCTCGTATCTCATTTATTCGTCGCTGAGCTTGAGTATATGCAGTTTCGGAACGAGTATACCATAACGAAGCGAGAGGTCGGTGACATCTTCCATGGGTGCCAACATCACAGGACGATTTCCTAAATCAATATCTCCGATTTTCATATAATATCAAATATAACCACGAAGGTACTAATTTTATAGCACATAATCACTATTTTAACCCTTTTTGGATAAAAAATGAGGAATAAAGGGCAATCCTCTGCAATAATCACCACATCAATACAGTAAACTCGCTACTCTGCTCAAATAGCCACATTAATGAAAAAAAACAAAAAAACGACCCCTTATGTTAGAAAAATGTGATTAAGATGATACGACAAAAGGTATCGCCCATGATAGCAATACCTTTTGTCGTTAAATATGTGATATTGTTATTTCACAATAACCTTGCGAGTTGTGCCGTCGCTCATTTTTATGATGTTTATGCCATTAGTAGGCTCTGTAAGTTTGCGACCATAAATATCATAGCGAATCACCTCTACAGCATTATTGTCGGCTTCGATATCTTCAACCCCTGCGATTTCTTGAATGTTTGTGAATTTACTCCATTCACGAGCCGATGAATAACTGTCATAAGCTCCTTCGGGTACTTCAAGTAGGGCATCATAAGAGCCTTCAAATACACCATTTCCATTGCACCAAGGAGGAGTCATATTGAGTGATACTATTGATGTTAATGTACACCCATAGAACGCTTCAGAACCAATATCGGTAAGAGAACTTCCTAAAGTTACTTTTCTTAAGTTATAGCAATCGCTAAATGCTCGCCCTCCAATTTTTTCAACTGAATTAGGGATAACAATTTCGGATAAAATGCTACAATAACCAAAAGCATTAAACCCAATAGAATAGATTGAATTAGAAAGATTAATTTTGGTTAATCCATTGCAAAGAAGAAACGCATAATCTCTAATTTCTGTAACTGAATTTGGAATGTCTATTGAGGTCAAACCTCCACAGTTATAGAACGCATGGTCACCAATAATATTAATTGAGTTTGGAAGTTCTATTGATTTTAAGTTATAGCAATTGTAGAAAGCATTGTCGCCAATATTACTAATCGAATTACCTAAAGAAACAGTTTCTAAGCTTGTGCAGTTTTTGAAAGTAGAACGGGAAATATCAATAGTAGAGTTGCCGATATTTGCCGATTTCAAACTTGTACATCCATCAAATGCATTATTTTCAAGTCTAACAACTGAATTTGGAATGTCAATGCTTTTTAATTTAGAACAATTGTAGAAAGTCCAACTGCCAATATCTGTAACAGAATTACCTATTGTTACCGACTCTAAATTAGAGCATCCGTTGAATGCTGAAACACCGATAGTAGTTACCGAGTTGGGAATTGTAATGTTAGCCAAACTTTTGCAATCTTGGAATGCTTGTTCATCAATTTCTATGACCGAATTTCCTATAGAAACATCTTTCAATCCTAAACAACCAGAAAATGCATAGTAGCCAATTTTAGTAACAGAGTTAGGAATTGATATTGACGATAAGTTTTCACAATAACTAAATGCTGCATCTCCAAGATATGCAACCGAATTACCCAAATCAGCCGATTTTAATCCTTTACATTCATAAAATGCGTAGTCCCCAATAGTTTCAACAGAATTAGGTATGGTTAATTCAGTAATGTCGGCAAATTTGTAAAATCCTTTGTTGATAATTAAGCGAGTACCATCTTTTATCGTTAATGCACCTGTTGGCGCAAATCCCTTACAGCCTACACAGCAATCATCTAAATACAACACTCCGTCGGGCTGACTATTAAACCACGCTGTATTATAGAATGCAAAATCACCGATTTTAGTGATTGTTTTTGGGATGCTAATAGATGTAACTCCAGTGCAATTATAGAATGTATAGGCGTCAATGCCAATTACTGAAAAAGTAATGTCCTCAACGGTGACAGTAGATGGAATTACAATATCTCCACTATATTCGTTTTCGTAATAGTAATATTCAGCACCTTGATATGTAACGCATGCCGTTTTATCAGTTTGAGAAATAATTTTGTAATAAATCCCATCGACTTCAAAGTTGTGAGCCAATGATTGTAGGCATGTGGTTAGCATTAGCGAAATTGTTAGCAATGCTTTTGAAATAATTGATTGCTTTTTCATAATGAAATCGTATTTAGTAGTTATTGTTTCAAATTTATATACTATAATTTGAGTTGTACCATCGCTCATTCTTCTTTGTCATTATAACTATATGAAGATTTTTAAACGAAGATTTTCAACAAAGTTTGGAATTAGAATGGTGAAAAACAAAATATTAACGAGAAAAATGTGAAAAATAAACATCCTTTAACATAAATGGGGGGGGGTAATAAAAATTAAGATTTTGATACATTTTTGCATATATTTATACATTTAAAAGTGGTATATTGAATTTGTAAAATCAAATACTTTTATGCAAAACTATAGCCATTTATGCAAAATGCATCATTTTTTAGTTTACAATTAGTTTACAATTTATGAATATGGGGGCTTATTGCGTCTTGTAGGTTACGTAAATGAGAGAGATGATGTGTTTTTTGCGATTGATTCGGCTACTTGGCGCACTTGCTCGGGAGTGATGGCGTTGATGCGGTCGAGTACTTCGTCGTTTGATGCCACATGGTTGTGGTAGAGCATTGAGCGGCCGGTGGTGATGGCTGCTTGTTCGCGGTTTTCCGAAGCCACGATAAGTTGGCCGAGGTATTGTTTCTTGGCGGCCTCTATCTGTTTTGATGTGAGGGCTTTTGATGCTAATGTGTCGAGTTGGTTTATAACCAATCTTCGGCAACGATTGAGGTCTTCGTGGTCGCAACCAAAGTATATGGCGAAAGCGCCGCTATCGGTAAACATCGCCGATGACGCTTCCACGGTGTATACTAATCCACGGCGTTCACGAAGTGAAATGTTTAGCAATGAATTCATACCCGGACCGCCAACTATGTTGGTGAATAGGGCGGTGGGGTAACGCTGCTCGGAATACATGCCTTCAATGCGGCTGCCTATTATTGTGTGGCATTGGTGGTTGCCAAGGTCGCGTTTGATGTCAAATGTGGCCACTTTAGAGGGAATAACGCGATTAATAGGCGCTAATTGGTTGGAGTGTGAGCCAAAATGCTTTTCTGCAATTTTAAACACTTTTGAAGGCCGTTCACTTCCCATATAGAAAAACACCATGTTTGGTGCAGTGTAATAGCGGGCAAGGTAGTTGCGACACACTTCGGGTGTGAATGTGGCAATAGTGTCGGTTGTGCCGAGGATATTATGACCGAGCGATGAACCGCCAAACATCAAATCTTCAAAATCGTCAAACACCGCTTCTGATGGGCTGTCGAGATACGAGTTTATCTCGTCGGCCACTACTTCGCGCTCTTTGTCGAGCTCGTTTGCCGGGAATTGTGACGAAGTAACGAGGTCGGCAATAAGGTCAATGGCCCGGATGAGGTTGCCCGAAGGGAAAATCGAGTATAGCATCGTTTCTTCCTTGGTGGTGTAGGCGTTGAGTTCGCCTCCCACAGCCTCCATGCGGTTGATTATGTGCCATGCGCGGCGGTGCGATGTGCCTTTAAATATGGTGTGCTCCACAAAGTGAGCCAATCCATAATGTTCGATAGCTTCATCGCGACTGCCCACGTTGACAGCCACTCCACAATATTCCACTCCCGACCGTGCTTGGCGATGCACGATGCGAAGTCCGTTGGCGAGTGTGTGATATGAATAGATGTTATTGTCGGCCATAGCAGTTGTTATGCGGGGTCAACCCAGTCCCCTTCCGATTTTATGAGTTCGATAAGTCGGGGTATTGCCTCATCGGTGGGGATATTCTTTTCTATACAAGTTTTGTTTTTATATAGGCTCACTTTGCCTACTCCTGCACCCACATATCCATAGTCAGCGTCGGCCATTTCGCCGGGGCCGTTCACAATGCACCCCATCACACCTATTTTCAATCCTTTGAGGTGTGCAGTGGCTTCTTTCACAGCTTTTACTGTTGATTGTAGGTCGAAAAGAGTGCGACCGCAACCGGGGCATGAGATATATTCGGTGCGAGAAATGCGCAAACGTGCCGCTTGCAATATGCCAAACTCCAATCGTGCCACTGTCGCAGCACCTACTTGTGGCGCTTGGAGCCATATGCCATCGTGATTGCCGTTGAGCAATATCGCTCCCAAATCGGCTGCCGCCATGATTGTTACATCATCGGTGGCACAGTCATAAGCCATGCGCATCACGATAGGATTTTTTAGTCCGTGTTGGGTGAACGCATGCGCAAATGCTTGCATTTCGCCCGGTGCGTTGATGTGTGTGCTATGAAGCACTATCGCCACGTTTTCGTCAACCACTGGAGCCACCTCGTCGATAGGCGTTGCGGCATTGACTTCGAGGAATTTTATAGGCGCATTGCTGCCCTTTATTGCGTCACGTTGTTGCCATGTGAATAGTTGGCGATATTCTGTTGGTTCACCGGTGAATGGCACGATGATTTTATCGGCGTCCACACCGGCTGGTATATTTCCGTCGGTGATATAGAAATAATCGGGGGTGCAACCATCGGCATACTTTTCGGCATATCCGTTGGCAATAACGATGGGTAGCACATTGCCTCCAATGTTGCCCACAGCGTCGCTTGCTCGGCGTGAGGGCGATTCGTAGCAGTAGCCGTCGTAATATTCGCCGTTAATGGCGGGGGCGTTTTCGCGTTGAGCGATATAGTCGACCAATGCTTTAGCCACCGGTATTTCATATTCGGGTTCTTCGCTGAGTGATACCCTTATTGTGTCGCCAATCCCTTCGGCAAGCAATGTGCCAATGCCAACGGCCGATTTCACACGACCATCTTCGCCGTCACCTGCTTCGGTGACACCCAAGTGCAGTGGGAACATCATTCCCTCTTGCTCCATTGCCACAACCAATCGGCGCATCGTTTCAACCATTATCACGGTGTTTGATGCCTTGATTGAGATTGCAACGTTGAGGAAGTCGTGAGCCACACACACACGAAGGAATTCCATCGCCGATTCCACCATGCCGGCAGGGGTGTCGCCATAGCGGCTCATGATGCGGTCCGATAGCGAACCGTGATTCACACCTATGCGTATGGCAGTGTTGTTCTCACGGCAAAGGTCGAGAAACGGCACTAATGTGGCTTCGATTTTCTTTATCTCGGCGGCATATTCTTCGTCAGTGTAGGTGAATTGTTGGAATGTGCGACCGGGGTCAACGAAATTGCCCGGGTTGATGCGCACTTTCTCCACCACTTGAGCAGCGGCAAATGCCGCGCGAGGGTTGAAGTGTATATCGGCTACCAATGGAGTGTCGATGCCTCGATTACGGAGTTGCGCTTTGATGTTGCCGAGGTTTTCGGCTTCGCGCACTCCTTGGGCGGTGAGGCGTATGAAGGCGGCGCCTGCTTGGGCTATGCGCTCACATTGAGCCACCGACCCTTCGGTGTCCATCGTAGAGGTCGATGCCATTGATTGAAGCCGAATAGGGTAGTCGCTCCCCAATGGAGTGCCACCGATATTTACCGCTACCGTTTTGCGACGATTATAGTTGAATATGCTCATCGAGTTGATGCTATTAGTTGGCTTTGAATTTATATTTTACGTTTTTGAGGTCGTCGTTTGCCTTAACGATTTTCTCTGAGAGAGTGGCGCGATATTCGGCAAAACGAGCTGCGAGCGCTTCATCGCTGAGGGCGAGGATTTGCACTGCCATCACAGCGGCATTCATGCCATTGTTGATGCCCACTGTTGCCACAGAGATGCCGGGAGGCATTTGCACGATTGAAAGCAACGCGTCGACACCGTCGAGAGTGGAGTTGATGGGCAAACCAATCACGGGTAGCGGAGTCATTGCCGCGATAACACCGGGAAGGGCAGCTGCCATGCCTGCTGCTGCGATAATCACTTTGATGCCGCGACCTTGAGCGTTGCGCGCAAACTCTTCCACTTCGCCGGGAGTGCGGTGAGCCGAGAGTGCGTTCATTTCAAATGGCACTTCCATTTGGTCGAGGAATTTCGCTGCTTTTTCGAGAATGGGAAGGTCAGAGGTGCTTCCCATTATGATGCTTACTACTGGTTTCATCTTATTATATTTATTTTTGATATTAATTTGTTATTATTGAGAGGAAATACACCCACATAAAACCATTGAGGGTGCCTGCCGCCACTTGTCCTAAGGTGTGGTGGCGAAGAATGAGACGAGAGGTGCACACCAATCCGGCAAAGAGAATTACTAGTGACACGACTGGGGTGAAATCAAACAATACATAACCACTTGTCCACATACTCATAACCAATGCCACAAGTCCGCCCATGGCTGCACCATGCGCACTGATTTTCCATTTTATGTTGATTAACGCCGAGGTAATGGCTGCAGCGCCACCGCCTACTAAAAATCCTATAACCCATCGAGGTGTACTTATTTGGGATAGGTACACCATGCTTATGGTGTAGGTTAAAATCGTTACAATATAGGGTTTAAGACGTTCACTTTGGTTGTTGACGCCTATGTCCGACAATTTGCCACGAGTATAAAGATTCCATATATATAGCCCGGGTACAGCACATGTGAGGATAAAAATTACCGACGATGCGATTAGTCGTGTATTGAGCGATGACATAGCGGCAATATAGGAGAGATTAAACGCAATGAGTATGCCATAAGTAGGAACTAGAAGTGGCGAGAATATAAAAGATATACATCGGGCAATAAATCTCATTACTTGATTTTCCTCCTCGTCGTGAAGAGGTTGAGTGGCACCATCACGTTCACCGATGGGTTGTGCATTGGTCGACAACTCCTCGGCAACTCTCACCATTTTTACATCTTTGAGCAAGTCGGGTATCGGCTCTTGGCTTTCGTCAACAACGTTATCGACTTGATGATTTAAAGTGTCATCAAGATTGTTGTGGGTGGGTAATGTATCGTTGTGGTCACTCATTTCAATCAGTGGTGTTATAATTCTTTCCTTAGTCGAGCCACCGGTAATCCCAGCTTTTCGCGATACTTGGCTACCGTGCGACGAGCAATATCGTAGCCCTTCTCTATTAGGATTTTTGTTATAGCCTCGTCGCTCAATGGCTTGTTTTTATCCTCTTCGGCTATAATCTCTTTCAACACGGCAAGGATTTCGTGCGACGAAGTGTCGTCATCCTCCTTGGGGCGCTCGTTGAAAAACAGTTTCAACGGATAGATGCCGCGTTGCGTCATCACATATTTGCCGGCAGTGGCACGCGATATGACCGAAAGGTCATGTCCGGTGATTGCCGATATGTCTTTCAATATCATGGGGCGTATTCGGCTTTCGTCGTCGGTTATGAAAAAGTCGTGTTGTAGTTTTACGATTGCTTTCATCACCTTGTAAAGCGTTTCTTGGCGCATCTTTAATATCTTAATGAAGCCGTTGGCCTCGTCACGTTTTTGTTTTATAAATGTGGCGGCCTCGCGTTGGCTGCGGCTGGCATTTGAAGGCACTTCGCCGGCACTTTCCGAGAATGTCTCCTCGATTTGTAGCTCAGGTATGCGGTTGAGTAGGGTGAGGGTGATATTGCCATTGTCGGGGTCGGTTTCAACGCTGAAATCGGGAATGATGTGGCGAGTGCGATCGCTGCTTCCTCCGGTAATCTGACTGCCGGGCTTGGGATTGAGCGATGTGATGATGCCCATTGCATCCTTTAGTTGTTCATCGGTTATCCCTAGTAGGCTTCTCATGCGATTGTAATGCTTTTTTGAGAATAAATCAAAATAGTCCTCGATGATTTCAGTGGCAATTTTTACTGACCGTCTCTCTTCTTTGCGTTTTAACTGCAACAAAAGACAATCACGCAAGTCGACAGCGCCCACTCCGGCAGGGTCAAGGCTGCGCACCACTTCGCTCACGCGTTTCACATCGTTGAGGCTAACATCGAGACCTACATTAAACGCCAAGTCATCGCTTATTGCAAGTAAATCGCGAGTGAGATAGCCGTTGTCGTCGAGGTTCCCTATGATATATTGAGCTATCGACAAATCAATGTCGCTCAAATCATATTCCATCAACTGCCCCTCAAGCACCTCAATAAGGGTGTCGCCCATGTCAACGGCGATAGGTTCATAATATTTGTCGTCGGCGCTATGGTTGCGGGCTTCAAGACGATAGGAGGGGATGTCGTCCTCATCGCGATAGTCGGCACGCTGAATATCTTCGGCACTCTCATTAAATGTTTCCGAAGAGTCTTCGGTGAGATTGTTGGTATGGTCCTCATTGTCGGCTTGCTCCAACGCCGGATTTTCATCGAGTGCGCGGTGCACCTCATCTTCAACCTCCGGCCCGGTCATCTCAAGCATACGCACAAACTGCACTTGCAACGGTGTGAGCCGTTGCTGCAATTTCTGTTCGGTCGACAACCTCAATCCTTCTTCCATACTACTAAAATTGCACCTTTACAATATTACACCACAAAAATAACAAAAACTTTCGACACCATGAAATAAATGAAAAATGAAAGAGAAAAATAAAAGAGGAATGACAGGGTGTGAGGCATTGCATTGGTGGTGTTTTTGACGCATAAAAACAACAAAGATGCAATCGAGGGGATTGCATCTTTGTTATAACTTTTCTTCTGTGTTACTATTATTCGCCTGGAACGATAGCTTCGCTAGGACAGTTGTCAGCGCAAGTACCGCAGTCGATACAAGTATCAGGATCGATAGTGTAGATGTCACCTTCAGAGATTGCTTCAACAGGACAAGCAGGAAGACATGTGCCACAAGCAACACAGTTGTCAGTAATTACGTAAGCCATAATAAATTAAATTTAGATATTATACGAATTAAATGTTTTACCCCCACAAAAGTAATGTTTTTTTATAAAACAATATAATTTTATGGGAAGTTTTTTCTAAAAAATAATTGTAAATGATATTAATTGTCGGTTTATGAGAAAGATATCATTTTGTGATATTTCACATCTCCCTTTAGTACACTCCTATATTTAAAAAAGAAGGTGCGCCAAACCCAATTTGGCACCCCTTCTATGTCTATTGCAAAGTTAAATTTCCCTTTAGAGAATTACTTTTTTGCGATTAACAATATAAAATCCACGAGGTAGATTGTCGATATAATTTACTCCGGCGTTAATATTGATTATTCTTGAAACTCCATCGGCACGAGTAATCAACACTTGAGTATAGATATTAGATTCAATAACCAATACACCATTCAATGCATACACATTTAATGAGTTTGCATTCATCACATCATCTATACCGGTTTCTTTCCAACCATCAAATTCGTAGATACCCTTGTTTTTTAATGGCAAATCGGCAGTTTGATTTGAGCCTCCACCTTGACCATTGTTGAAGATAACCATTGGTGTTACAAGATTGTCGGTAGTAGTAAATGAAATTTCCCACATTCCATCTGCATTTTTAGTCATAGTAGTTCCGGGCCAACCGCCAAGATATTGTTTATTGGCATTCCCCGAATCCCACACATAAGCATATACAGTTGAGTTACCCCAATTTGTATCACGATAATAGAATGTCCAATTGCCATCGTTTGTTGGAGTGTCATCATCGTCATCATTTCCACCTTCTTGATAAGTGTTGCCGGTGTAACCCGATGCATTATAAATGCCATTGTTTACCAATTTAAGGTCGCTGGTTTGTGTACCACTATTATTGTGGAAAATAATCATTGGAGATGTCATTTCGCTTGAGAATGTAAGTTTGTAGTATCCCGAAGCGCTATCATAAGTCATTCTTGTACCACCCCATGCACCTAATGGTGTGTTTGAACCATTGTCATTGTCCCAACTATAGGCATATACTGTACTCCAATTACTATTGCTATCATCAAAATATACAGTCCAACTGCCGTCATTAGTGTCATCTGAATCGTTACCGGTGTTGTCATCTCCAGTATTACCTGAGTCATTTCCGGCATTTTCGTAGTCATAAACAACGGCAATACCGGTAGAGCCTATTGTCCCTGAAATAGTTGAAGCAGTTACAGTCCATGTGTTGCCTGTAATTTCATCTTTATATGTGCCGGGGGCAACAGTGCTACCTCCATTTGAGATAGTTACCGCGCCGCTACCCGATGCTTTGACTACAACAACACCTTTTTCGCGACACACTGCCATTGCGCCATTTTCACTCACATAGTAGTCTTTTTGTCCCACCATTGCATTGTGGAAATGGTTCACTGCTGCAACTTCTTTGTTTTTGAAGTCTACACCACCTTTTTGTCCAAGGCGAATAGAGTTTGAAGATGTAGATGTTGGACGAGAGAAATATAACGCACTCGCACCACTACGAGAAGCCAAAAGTGCGTAAGTGCGGTTAATTTGGTTTACACTTGCAGTGCGTGAGTCATCGCCATAGTTGCCATCGTTAGAGTATGTGTCATGGCTTTCGGCCCAATACACAATTTTTTCACTATCCAAGCCTCGTGCAGTCCAGTTTCCATATCCACCATATGCGTTTCCTCCTTGGATTGACCAACGAATATCTCTACCATATACATTGTCGGTTACAGAAATATAATTGGTATATTCTTTCATTAAGTTGGTGCTTTCGTCATTGACATTATCTGTTGGGCCAATAAGGATTTCGCCGTAATGCCACATTCCGGTACCTTGAGTCACTGCGCTCCAAAAATTACAATCTTCTGAAGGGAGTCCGATATGTTTAGCAGCGTCCCAACGAATACCATCTACACCATACGATTTCAATTCATCAACATAAGCACGCACAGCATTATATACTGTTGAATGTTCTGAATTTAGGTCGCGCATGCCAATATCACCATGGGTCACTTGCCAGCGATTTCCATAGTCGATATTGCTCCCATGAGTATGCCAATATTGGCTATCGTGCCAACGTGAAGCCACATAATTCATGTCGCCGTTAAGGTGGTTTGCAACAACGTCAACAATGATTTTAATGCCATATTTATCGGCTTCGGTACACAAGTTTATCAAATCTTGTTTTGAACCGAGTCCGCCCCCTACAAATGTAAAATCATATGGCTGATATGCAAAATACCATGTGGCATTATTGCCGGCATTGCCTTGACTTGGCGAGGTTTGCACCGATGTAAAACCGGCAGCAGCAATGTTGGGTAACTCTTCTTTAATTTGATTGAAACTCCAGTCAAAACAATGCAAAATCGTACCATCTTGACAATTATCGGGCAGTCCGTAGTTATTGGCTGCTGATGCATTTAATGCGAAACAAAGCGATACCATTGCAATCGCTCGAGAAAGTGTTTTATTCATGAATCTAAATGTAAGTATGATTAGTGTATAAAAATTAATTTTGAGTTTATCAATGTCTCATATCAAGCTACAAAATTACAATATCTATAGAATGTCTCAATTGTGAAGAGGAATTGCTATTATAATACCTTAACCGTAGCAAACGACATCCCTATTTGATAATACAAAGTGTCAATAATAGAGATTGTTAATAATTTTGTTCACAACAAATGTTCAACCTCAATTGTCGGTTGATGGCGCTGTCGGAAAAATGTCGGGTTTATCCTTCATTTTTAGCAATTCTCGAGCTTCAATATGATAAATAATCCCTTCAAGAGTACTATATACCAACGTCTCTCCACGCTCAGCTTTCTCTTCAATTAATCGTCGATCGGCCTCGGCTAGCGAGTCCCATAATGAGCGACTAAATTCTTCCAATTCACTGTTTGCCATATCGTCTCATTGTTTTAAGTCGGTTCATGTCGTGAACCGTCACTGTTTTACCTTTATTTCTACCTTCTGCCACATTTATCCTTTGAGGTTCGCTATTATCGATAATAACCCATAAATCCACCAACTTCATGTAGATGTCAAAAAGGTTATTTATCCCCATTTTATATCGGCGCATTATCACGTCCGTGTCAACATGATGTCCTCCTTCGCTAACTCTGAGCTTAACTCTGTCAACGGCCAATAGCGGGTTGTTGAGCCAAAAGAAAATCAAATACACCTTGTAGCCCAATTTCTGTGCTCGCTCTATGAGGTGAAAATATGAGCGAGAGGCTAGGGTGGTTTCTATGGAGAATGTGGCACGATGTGCGAGTAACAGGTCGATTTGCTTAAGCATTATTTTCCCGGCTCTGACTGCCACTGATTGCACATCGTTGGGCGAAATCTGTTTGGCAATCTCGTCGGCATTGACAAAATATTTGCATTTAAGTGCCTCGGTTAAGATGGTGCGACTGGCTGTTGTCTTGCCCGCACCATTGCAACCTGCTATTATGTATAATCGTTTTCGCGACATTACTTTTTTTGATATTGATTTCAAAAGGGTATCTCTATAAATCCCACAAATTAATTAAACCATAAGTTAATGGGGAAACATTATTTTGTTTCCCTCAAACGATGTTGTATTATAGGAAAACTAATGTGAAATAACATTGTTATAAATTTAAAAATGCGTTTTCAAATTAACTTCACAATGCAATTTATAGAAGTTTCCTTAAATAATTAACATCGATAGATTTGTTTTAGTTTATCAACTAATCATAAAAACACTTACAAAACTAAGAATAAAATTGTAAAAAACAAAAAGTCTGTTTAATTTTGTAGTCTAAATTAGAATAACTTTTGTAAAACATTAAATTGAACTATACACAAAATGAACGGAACAGGTAGTAAAAGTCAGTCGCAAAACAAAAAACTCATCGCTGTGATTGCTGCATTAGTAGTGGTTATCATTGCTGGGGTGGTGTTATTCTTGTGGCAACAAAGTGAGATTGAAAAGGCTAAGGCTCAAACGGCACAAGCCACTCAAGAGGTTGAGCAGTTAAAGCAAGAAAATGAACAGGTGAAACTCGAAAATGAGCAAGTGCAACTCAGTAACGAGTATTTGGCGCTTGAGGAACAATTTAAAAATCTCGAAATTCAAAGCCAGGCTATCGATATTCCTCCTACAGCAATAAAAGATCCTAAAATCAAACAAAAATACGACGACACAAAAAAACGTATTGAACAGTTAAAAAAAGAACTTGAGGAAGAACGTAAAAACGGTGGTAAAAACTTGGAACGCATCAAAGAGTTGCAAGCCGAAATAGATACCCTTAAAGGCGTCTGTCGCGACCTTGTGTTACAAATCAAAGCCCTTCAAATAGAAAACGACGGTTTGAGAGCCGACACTACTGTACTTCGTAAAGAGAAGAAAGAACTCACTAAAAGAGTGACTCAAGTGACTGAGGAAAATAATGTTCTTCAAGAAAAAGTGACTTTGGCCGAAAAAATCAATGTGACTGCAGTGACATTCTCGGCATTAAATAAAAAAGGCAAAAACGAAAAGAAAATTGAGAAAGCAAAACAGTTAAAGGTAACTTTCACTATCCCTCAAAATAATACTACTCCTAATGGGATGAAGAACATATACCTTCGCATCACAACTCCCGAAGGCTCGCTCCTTGGAAATGCAGGAACCTTCTCTTTTGAAGGAGGAAATGTGAGTTGTACTGCTCGCAAACAAGTTGAATATGGTGGCGAAGAAATCACAGGTGTGACAATTTACTATGACGTAAATACCACATTAACAAAGGGTACATACACTGTGGAATTGTTTACCGACGGCTATCAGTTGACATCTCGTAAATTCAATATGACTAAATAAATTGATAAATGACATTAGCTACACTGCAAATATGGCACGATTTCACCTCCTTGGTATGCACTCAGGAGGTGACGTTGTGGTCGGCAGTGTTCAAGCTATGTCTCAGCCTTGTGCTTGGTAGCATAGTGGGGCTTGAACGCAAACGCAAAGGGCAAACAGCCGGGTTGCGCACCTTTGCCCTCATATCCATGGGCGCCACATTGGCAATGCTCATATCAATATATGTGCCACAAGTGTATTTAGGATTGAAAAATGGTGACCCGGGGCGCATCGCTGCGCAAGTGGTGTCGGGTATAGGTTTCCTTGGTGCAGGGGCAATTATTCAAATGAAAGGCTCGGTGAGAGGGCTTACCACTGCCGCCGGAATATGGATGGTGGCTGCCATTGGTCTTGCCGTGGGAGTGGGAATGTACACGATTTCAATCATTGCCACTGCGTTGATTTTGATAATTCTCGTTCCGCTCGAACATTTCGAGCATCGCATCAAAGTGGGTGCTTCGTCGCGCATCATTCGCATGAAAGTGGGTAGAGTGGTTGAGGACATTGAAGAATATCGCAAAGTATTTCTCAATCACAATATTCATCTTAGCAATGTGTATGTGGGATATGACTACACCGAGGAGATTACTCTCATAAACTTTGTGGTGCTGATGAAGGATAAAAACGATGATGTGCGCCTTTTTGCCGATTTGCGTCAAATCAATCCCACTCATTCCATATCCTTGGCCAATCAAGTTAATCTATAAAAACATTATAACACAATATGATTACATCACTCATCACCGACCTTGCGTTTATTCTCATTCTCGGCGCAGTTGTCACAATATTATTCAAATGGATTAAACAACCGGTAGTGTTAGGCTACATCGTTGCCGGATTTTTGGCAAGTCCTCACTTCGAATATCTTCCGTCGGTCAACACCGAGGAGAATATCGAGTTTTGGGCTCAGATAGGTATTGTGGTGCTGCTCTTCTCATTGGGATTGGAGTTTAGTTTCAAGAAATTGATGAATGTCGGCGGTTCGGCGGTAGTAACCGCTCTCATCATTGTTATAGGCATGATGAGTGGTGGTTTTGCCATTGGGCACTTGCTCGGTTTTTCACATATAAATAGCTTGTTCCTTGGTGGTATGCTTTCCATGTCGTCAACCACAATCATTATAAAAGCATTTACCGACATGAACCTGCGTGCCAAGAAATTTGCGTCGATGGTGTTTGCTGTGCTCATTGTTGAGGACCTCTTTGCAGTGTTGATGATGGTGATTTTGTCATCAATCGCAGTCAATAACAGTGTCGAAGGGAGTGAGATGCTTTTTAGTGTGGGTAAATTGGCTTTCTTCCTCATCATTTGGTTCTTGGTGGGGGTGTTCATGCTACCATCGCTATTCAATGCCACACGTCGATTTCTCAATAGCGAAACATTGCTTGTCGTTGCTATGGGCTTATGCCTTGGAATGGCTGTATTCTCGGTATATTGTGGCTTCTCGCTTGCGCTTGGTGCCTTTGTCATGGGGTCAATACTTGCAGGCACTAGCTATGCCGAACGCATCGAACATGTGGTGGCTCCGGTCAAAGACCTTTTTGGTGCAGTGTTTTTCATCTCGGTGGGGATGATGGTGCAACCTCAAGTGATTTTCGACTATTGGTCGCCCATTCTCATCTTGTCGGTCACTGTGATTATCGGCATGATTTTATTCGGCACATTCGGCATGCTCGTCACAGGGCAAACACTCAAAGTGGCTATGCAATCGGGCTTCTCGCTCACTCAGATAGGGGAGTTTGCATTCATCATCGCTTCGCTAGGGATGAGTCTAGGTGTGCTCGACAATACCATATATCCCATTGTGGTAGCGGTGTCGGTTATAACCACATTCACCACTCCCTATTTCATCAAGATGGCCGAACCGGCTTATAATGCCGTAGAACGCATTCTGCCCAAACGCCTCAACTTCCTCATCAATCGATATTCTTCGCAAGCATCGAGCGAGAGCGAAAACACTTCGTTGTGGTCGTCGGTTATTCGTCGTTACTTGTGGCGTGTGCTCCTTTATTCGATAATATTGATTGCCATTGTGGTTGTTTCGCAACAGTTCTTACAACCATGGCTCTACAATCACATGCACAAATGGCACAAACTCATTGGTAGTGCCATTACACTCGTTGCCATGTCGCCTTTCTTGTTGGCTTTATCGGTGCCGGTGTCAAAGAAAGTGGAACGCAAACGCTTGCGTGAGGCTAATGCCCATTTCGATGTGCCATTAATCGTTATGTCGATTTTCCGCATCATTATAGCATCGGCTTTTGTGGTATATGTGTTGGCTACAATATATGGTGTAGGGGTAGGTATTGCCGTGGGTATCGCTGTGTTTATCCTATTGCTCATTCTGTTTTCTAAACGTGTGGGTCAGCGACTTACCTCTATTGAGACAAAATTTCTCGACAATCTCAACGAACGTGAATTGCGCCGAAGTGGAAAAAATAATAACCTTGTGAGCGACCTTCACCTGGCATATATGCAAGTAGGACTCGGTTGTGAGTTTGTGGGGCAACGTTTAATGGATTCTAATCTCCGCAAACGATATGGCGTGAATGTTTCAAGCATTCAACGAGGTGCCACTACAATACCGGTGCCAAATGGAGATACTCGCATCTTCCCCGGCGATGTACTTGGGGTGATAGGGAATGACGAACAATTGCAAAAACTACTTCCCATTGTTGAAGCCGAAGAGAAACCGGGCGACCAATCGGTGAAAGCGTCAGAATTCAAACTCACCAACGTGCAGCTTAGCGATGAATCTCCTTTGCTTGGCGAAACATCGGCCTCAGCCAACATTCGTAACAAATACTCAGCTCTTGTAGTAGCCATTCAGCGTGGCAACGAATTCCTCAAACCCAACGGTCAAGTCATCTTTGAGCCCCACGATATTATATGGCTCGTAGGCGACCCCAAAATCATCGCCTCACTCAAGTAATGCACAATGCATATTTAGTGCGGAATGCGGAATTATGACCACCTCCCCCCTTCGGGGTACTCCTCCTAAAATTTTTCAAATTTCAAGAGGAGAATTACATCTCTCAACTTTCAATTCTCAATTTTTTATGCGCCAGCCCTTATGTTCATTCTGTCATTCTGTCAAAAAACATTCCGCATTATGAATTATGAATTCCGCATTATTATCGTTTTTTGAGTTTTTGGTAGAAGCCGGAGGCGATGTCGGAGTAGTTGTATCGGCGGCCGGTGCGTGGGAACGTTTGTTTATTTTGGAGACGTTTCACTTTGGCTTGGTCGCTGTCGATGCCGCCATTGTAAAGAGCAGCCCAATAGCGTACTTTCTCGTCGCTGCTGCCAAAAGTAATAGTTGATGTTTTCTTTTTTGCAATGTGGATAAACAAACTTAGGTAGCGAGTGTGCCATTTGAGCGAGGTGAGCCGTTCCACACGTGTTTTGCGTTGGTCGGTAATGCTCAGTTTGTTACTGATGAGCACATCGGAGAATTCCTTTCGCAACGACGCATCGTTTGCCACTTCGCGCTCAAGCCGTTCTATAAAGCTCGGCTTCATTTGGAAGTGACCCACACTGAAATCTGACGACCCTTGTTGCACATACAATATCCCCAAAGTGCGCACCTCGCCCCAATTCATCAGCGAACTAAATCTACTCACTTCGGGCGCCACAATCGCCATGGCAATTATCGCCTCGTCGGGACTTAAATCGCGACGTAACGAAGATTCTATAGATGGGTTCTCGGCAAAGAATTCCATTGCCTCTTTGGCATCACTTGCATAGGTGGTGAAAAATCCCGATAGGCACACCACCAGGTTGGTTATCATCGATAGCATATGAGTAACGGTTAAAGTTTTAGTCGAGATAATAAGTGTAAAGCACTAACTTTTGGTCCTCAAGGGCCGACCAACGAAACGCATTCAATTTCTTTTCGTAGATAGCATTTATGGGTGTGCTTTTCCCTAATTTCACGCCATCGACAATGACATAATTGTAATTCCAGTTTGATAAGAAATAGTGCTTTTTCGCATCATCTTGGAGGGTAAGAGTTAGTGAGTATCCAAGTTCATCGGGACTGTCAATATCTTCGTCGTATAAGGCATAATTTTCCACTTGACCGGTTTCATAATTGAAGTATTCATTTGTCAGGTCTAACTCTTTTATCCCTTCGGAAGTTGCGACATATTTAATGCCCCATCCATCTTCGTAAAACTCACTTGTGACGATTTCAAACGTGCAAGTGCCATTATCTAAGATACATACATCGTTGAAATATTCGATGATTTTGTCGGTTTTAGGAAATTCAATCTTTTTTCCGTCGAGAATAAGGTAATTATAAGTGAATTCAACGGAGTGTTTTCCGTTGTTGCTAGTGTATTTGCTTGGAGGACTGGTTATTGGTCTTATCGTTCCGTCTTGATAATGTGTGAATTTTGTTCCCATTTGAGAGAACTTAAATAGATTGGGATAGATATATGATATCCCTAATATGTTGGGCTTGATATACCACACATCTTCATAAGGGCCATATTTTGTGCCTTCAATCACAAGATAGCAATCTTTGCCGATGTTGTATTGGTAAGTTAATTTTGAAAAGTCGTAGAGGTCTATTTGGGAGTCGTGTATAGTGAAGAAAAAACGGTTGTCGCTTTTCACTTTATACTCTCCGTTCCACACAAATGTGGCCGAATTAGTAACTGTGTCAACAATTACGCAGGCATATCTAAAGTCGTTTGTCGATGTAAGTGTTGAGGTGTACTCGTCATATTCAATAATTTCATTTTTTCCTAAAGTAAGCAAAGTTTCGCACTTTAAGTTTGGGTTGCTCCACGCCGAGATGCTTATGGCGGCGATGAACATGAGTGAGGTGATAATTCTTTTTGTCATAATGGTTTTTCTTTTTAAAAGGTTAGTAAAAAGTAGGTGTAACAGGCTGTGCTGTCAATTTTATGTTGCAAATATATGTAGAATTTACACAAATACAAAATAAAAAGCAGATATTTATGTAAAATTAACACAAATAAGGCTCCCGCCCCCTCATCCAAGGCATTGAAAGCACATGCACACAAAATGCACACAAAAAGCACGCACATGCACGCCTATGTTCATTGTAAAGAACCTTGCTCTAGTATTATTTAGGCCGTTTTTAAAATGAGCTATTGTGTAATCCAAGTAATTAGCTTAACTTTTGCAAGAAAAGATAACTTGCTTAGAATAAATCGGTTGGTCGGATTGCTTGAAAATTGGGTAACGAGATAGCAACCGTTCGTATTTCTGAGTTCTTCATTATTATGCTTCAATGTGATAACTCTGATGGTGCAAAGGTAATAAAAAATATTGCTGACGAAAAGAGAAGTTGCAATGATTTCTTTTTTCGTCAGCATCTTTTTTGAGTGCTGCCAACGCGAAAATAAGTTTAGTCCGTTTTGGATATATAGCCAATGGAATAAACTAAACCTTATCATCGTCAGCCATCGGCTGGCGAAATTATACCGCATAATATAGCAAAACCATAGAGTATATTTATATAATAAGGTAGATGTTTCTAATCTTTCTTATTTGCTTATCGAATTATAAGGCTGCGCTATATAAAATTTTTGCGAGAAATCCAAACAAAAACGAGGTAATCTCTAATTAATTTCTTAACTTTGCAAGCAAATTAGGAGTACTATGGATATTAAGAAACATATTGCGGCTTTGGGATTTGTTCCAAAAAACGGGACGAATGGCATTTATCATAAAATATATGTTGATTATGCCATAGAGATTGACTTTGAAACACAGAGCATTAACTACGGTAGCGCCATTACTGCCGAAAGCAAGACTACACAGAATTTTTCACAACCCGAAAATTTTGTGGTGCTTGAGTGTGTTGATAGACTTCTTACCAAGGGATATAAGCCTCAAAACATAGTTCTTGAAAAGACTTGGCCATCTGGGCATGGCACATCAGGGCGATTGGACATTTGTGTTAATCGCGAAGATGGAACACCATATATGCTTATCGAATGCAAGACATTTGGCAAGGAGTACAATAAGGAGCTGGCGCGAATCCGTAAAGATGGTGGTCAGCTATTCACATATTTCCAATTATCTGGCAGCAAGGCTGATGTGCTAATGTTGTACGCATCAGAATTGAAAGGCAATAAGTTTGTATATGTAAATGAGATTATCAAGATTGAAGATGATTATCGCAATGGTGATGTTAAGGACATTTATGAGAAATGGAATAAGCTCACCAAAGATAACGGTATCTTTGATTCTTGGGTGCAACCATATAATTTCCAGAGCAAGGCGTTAACAAAGGAACAATTAAAGGAAATTAAAGCAGAAGATTCAAGCTTTATCTTCAACCGTTTCCTTGAAATACTGCGTCATAATGTAGTATCAGATAAGGGCAATGCTTTCAATAAGATATTTACACTCTTCTTGTGCAAGGTATATGATGAAACAACTACGGGTGAGGGTGAAGAATTAAAGTTTCAGTGGCTTGAAGGGCGAGACAACCACGTTGATTTCCAACTTCGCTTGACAGACCTTTATAGCAAAGGAATGAAAAAATTCTTGGACAGGACTGTTAGCGATTTCAACAATGAGGACTTTGACAAGCGTTGTGCTAACCTAAATGAAGATACTAAGCAGTATCTTTTAAGAGAGGTAAACAAACTCCGTCTTGAAAAGAATAACGAGTTTGCGATTAAGGAAGTGTATGATAGTGCCTCTTTTGAAGAGAATGCGAAAGTAGTAAAAGAGGTTGTAGAGTTAATTCAGGGATATAGAATCCGATACAA
>JAZNGZ010000012.1:0-16624 GCA_045576735.1 Muribaculaceae bacterium
AATGACTTCTCCGACAAGTACATTAAAAATGTGGCAAAAAAATTAAACAATAGACCTCGTAAAAAATTAAATTTTTCAACCCCTAAAACGGAATTCTTCAAACAAATTGCTATTTTTGCACTTGCTAGTTGAATCTGCATAAAGCAATTTATATAAGTTGCTTTTAAGCATTTTTCTATGGTAAGTGAGCGGTTATCATAAAATATTTCTATCTTTGCATATTATTCACCTAAGAATTTTAATTAAAACCCTAAATATATGAAACTAAAATCACTATTATTCCTGTCATTATTATTCCTCACTCTCACTGCCTCAGCTCAAACCGCCGAAGAGCTAAATGCTAAAGGGGAGGAATACTACTATGCCGGCGATTACACAAAAGCCGTGGAATACTTCCAAAAATCTGCCGAGCAAGGACACGCCGTTGCGCAATATAATCTTGGGATATGCTATGACAATGGTAGAGGGGTGACGCAAAGTTACTCCGAAGCGGTAAAATGGTATCGCAAAGCTGCTGAGCAAGGTAATGCCTTTGCGCAATATAACCTTGGGGTGTGCTATAACAAAGGCTATGGAGTGCCTCAAAACTATACCGAGGCGGTGAATTGGTATCGAAAAGCCGCTGAGCAAGGATACGCCGGTGCGCAATATAACCTTGGACAATGCTATCGCAAAGGCGAGGGAGTAGCGCAAAGCTACAGCGAAGCGGTGAAGTGGTATCACAAAGCCGCTGAGCAAGGACACGCCTTTGCGCAATATAACCTTGGGTGGTGCTATGAAAAAGGCAATGGAGTGCCGCAAAGCTACAGCGAAGCGGCAAAATGGTATCGCAAAGCTGCCGAGCAAGGAAACGCCTTTGCGCAATGTAACCTTGGGTACTGCTATAATAATGGCGAGGGTGTACCACAAAGCTCCAGCGAAGCGGCAAAATGGTATCGCAAATCCGCCGAGCAAGGGAACTCCGCTGCGCAATTTAACCTTGCGCTGTGCTATAATAATGGCGAGGGTGTACCACAAAGCTCCAGCGAAGCGGCAAAATGGTATCGCAAAGCTGCCGAGCAAGGGAACTCCGCTGCGCAATTTAACCTTGCGCTGTGCTATGACAATGGCGAGGGTGTGCCGCAAAGCAACAGCGAAGCGGTGAAATGGTATCGCAAAGCCGCCGAGCAAGGTCACGCCAAGGCGCAATATAACCTTGGGGCGTACTATTACGATGGCTATGGAGTGCCACAAAGCTATACCGAGGCGGTGAAATGGTTTCGTAAAGCCGCAGAGCAAGGACAAGCCGAGGCTATTGAAGCATTAAAACGTTTAGGGGAAATTAAGTAGGAGTTAGGAAGTAGTAGATAAAGGCGTTAGCCCATTACTGTCCCCTTGTTTTTCACAGAAAGAATTGAAGTGGTGTGGCGTTTTCTATTTTTCATATTGATATTTGATAAAAGATTTACAATGTGATTTATAGAAGGTGCTTTTAAGCATTTTTCTATGATAAGTAAATGATTATCATAAAATATTTCTATCTTTGCATATTATTCCCCTAATAATATTAATTAAAACCCTAAATATATGAAACTAAAATCACTATTATTTCTATCATTATTATTCCTCAGTCTCTCAGCCTCAGCTCAAACCGCTGAGGAGCTAAATGCTAAAGGGGAGGAATACTATAACGCTGGCGATTACTCAAAAGCCGTGGAATACTTCCAAAAATCCGCCGAGCAAGGTGATGCTAAGGCGCAATGTAACCTTGGGTGGTGCTATTACAATGGCAATGGTGTGCCACAAAGCTACAGCGAAGCGGTGAATTGGTACCGAAAAGCCGCCGAGCAAGGAAACACCGTTGCGCAATATAACCTTGGGGTGTGCTATCTCAATGGCGATGGTGTGCCACAAAGCTACACCGAAGCGATGAAATGGTTTCGCAAGGCTGCCGAGCAAGGATACGCCTCTGCGCAATATAACCTTGGGGTGTGCTATAAAAATGGCGAAGGCGTGCCACAAAGCTACACCGAGGCGGTGAAATGGTTTTGCAAATCTGCCGAGCAAGGATATGCCGTTGCGCAATATAACCTTGGGGTGTGCTATGCCTTTGGGAATGGGGTTCCGCAAAGCTACACCGAGGCGGTGAAATGGTTTCTCAACGCTGCCGAGCAAGGATACGCCGCTGCGCAATATAACCTTGGGGTGTGCTATGAAAATGGCTATGGGGTGCCGCAAAGCGACTCCGAAGCGGTGAATTGGTATCGCAAAGCTGCTGAGCAAGGTGATGCCGAAGCTATTGAAGCATTAAAACGTTTAGGGGAAATTAAGTAGGAGTTAGGAAGTAGGAGATAGGAGTTAGGAGAGAGGGTGCCTGAATGGTTATCCTTTTTCTAGGAAAATAGAGGTATTTATGGGGGGTATGCCGTTCCGGCATTTTGGAACCACCTCCCCCCTTCGGGGTACTCCTCCTATTTTTCTTCGAAAAACAAGAGGAGAGTTTTGCAACAATTGATAGAGAGAAGTTAGTAGTTGCATAGGGGGTATTTATGTGCTTGCACGTTATTGCACAAAGTAGCTGCTGGGATTGTTTTTGTAGTTAAATGTTCAATGGGTTATGTTGTTATGCTTTTCGTTTTTGTCGGCGGAGCATTGATTTCACTCTTGCCGATAGCTCGCGTGTAGAGAATGGTTTTGCGATGAAGTCATCGGCTCCGGCATTGAGGCTGTTTGTTACATCTTTCTCCATTCCTTTTGCTGAGCATATGATAACCGGGATATGTGCAGTTGAAGGGTTTTGTTTAATGTTTGATATAAATTCGATATTGCTAATGTCGTTAATCATCACGTCGGTGATGATGAGGTTATATATGCTTAGATTGTTTTTGAGAGCATCTTTGATACAAGAGAATGTGTCGACTCTATAACCATCTTTCTCAAGATTGAATTTTATTAGGTCGAGTATAATAGGCTCATCGTCGATAGCAAGAATTCTAAAAGGGCGATTGGGCATAAAAATAGTTGTTAGGTTGTCAAATTTTAGTAACGGAAGTGCAAAAATAAGTAAAACGGTTACTATCGTAGGTGATAGTAACCGTTTTGTCTTATTATTGTACTCGCAATTTAATTGATACTATTTCTTTTGCTTGCGGAACCATTCTTTTACCGTGTCGACCACATTGATAATATAGTCGCCTGTGCGTTCAAGGTCGCCAATGAGGTCCATATAATAGATACCTGCTTGGTATTCGTAGTGGCGATTGTTGATGTTTTCGATGTTGGCAACACGTAGGTTATTACGCATGTTGTTGATTTCACGTTCACGGTTGTAAGAGGTTATAATATCTTCTTCGCGCACATTTTCAAGGTCAGAAAGGAGTAACAACATATTCTTCATTGCCTTGTTCACGTAGCTAAACATGGTGTCGATGTTTTTGTATATCTCATCATTAAATGTTGTGTGACCTTCTTGTTTGCGAGCGAGAATTTTGGCTACGCCAAAGCAACTGTCGGCAATACTTTCTATTTCAGAGATGATGTTGAGCATAGCCGCAATGCGTTGTTTACCTTCGTTAGAGAGTCGGCCTTCGGCACAACGGTTGAGGTAGTTGGCAATCTCGATTTCCATGCGGTCAGAAATCTCTTCATATTTTTCAAGTCGGGAATAGAGTTTGTTAAACTCGTCGCTACCTTCTTTGGCATGAACGAGTTCTTGAGCCATCTTAAGCATGCGGCTAACGCGTTCGGCAAACACTCCAATCTCTTTCTCGGCTTGAGCCATGTTCAATTCCGAAGCAGCAACACGACCACTTGAGATGTAGGTGAGTTGGAATTCATCATCACCTTTGTGCTTGCTGGGCATGATTTTTTCCACAACTGTCACATAAAACTTAGTCATCCATATCATAACAGAAAGGTTGATGAGATTGAAAATAGTGTGGAAGATTGAAAGACCAAATGAAGCCCATCCGGCCATAACCGCGATTTGGGTTGGGTCGGCAGGGGTACTGCCGTTAATAGCAGCATATAATTCGGTGGGGTTGCCTTGACCGAGGTGTTCGGTCACCCACACTGTCAAGTCGGTAAATGGATAGAATAAAGCCAATGCCCATATAGTACCTAAAACATTAAACATCAAGTGACACAAAGCGGCGCGCTTGGCGGCTAAATTGGCTCCTAATGATGCGATGATGGGGGTGATTGTCGTACCGATATTACTACCGAGAATCATTGCACATGCCAAGTCGAAGGTAATCCATCCTTTGGTACACATAATGAGCACGATTGCAATGGCAGCCGATGATGATTGAATAATCATTGTTGTAATGATACCAATCAACACAAATAATAATACAGATACATACTCCATATCGGCATAATGAGTGAGGAATCCGAATATTTCAGGGCTTGATTTCAAATCGGGCACATTTGCTTCAATCCAGTCGAGACCGATGAATAGTAAAGCAAAGCCTAATATTATTTCGCCTATAGATTTTCTTTTACTATTGCTTGAGAACAAGAGGGGAATACAGAATGCAATTATAGGTATTGCAAAAGCGCCAATATCCACTTTAAACCCAAAGAGGGTAATAATCCATGCTGTGGCGGTAGTACCCACATTGGCTCCCATAATTACGGCAACAGATTGAGCCAACGTCATGAGCCCTGCGCTCACGAAACTCACAACCATCACGGTTGATGCCGATGAACTTTGAATTAATGCTGTGATTGAAAAACCGGTGAGAGCTCCGGTGAAACGATTGCGGGTCATTGCCCCAAGAATGTTGCGAAGCCCGTTACCTGCGGCTTTTTGGAGACCTTCACTCATAAGAGTCATACCATATAGGAATATACCTACGGCTCCAAGCAACGTCAGAAAGTCTAATAAACTATAATCCATTGGTTATATATAAAATTGTGATAATAATTATCAATATAGAGCAAAATTTTCGCCACACAAAGATATGATAATTATTGAAAAACTACAATAAAGTTAAATGTTTTTTAATGGGCACCAATATTAAATTTTTATTACAAAAAGCAGTGGTTATATATTGTCGGTTTGGTAGAATGGAGTATTGGCCTGATTGTGAGTTAAAATGAATTAGCGAGATTGTTGTCAGTATGTCTTAACATTGATTTTGTTTATTGGTGGATTATTTTGTTGTCGGCAACGAAGGACGATAATATGAGGGCAATGGTCTATTAAAGGTCTCTATTATTTTGATTATAAATTAAATTGCACTACTTTTGCATCATAAAATATATTTTAAAATCAATTAAGTTTAACCAAATTAAAATCAAGTTATGAAATTTAAAAAATTACTACTTGTTTTGATGGCAATGCTAGTTTCGGGCGTAGTGTCGGCACAAACAGCCGTTACTCCTGCAGCCGGAACGGCCAATCCGTTTGCCTATGCTCTTTCGAGCGAGGTGGCCGATAGCATTATTACCATCAATTATTCGCTTAACACCGATGCTGAAGGTGTTGAAGTGATAGTAAAAAACAGTGCCGGTGATGCCGTAATCACCCAAGCACTCGAGGGCAAAACCAAAGGTGCCCACACCGCAACAGTGAGTCTTGCCGGACAAGAAACCGACACCTATACATGGGAACTCAAGGTGACAGGTGCGGCAAAAACAGCTGTGCAAGAATTCCAAAATTTAAGTTTTTATCATCCTTCGGGTCTTGATGTTGACAATAGCATGGAAAGCCCTTCATTTGGGACTCTCTTTATTGCAGAAGGTTACACTAATGGAAAGACATCAGGATATGTAAGTGCTCAAGCTGATGGGTCAGATGGTGGTGGTCTTTACATGTACACTGCCGGAGGAGAACAAATCCTTAATAAAGATGGTAAAGCTCGTTTCTATGGCTCAACTCTTACTCATTCAAGGGCTCTTGGGACATCAACAAGTGGAGCCGATTTTGCACGAGTAGCAGTTGCTGAAGATGGTCGCATTTTCGTTACTCGTCACAACAACTCAGGCGATTACATCTTGTCGGCAAAAAGTGTTGAAGATCTTAAAGATGGTGGAGATTTCACATCACTTGTAGCAGGTAAAACAATGACCGATACAAAATATTACACTGATGACTCAGGAAACTTCCTTGTGGGTCCTAATCAAGGTTTTGATGTAAAGGGTTCAGGCGAAAATACAAAAATTATTGCTCTATCATGTGCAACAAATTCATTGTCGCTTGCTTATTCAAATAATCGCACAATGGAGCATGCCATTGGAACATCAACTACTCTTCCTGCCGGCACAGCAGTTAGTACATTGGATAAAAAATATACTATTTCTTATGACCGTTCGGCAAGTGTTGCATACGACAATCGTGGAGGTATTTGGTATTGTCAATCTCGTGAAACACCTTCTGATGCACAACCATGTTTGGTTTATGTAAATGCAAATGGTGAACAAAAATACTTTGAAGGTACTGGAGGTACACCACGTCGCCGTGGTGCACTTGCAGTTAGCCCCGATGGAACTCGCCTTGCAGTGCCAAGTGCATATGGCAAACAATTCTCTATCTATGATATCGCATATGCCGAAGATGGTACTGTTTCTTTAACTGAAGTTCATCGTCTTACTATCAGTGGTAGCAATCTTTATAGTTTGGCATGGGACGTTGCCGGTAATGTATATGCTGGAAATGCGACAAGTGAGTATGTAAAAGGGTTCTCAATTCCACGTGCAAATAATGACTTCACAACTAAGGCTGCATCAAAATATGCAGTAAGTTATGAAGCACCTGTTGTGCCTGTAGAAGTTCCAGCCCTTTATACCGACCCTGTTGCTGAAGCATTCCCCGACGCTACTATCGATGACCTCACATTGGGTAAAAAAGAAGAAGTAGCAATCGCTGAATTGGAAGGCAAAACAGTTCGTTCGGCAGAGTTGAGAGGAGAAAATCTCTATGTTCTTGCTCTTGACGCACAAAATGCTCCTTATGTATATGTAGTTAATACTACTTCAAAAGCAGTTACATCGGTTAGCACCGAAGGTTTGGCTGCTGAAGGAGCCGAAGGTGGTCTTGCACTCTCTGACCTCACAGTAACAGCCGACGGATATTTGGTGGCTTGTAACTATGTACACACTTCTTATGCAAATACTGAGAAGCCTGAAGCAAAAGTATATGTGTGGGAAAACGACGAAAATGGTCTTCCTACAGGAGCACCTACAAAATGGTGGGGTTACCAGGCACCTGCTCGTTTCTCTCATGGATGGACAGGTGAATCAATGGCATTTACCGGCAGCCTTGACAACGGTACCGCATTGCTTACCTCAGCACGCACAGCAACTGCTGACAACACTGCAAAGAGTGGTCACTTGCGTTGGACTGGTATAACAACTGTAAATGGTGAATTTGTAAAAGATGCCAGCCTAGGTATCACTTTCGCAAGTTACAACCTATATAACCCATCTTCTTATAATGAAAGTGTTTATGGTACATCATATCAATTTGCAGTATCTCCATTGAATGAGGCTAACTTCATTTTCGATGGTTCAATCGCTCAACCTATTGAATTCCTACTCGATGGCGCAAATAATAAAGACTGTACAATCAACGCAACTCTAGTTGAAGGTGTTGCTGATGCTACTGTGACAAACACAGGTTACTTCAAATATGCCGGCAAATCATTGATGGTTGTTTCAACTAATGGTGCTATCAATGTAATTGATATTACAAATGGTCTTGCAAACGCAACTCAAGCACTTTCAGTAGAATCAGAATCGGCTGTTGCTAATATGTTTGTTGCCGGTCGTGGTATTGCCGGAGAAAATGCCGACATGCAACTCGTTACTCTTAATGGTAACACATTGACACTTTATGGTCATGTAGAACCGGTAGTTGTAGCACCTCTTTATATCACAGGTGCAAATGTGGGAGGAAATTGGGATCCTGCAAATGCTGCTGAATTTGAATTCAATGGTGAAAACTACACTATCACTCTCGATGAAACTGCTTCGGAATTCAAGATTTCTACAACAAAAGGCACTTGGGACGAATTTAACAAAGGCAACCTTACCCCTGATGCTGCAATCAAAAATGGTACTACTGTAAATCTCTCGGTAAACAAAGATGGTGGAAACATCGTTCTTCCATGGTCTGGTGTGTGGACTATCACTGTTGCTGCCGACTTCTCTACATTGACTGCAACAACAACAACTCCTAATCCGGCATATCCTGCAGCTATATATTTGGTAGGATACAATGGTGCATGGGATCCAGCAAATCCTACTGAAATCACAGGTGAAAATGGTGTTTACACTGCAAAAGCAGTTGAATTTACCAATACCGAATTCAAGCTTTCTACATCAAAAGGTACTTGGGACGAATTTAACGCAGGAGTATATGGTGTTGAGTCAACTCCTATCGAAATTGGTGCCGAAGTGGCATTGAAGAAAGGATATAGCAATAATATCACAATCGCTACAGCCGGAACATACGATGTAGTAGTTGACCTCGAAAATATGACTATTACACTTAAAGGTGTTGTTAACTATCCCGAAGTGATTTATGCAATTGGTGATATTAACGGATTGAGCTGGTCAACAAGTGAAGGTGTTGCATTTGACCACAAAGGTGATGGCATCTACGAAGGTTCTATCAATATTGACAATTCAGATAATGGTTATGGTTACTTCCAATTCGCAACCACTCTTGGTGCTGATTGGGACGCTGTAAATGCCGGCACTCGCTATGGTGCAACTGAAAACAACCAATTGGTTGAACCCAATGTTGCTTACAACATGACCAACAATTGGGCAGGTGGCACACAATCATGGAAATGTGCCGAAGGTAGCTGCAACATTCAAGTTGACATCGTTAACTGCACAATGACTATCCTTGAATATACAGGCGTTGAAGATGTGAATGTTGACGAAAACGCTCCTGTTGAGTACTACAACCTCCAAGGTGTGAAAGTAGAAAACCCAACAACGGGTACTTATATCAAGGTTCAAGGAAAGAAAACTACTAAGGTTTACATTAAGTAATTCATAATTGAAAATACTTTTAATTTTATAGTGAGCGAGCAATCCATAGCGGGTTGCTCGCTTGTTTATTGAGTATTTTTTATTACTTTTGGAGTTGGAAAAATTACATAATCAGAATAACATAAAAAATACAACCTATATGAAACAGTTTTTTCTATCTTTTGCCATGATTATTATCATGGGGGTGAGTGTGATGGCACAACCTCGTGCCACAAAGGTGCAGTTGCATTTGGTTCCAAATCATAGCGATGCGCTTTATAGCGTGGGAGAGCAAGCCAAGGTAAAAGTGATGGTTACCGATTGTGGTATGGCTCTTAATGATGTAGTTGTAAATTATGAGGTGAGCGAAGATTTGATGACACCACACATCACAAAGTCAATAACTCTCAAAGGAAATGAGGGGGAAATCACCCTTGGCACAATGAAAAAGCCCGGTTACTTGCGAGTGAAGGCCGTTGTGGAAAAAGACGGTAAAAAATATTCGGCAATATCTACTGTTGGTTACGATACCGAAAAATTGCAACCTACCGTAACATTGCCCGACGATTTCAAGGCATTTTGGGACGCGCAACTTGAAGCGGCTCGCAAGATTGACCTGCAGCCCACAATGACGCTTATTCCCGAGCGATGCACCGACAAGGTGAATGTGTATCACATCTCTTATCGCAACATCAATAACACTCGTATGTATGGTATGTTGACAATGCCCAAGGCCGAGGGTAAATATCCTGCAATTCTTCGCTTCCCGGGAGCGGGAGTAGGAGAGAAGTCGGGCGATATAGGTCATGCGGCTCGTGGTGCCATAATTCTTGAATTTGGTATTCATGGTATTCCTGTAAACCTCACCGGTAGCACAATTTATAGCGACCTTAATAGTGGCGCGCTTGCCTCATATCCTACATATAACATCGATAATCGTTATTCATATTATTATAAACGAGTTTATATAGGCTGTGTGCGCGGCATTGATTTTCTTGCTTCATTGCCTCAGTTTAATGGTAAACTCGGCACCTTTGGCGGAAGTCAGGGAGGAGCATTGTCGATTGTGACATCGGCACTCGATAGTCGCATCAATGCCACTGTGGCATATTTCCCTGCATTATGTGACCTTGAGGGTTATACCCATGGCCGCGCCGGCGGTTGGCCTCATGTGTTTAAGAGTAAAGATAATTGCACTCCCGAAAAACTTTCGACAGCGCGTTATTATGATGTGACTAATTTTGCGCGTAATCTATCGGCTCCTATTCACTACTTTTTGGGCTATAACGATTTGACTTGTGCACCCACAACCACTCGCTCAACCTACAATGTGATAACAGCGCCTAAAACGCTCCTTATAGGTGAAAACAATGGTCACTGGTTATATGCCGAGCACACCAATGCACTATGGGATTGGATGTTTGAACAACTCAAGGAAGAGTGATGTATTTAATGTATAATGCTTAATTCATAATTTGTAATAGATTTTAAGAAATTCGGAATAAAATCCTCAAATATTATAAGAAATTCGGAATGAAATCCCTAAATATTATAAGATTTTTGGATTTTACGAAAAAAGTTATTTAATTTGCAGTATAAATTGTTTAAAATGATTGACCGCAAAATAAAAAACTTAATAGAAGCCCAATTGGGAACAAATAAGGCAATAATTATTATGGGCGCCCGCCAGGTGGGAAAGTCTACATTGTTGTCACAAATGTTTGACGGGCAAAAAAATGTGTTGTGGTTAAATGGAGATGAAACCGATGTGAGAGGTCTTTTTGAAAATATAACATCAACACGATTAAAGGCTATCATAGGGCAAAATAATTTAGTGATTATAGATGAAGCCCAACGAATTACCGACATAGGGTTGAAACTGAAATTGATAACCGACCAGATTTCGGGGGTACAAGTTATAGCTATAGGCAGTTCATCATTTGATTTGGCAAAAAAAGTAAATGAATCGTTGGCAGGACGTAAACGTCAGATACAAATGTATCCAATGATGTTTTCAGAAATGGTTGACCATATAGGCTTTATTGAGGAGAAACGAATGTTGCCGCATCGATTGGTATTTGGGTATTATCCCGAGGTGGTGACTAATCCCGGAAATGAAAAGGTGATTTTGAAAGAGTTGTGTGACAGTGTGTTGTATAAAGATATTCTGTCGTTAGATTCAGTAGGAAAGCCCGACAAATTGCAACGATTGTTGCAAGCATTGGCCTATCAAGTGGGGTCGCAAGTGTCGTATAATGAGCTAGGTCGACACATAGGACTTGACTCTAAAACAGTAGAACGTTATATTGATATATTAGAAAAAAGTTTCATAATCTTTAGATTAAACTCTTTCTCTCGAAATCTGCGTAATGAGTTGAAAACCAGTCGCAAAATATATTTTTGGGATAATGGTATAAGAAATGCGGTTATAGGAAATTTCTCATTTTGGGAGCAAAGAATGAATGAGGAAGCCGTAATGTTGTGGGAGAATTTTGTTATATCGGAGAGAATGAAGATGAATTCGTTAAGAGAATTCTTCGGGACAACATGGTTTTGGCGCACTATGCAACAAAAAGAGATAGATTATATAGAAGAAGAAAATGGCGTTATTAACACATATGAGTTTAAGTGGAATCCAAAGGCAAATGCAAAACGTCCTGAGGCTTTTTTTAAAGCATATCCCGATAGCTCGTTCAGTGTTATAACTCCTGATAATATAGAGGAATTTTTATTGATAGGATAATGGTAACGATATTATTTCATTCAACGATATTTGGACCTATTCATAGCCGCCGATTGGGGGCGTCATTGGGAGTAAATCTTTCGCCTAATGATGGGAAGGTATGCTCGTTTGATTGCGTTTATTGCGAAGCGGGATATAATTCGCAAGGTGCCGGCACAACAGGGCTGCCACGGCGAGAAGATGTGAGCCGAGAGCTTGAAATGAAGTTGAAGTCGATGATTGAGGCAGGCGAACCTCTCGATGTAATTACTTTTTCGGGTAATGGGGAGCCTACGTTGCACCCTCAGTTTGCCGAAATTATTGATGATACAATTGCCTTGCGCGATAAATATTTCCCACAGGTGAAAATAAGTGTGTTGTGTAATTCCACTCGTTTAGGTGACGAACCGGTTGTAGCTGCACTTCGTAAGGTAGATAATAATATTCTTAAACTCGACTCGGCAATAACATCAACCATGCGATTGATTGACCAACCGGCATCGCCATCGTTTACAAGTGAGGGTGTGATAGAGCAAATAGCTCAATTTAGTGGTCAATGCGTGGTGCAAACGATGTTTTTGCGCGGAGAGCATGATGGAAAGAAGATTGACAACACAACGCCCGAGGAGATAGAGGCGCTAATTGAGGCTTATCGTCGCATTTCACCACGGCAAGTGATGATTTACTCTATTGACCGCAAAACGCCCGAGCAACGCCTTGAGAAGGTGTTGCGAGATGAATTGGAAGCGATAGCAACTCAAATGAGAAACGAGGGAATAGATGTAACAGTGAGTTAGAAATATAATAGAATAAAATAAAACAATATAATTATGAGTAAAAAAATAGTATTTCCAAAACCGTTGCAAGAGGGTGATACGATTGCAATTTTGTCGCCTGCGGGGATTATCAATCCCGACCATGTGAAATATGCCACACCTGTGCTTGAAGAGCAAGGATGGAAGGTGAAAGTGATGCCCCACACTCTTGGGAAATGGGGAAATTATAGTGGAAAACCCGAAGACCGTTTGGCCGATTTGGAAGAAGCTTTTCTTGACCCCCAAGTGAGAGCCATACTTTGTTCACGTGGAGGTTATGGGGTGGTGCATTTGATGGATTCGCTCAATAAACTACCAATAGAAAAAGATCCTAAATGGGTTATTGGTTATAGCGATATTTCAGCATTGCATGCGTTGATGTCGACCAAGGGGATTGCAAGTATTCATGCATCGATGACGAGCCACATTCGCAAAGGAGCCGATGATGTTGACAATAAAGCATTATTTGAAATTTTGCGAGGACAATCCCAATCTTATACCTTCGAAGGACATAAGTATAATCGATTAGGTCAATGCTCAGGGAAGATAATAGGGGGCAATGTGGCAGTTATTGCCGAGTTGATAAATACTCCTTATGATATTATTGAAGATGATACTATTTTATTCATCGAAGATGTGTCGGAGCCTATTTACAAGATTGAACGCATTATGTATCAATTGCGTTTGAGCGGTGTGTTGCCTCGATTGCGTGGATTGGTAGTTGGGCAATTTACCGAATATAGTGCCGATAGTAACTACAAGGATATGGAAACTATGATTTATGATATGGTGAAGCCATATCATTATCCTGTGGCGTTTAATATTCCTATTGGACATGTGAGCCATAATATTCCTGTGGTGGAGAGTGCTCAAGTCACTCTAAAAGTTACTGATGCCGACAAAACACACCTCATATTTTGGCCTATGGTAAATAATTAAGGGAATAATATTGTTTTTATAAAAAGATAGAGGGGCGCTAACTAAATGGTTTGCGTCCCTCTTCAAATCAAACTAAAACTATAAAAACGATTATTATATCTTATTGTTAAAGGGAATTTCTTAAATTCCACTTTTGAGATTTCTTTTAGTTTTCTGATACAAAGTTAATGGGATATTAATATTTATATGTAAGCATAGTGAAGTTTTGTGTTGAAATGTGTGGTTTTTATGACGAAATGAGAGGGTTAGAGTGCGAGAGTTTTTGTTTTGGTTGCAAAAAAATGTTCAAATACTTTGGTATATAAAATATTTGCATTATCTTTGTGTGGAATTAACGCATTATATTAACCTTTTGGAGAATTATCCTTATTCATAAAAATTGGATACCGGAAATTCACCATATAATAATCTACACTATGTCGGGCAATAAAAAATTTTTATTCTTTTTCATATTTATTTGTGGGATGATAGGAGGGTGGTATGTCGCATCGATATATCCTTCATTTAAAGTAGTAATTAGAGTGGTGCATATACTTCTTCTTGTAGTGTGTGCGATATATGTGCTATGCAAAGTGCGTCCTAATTGATAAAAGAAACCTATAAAGCATCTGAAACACAAGAAGGAGAGTCGCGCTTGACTCTCCTTCTTGTGTTTGTTATGAAAAATTTATTAGTTGATGATGTCGAAACCGGTGTAACGGCGCAAGCACTCAGGCACTACGATACCTTCGGGTGTTTGATTATTTTCGAGCAAAGCAGCCATGATGCGAGGCAATGCAAGAGCTGAGCCGTTGAGGGTGTGACACAAGCGGGTCTTTTTGTCCTCACCGCGATAACGGCATTTCAAACGGTTGGCTTGGTATGTTTCAAAGTTAGAAACTGAAGATACTTCGAGCCAACGTTTTTGAGCAGCTGAATACACCTCAAAGTCGAAAGTGATAGCCGAAGTGAAGCTCATATCACCACCGCAGAGACGAAGGATGTGCCAAGGCAATCCGAGTTTGTCGAGCAAACCTTGTACATGGTCTTTCATATCCTCGAGAGCGGCATAAGAGTTTTCGGGCTTCTCGATGCGCACAATTTCCACTTTGTCAAATTGGTGTAGACGGTTCAATCCGCGAACATCTTTGCCATAGCTACCTGCTTCGCGACGGAAACAAGCCGAGTAAGCACAATTCTTAACCGGCAATTTGTCGTCGGTGAGAATTACATCGCGATAGATGTTGGTAACAGGTACTTCGGCAGTGGGGATAAGATATAGATTGTCGAGTTGACAATGATACATTTGACCTTCTTTATCGGGGAGTTGTCCTGTGCCATAACCCGAAGCTTCGTTTACCACATAAGGAGGTTGTACTTCAACGTAACCCGATTCGCCTGCTTGGTCGAGGAAGAACTGGATAAGGGCACGTTGCAAGCGAGCACCTTTGCCAATGTAAACAGGGAAACCTGCACCAGTGATTTTTACCCCTAAGTCAAAGTCGATGAGGTTGTATTTCTTTGCAAGGTCCCAATGGGGTAGAGCGTCATCGCCAAGAGCAGGCATCACTCCACCTTCTTTTTCTACCACATTATCCTCGGCAGTGCGACCTTCGGGAACCATTTCGCATGGGATGTTGGGGATAGAAAGAAGGATGTTCTTGATTTCTTCTTCCACACCTGAAAGTTGTTCGGCAATGGCTTTTTGAGACTCCTTAAGTGCAGCAACTGCATTTTTAGCTTCTTGAGCTTCGTCCTTTTTGCCCTCTTTCATCAATTTACCGATGGTAGAGGCATATTTATTGAGTTCGGCAGCTTTGTTGTCGTTGTTAAGTTGGAGTTGACGGCGGTTGTCATCAAGTTCAAGCACCTTATTAATAGCTTCATTTCCATCAAAGCCTTTCACTCCAAGGCGTTCAATGATATATTGAGGATTTTCTTTAATCTGAGCAATAGTAAGCATATCTATTATATTTTATTTGTCAATATAAAAATCTTAAGCAAGAAGTTCTTTCACTTTAGCCGAAATCATACGACCATCGGCACGACCGGCAAGTGCCTTGCTAGCTACACCCATCACTTTCCCCATTTCTTTGGCAGAAGTGGCGCCAACTTGTTCAATGATTTTCTTCAATTCGGCAATGAGTTCCTCTTCGCTCAATTGTTTGGGTAGATATTCTTCAATCACAGCAGCCTCGGCAAGTTCACCTTCAGCGAGTTCGGGGCGGTTTTGTTCTTGGTAGATGCGCGCGCTTTCTTTGCGTTGTTTCACCATCTTAACCAATACTTTCATAGCAGCGTCGTCACTGAGTGTGCCGTCACCGCCTTTAGCTGTTTTTGCTTCAAGAAATTCTTTTTTTATGCCACGAAGTGCTTCGAGTCTCACTTTGTCGCGTGCCAACATAGCAGCTTTAATGTCGGCTCCAATCTTGTCAAAAATATCCATAATGTTTGTGTTTTTATTTCTAATGTGCAAAGATAGTGCAAGCCGAGCGCAATTGCAAATTAAGTTTACTTAAATTTGCATTGCCGAGGCGCCTCCTATCTAAGGCGTCAGCCAACGATAGCAAAGAAAGAGCGCAATTGCAAATTAAGTTTACTTAAATTTGCATTGCCGAGGCGCCTCCTATCTAATCAATTCGTAATTTAAAATTCATAATGCATAATTGCAAGTGAAAAACTGCTGACACATAATAATATCATCTACTAACTACTACTAATTATTCACTCCTAACGACCAATTCCCCCTTGCACACTCTTAATGATGAAAAATCATTAGGGGCATTGCCATTATCGGCAATGCCCCTAATTTAAAAAGACCAAAATATTTATGAAACTAATTTATCGTTTAATCAATCGAGTTGTTGAGCCGGCAGCGTGAACGATGTAAACACCGGTTGGGAGGTCGCTCACATTGATTTTCACTTGAGTGTCGTCGGCATCAAATTCTTTCATCAACTGACCATCAACGGTGAATATCTTCACATCGGTGATAGTTATAGGAGCTTGAAGAGTCACAACACTATTAGCAGGGTTGGGGAACAAGCGCAATGCACCATTACCTACACCCACATTCTCAACACCGGTAGTTGGTGTTTCGATGATTCCATCCATTACTAATGTCTTATAATCCTTATTAACAGTGGTAATCATCTGCAATTCATAACCCGATGTGCTTCGAGAAAGAGGATTGACAAGAGCAAAT
>JAZNGZ010000013.1:0-24775 GCA_045576735.1 Muribaculaceae bacterium
CTCCTTGGCTCACAGAACGACATGGCTACGATCCGACTTTCCATCTTCAGCAGCAAAATGAGCTACACCACTCTTTGATGAGTGAACTTCTGCACCACCGAGCGCATCTTGAGTCACATCTTCACCGGTAACTGTTTTTACTACTTTAGGTCCGGTTAGGAACATATATGAAATACCCTTAGTCATGATAGTAAAGTCGGTCAACGCTGGAGAATATACCGCACCACCGGCACATGGACCGAGGATACCTGAGATTTGAGGTATCACACCCGATGCCATAATATTGCGTTGGAAAATTTCGGCATAACCTGCAAGAGCGTTGATACCTTCTTGAATACGAGCACCACCCGAGTCATTAAGACCGATAACTGGAGCACCCATCTTCATTGCCATATCCATCACTTTGCAAATCTTCAACGCCATTGTTTCTGACAATGAACCACCAAACACGGTGAAGTCTTGTGCAAACACATAAACAAGGCGGCCGTCGATTGTACCATAACCGGTTACAACACCGTCGCCAAGGAAGCTTTTCTTTTCTTGGCCGAAGTTGGTACAACGATGTTTTACAAACATATCTAATTCTTCGAAAGAGCCTTCATCAAGCAATTGTGCGATACGTTCGCGTGCTGTATATTTGCCTCTTTCGTGTTGTTTTTGGATAGCCTTTTCACCACCACCCAAACGAGCCTCATTGCGCAATGCGATAAGCTCTTGTACTTTAGCAAGTTGATTACTCATTACTATTATTTTGATTGAAATTGATTACTTATTTGGATCTTCGCAAAGTTCGATCAATGCGCCACAAGTTGATTTTGGGTGAAGGAATGCGATGTTAAGACCTTCAGCACCTTTGCGGGGAGCTTTGTCGATAAGAGCGCAACCTTTTTCTTCAGCTTCGGCCAATGCGTTTGCCACGCCGTCTTCCATTGCAAATGCGATGTGTTGGATACCGCCACGACCGCCATTCTTTGCGATGTATTTTGAAATTGCACTGTCTTCGCTTGTGCCTTCAAGGAGTTCGATTTTAGTTTGACCTACTTGGAAAAATGCTGTACGCACTTTTTGATCAGCCACCTCTTCGATAGCGAAACATTTTAGACCTAAGATTTTTTCGTAGAAAGGAATTGCTTCGTCCAAGCTGGGAACTGCAATACCCACGTGTTCAATATGAGAAATATTCATAATAAAATAATTTATTAAATTGGTTTATAATTAGTTATCACACAATCACACATGAGAAAAAGGTACAATCCACCCTTTCCCATGCATTTATGTTGCAAATATAACAAATTTATTTGAATATCAACCCGAAGTGCCCCCTAAAAGTTAGACAAAAAACTTTTGGGTGGGCACTTCATTGGCGTATCTCCCATTTGATTTTTACAATTCCAAATCTCTATTTCCCCACAAGGTTAGGCACAAAGCGTTTGATTAGCAAAATTACCGGTATCGATGCGGCAATTACAATTACATACGACACTATCCCTTGAATCATCAACGACATATCATCGACGCCGGTTAAACCCACCTTGGGCAACACTTTTGATGCCGCCAACAATATAGTACCATGCACACATAGAATCGTCAATGAGTTCTGACCGATAAACAACAATAATTTTTTCTTATTAACCCATTTATCTACCAGCATCGACAACCCTATCAACGCCATCGACATCAACAACGCATTAGCAAAAAAAAGCCCCCAATTTCCGAATGCGCCAACCGACATTTCCACATGGGCACATGCCGGATTTAACGACTCGGGCAAATTCATATATGCGGTAAAACCTGTCACCACAAACAACACTACGACTGTCACTATCAACAAAATTTGTTTTTTAGTAGAGTAGGCACAGGTGTATACTAAATCATTGGTAATGCGGTCCATAAGTGCATCTGAACCTTTAAAAGAATCTATCATCCGACGAAAACAATAGCCGGCAACCATAAACACAGCTCCCACCAATGCCATATCAAAATTCAACGGATAGCCATATTTTGCTATCATCGGTTGACCGTCTTTCAGCATTTCACATGCTTTGGCGCCGACAAGCATCACCGTCACTCCGGCTATCAAAATCCACGCTTTATGCTTCGACCGGTTGCCAATATTCATCAACAACGAAAACACCAACACCGCCGCAAAGAAGCATGGTAAAAACCACAACACAGTATAAGTGCCGGCCATTTCCAACGCATTACGGCTTCCATACGCAATATAAGCCCAACTACTCATCTCCCCACTGCAAAATATCAGTGCAAACAGCAAAAACGGCACATAAATAGTCTTGATTTTCTTCATCAAAAAATCCTTATCAATCTTTTGAGCCCGATAGGTATAACCCGATAGCACAAAAAACAACGGCATATGAAATGCATAAATCCATTGTAGCACCTCATTGGGCATCTTTATATGACCAAATATCACCAACGAGATACCCAACCACTTACACACATCTACATAATCCAATCGCTTCACTTTTTCCATATCAAATTCTTCGAGTCTTACTTAAACTGAAATACATTATTTCCTGAATCTTTCACCATATATAGTTCAAAGGCCTTTCCAATCGGACGCACATGATACACGCCACTCTCAGTCAATGTCATCTTCTTTCCTTCTGCATTTGTTATCACTATCTTGGAGCCGGCCGAAATCTTGCACACTAATGCGAAATCCAAATTTGCTCCCCCCAAACTATGTTCGGTTGCAATATTCAAAGTTGAGTTATCATTTACCGTGATAAAAGCCTTATCACTCAACACCTTTTGGTCGCCTACATTCGCAAAAAACAAATCATTGAAATTCATTTTTTGTACCACTCCACCACGCGGAGCAGCCTTTGAAGCCCCCACATAGATTTGTTTTATCTCAGCCGCGCCAACTGTGCTTCGTGTCAATAACTTCACATTTTCACTATTCTTATCCAATGCATTATTCAACGGATTATATGCGCCATTCTCATTCAAGATATAGAGACGGTCATATCCCGCAAAATATCCCAATCCATTATCGGTAAAATTAGCATGCATCTCAATATGATTACACCTTGTTGCCTTTACCGATGAATATGGGATTTGGCTTTTAAAGCTAAAATTCAAATATCCACATTGTGTGAGATCAATCCATGGTTGACCAATTGGCACATATCCTTCACTCAATCTTATATCATTAAAATTATTATGCCATGCATTATATAAAGTAATAGCCTTACATTTAATATTCCCTTCTCCTTCAAAACCGATACTATTAAATACATTGCCATTTATCACACCTATCGTCTTTTTATATTTATCATCAACAGGAGTAGAATAAATTCCATATCGACACAACAATCGTCCGCCGTTAAATTGGTTTTCATTCACCCATATACGATCTCCTTTCTTGGCATTTTTTGCGCCCGATGGCATATCTATATAAATTCCATACTCACCTATAACATACTGCCATGAGATTTTACAATACTGAATTCCACAATACCATTCTTTACCCAATTGTGGTGACAAATCAAATGCTCTATCAAAATACAGCACTTTATCAATATTTATATTTGCATTATATACATTCCCCGAAAGCAATACTCCTTTGCCTTTGAATTTTGCAGCTTGATTATACCCCGACCCTGCATTATGACGTAACTCACAAATATCAACCTCAATAAATTTCTCTTTCAATTCTATCGCTGCCCCTTCGCCTCGATATGAAATAATGCCATCGCAACGCAACTTTTGATTTTCTCCCAACACAATTGTTTCATTGGTCAAATATCGTAGATTGTCAAGCACCACCCACGATGTGCCGGCATTTTGCAATGACCGGTTTATCGCTCCACAATCATAAGCAGCACCATCTCCTTTTGCACCCCACCAATGTGCCGACACCTCGCCATTGGCAATAGCACCTTTGTCAAAGTTTACTTTTTCGCCAAATATCTGATACTTCGGTGCATCAATCATCAAACGTGAGCCTTTTATTGTTCCGGAGCCCACAAGCGTACCTCCCTCAAATTTCAATATGGAACCTGCCGCAAGTGTCACATCACCCGAAAGCGAGCAATCACCATCAATTATATACATCGTCTGTCCTTTTTCCACAGCCGCATTAAAACTACCTTGCGACACTCGCTTAACCGTCATTGCATTAACTTGCAATGCACATAACAACATTACTATTGCAAAATATCTTAATTTACTCATTCCTTATTTTTTAAATAGTGCAAGTTAACTCATTTTCAACAAATTGCAAAAACTATTCAGTTAATTAAACTTAATCTTCACAATAACCACAAAAAACGAGCAATCACATCGTGACTACTCGCTCCATACTATAACAACTCTCGACAATCATGCCTCAGCAAGACTCAAAACATCTACTATCCTTTTAAAATTCATATTTTACCGATGTCAACAGCCTCATACTTTTGATTGAAGAATCTTCAATAGGAATTGAGACCCTTGGACTCACCCACAATGGTCCAACTTCAAAAGACAGACCTAAATACACTCTATCTTCCGCCTTTCTATATTCTGGGATATTTGACACACTTGCCACTATTGAAAGCGCCTTATACGCATTAAACCACACCCCACCTTGATAACATGTTGAATAATCGTAACCTGAATCGTAGTGAGGATTTATTGCTGCATTAATCTTAAAACGATTAATCGGGGTATATTCTGCTCCTATTTTAGCCCCTGCATTGTAAAAATCGCCATTATATATAGTTCCCCCATATACGAATCCTAAAAATTCAAATTTGCTCACTTGTTGCTTATATCCGGCATTCACCCTTATATATTGATATGGAATTTTTTCGGCAAATACACTATGTTCAAGTTTAAACTCCCATTTTTTGTTTAATTCATATGCCACATTGACATAATTATTATCCCTCAACCCAATACTCCATTGAGCATAACATGAAACACCTACCAACACAAGTAGTGTAAATAACAAAATCTTTTTCATCTCAAATTTGAAATTAATAATTCGCTTAAAATCTCATATCCATATGGGCTCAAATGCAATCCATCATATGAGTATTGACTATCTATACTCTCATTTCTTTTAAAATATGAATACGCATCTATATAAATCACATTACCATAATTCTCCGACTCAGCCTTTATCAACGCATTTAATCGCTCTATTCTTTGATTTATCGTGACTGAATCCCCTTCAAACATTCTAGGCAATATTGAAAACAAATAAATATTTTCTGCATCAGTTGCCACTATTTGTCGCATATAACTTTGTGCATATTCTGCCATTGTCTCATCTGTGATTCTTCCCAAATCATTTGTTCCTACAATAACCACAATATTTTTTTTTCCACATTTATGTGCATAATTTGCAACATTTGCGATACCGCTGCCCGACACTCCTTTATTTTCTACAACATATGACGGGAACGACACCTCCAAGTCCCATCGTGCCACTACTGAGTCTCCGATAAAAACAAGGTGTACATCCTCATTGGTACTACACGATGTCACCACCATAACACTCAACAACATCAATATTTTTACAACTTTTTTCATCCTCAAAATATGCTATCTTTTTTCATTCTGTTCACCAAATCTCCGGTATATTTATATGCTCCCTCTTTGTTTAAATGAGTCTCATCATAAAACATTGTTGAGTCATTTAAATATTCCTCTTTTTGAACATCAATATAATATTTTACATCATTCTTTTTACATATGTCAACAATATCTCTTATCGACGATAGATTTCCGTTATTATATAGTTTGAGGTATTTAGGCAAAAACACCACTACTAAATTTACCCCCTTTGCTTTACTCATTTCTACAATCTTTGAAAATTGCGCCAAACGCTCAGGCGTAGACTCATAATCCTTATTTTCTGAATTTAGTCGTGGATAGTATCGAGGCATTCCCTTTGCAACAAATCCCTGTTCCCCCTGCTCATTTGGTGTCACAAATTGATATAATAAAATTCGCCACCAAATATTGTTGTATCTATATAAATTTGACTTCAATAAATATTTTTCCTCTACCGACGACGATTCCAAATATCTATCAAGTGTTTCATATCCTTTGCCATAATATGGAACCAATAGATTATATCGTTCCCCTATTCCGGTTGTTGTTGTTTCATTTGGGCGGAATCCAAAAATTATCGTTTTAGGGGCATATCTTTGAAACACACACTCTAGCATTGTCTCAAAAAATGGCAACACTTGACCATTAGCAGCTCCATTATAGCACGATAATCCGGTACTATCGGTTATAACCGCCGGAACAAGTCCGTTTAATGCAACCGATGACCCCAATATCAATACATCTTCATCGCATTGAGTCATCACATATTCAACCGATTTATAATCTCCTGCCATTTTGTGGTTATCCACCATATAACCACCTATTTGCCCCACTAATAAATCAATGACGACAACTATTGCAACTATAATTAATACGAATTTTATTACCTTTTTCATAACCTTAGAATTGGAAATAGATAAATTGGCCACTCTCAAACTCGGCACACAATAATATTAGCACTATCATCATGGCTGTGGAAACCACACTCACCACTTGTGATTTACTATGCATAAAATGGATTGACCATTTCAATTCATCTTTTATCTCTTTAAACATCAACAACGCAATCAAACACAAGCACATCAATATCTGTGGCATTCCTTCTCCATTATACAACCCTCCGATATCGGTAAACATTGATTGTAGAATATGAATTGCATCACTCATAGAGTTGGCTCTAAAGAAAACCCAGCCAAGCATTGCCAATGCAAAGGTAAATAGCACTTTACCCACTGTCATGATTTTGCCACTAAATTTGATGGGGATATACTTTTTCTTCAATACTTCAAAACACAATATCACTCCATATAGGCCTCCCCATGCCACAAATGTCCAATCGGCGCCATGCCACAAACCACTAATCAAAAATGTAATTAGCAAGTTTCGCAAATGCTTTATTAACGTACAACGGCTTCCTCCCAATGGGATATATACATAATCAGAAAACCATGTTGACAACGAAATGTGCCATCTTCGCCAAAACTCCTTTATTGAAGTTGACAAATAGGGACGATTAAAATTCATCATCAATGTAAAGCCCATGCATTTGGCAGTTCCAATTGCAATTAATGAATAACCACCAAAGTCACAAAATATTTGGAACGTAAAGAAGAATGTTGCCAATATCATGCTAGTGCCATTATGCATCATCGCATTATTATACACAGCATCTACATATGGTGCTACATTCTCTGCTATACACAATTTCATAAAATAGCCCCATATCATAAGTTTAAGTCCCTCTATCAACCAATCGCCATTAAACTTATGATCCGGATTAAATTGAGGCAAGAGATTCTTTGCACGTTCAATAGGTCCGGCTACTAATTGCGGAAAAAATGACACAAATAATGCATATTTCCAAAACGACCGTTCTACAGGAATATCTTTACGATACACGTCAATCATGTATCCTAATGCTTGGAATGTATAGAATGAGATTCCCACCGGTAGCAATAAATCAAAATGAGGCACCTCCATTCTTAACCCACACCAATCTAAAAATCCATATACACTTGCAGTTGCAAAATTTAGATATTTGTATAAAAACAACACTCCTAAATTCAATCCTAAACCTATATATATATAGGTTTTCCTAGATTTTCCTTGAGTTTTATCTATTCCCAATGAACATAAATAAGTGACAACCGTGGATCCTAAAATCAACAATGCATAAATAGGCTCCCAATTCATATAAAAATAGTAACTCGCAACCAATAGCATCAGATTCCTATACCTATGAGGTAATATCCAATATAGCAACACCACTATTGGGAAAAATAGCAAAAATGCCAATGAATTAAATAACATAACACAATTTTTAATATATGCCACAAAGTTAATAAAAAACAATTGTCCAACAACGCTAAAGGAAAAGAAAAAGGAAAAGTTAATGCACAATTCATAATTAAACATTCCGCATTCCGCATTAAAGGAGTTCCGTACTAAAACTCTCAACTCCTTTTGTCACCCTGTCAGTCGCTTTGTCAGTCGTCTTGTCATATACCACAAAATAAACAACCATAACATTACACGCTAATTATTAACATATTACGCGCGAATAAACCTTTTTGGCACAAGATTTGTTTTATTTGGGAGTCGACGATGCTGCCCTCGTGACGGCATCACAACACAAAACAAGAAATTAATAACAAAAACAATAAAAAACTCAGAAAACTATGGGAAAAATTATCGGTATTGACTTAGGTACTACCAACTCATGTGTAGCAGTTCTCGAAGGTAACGACCCTGTTGTTATCCCTAACAGCGAAGGTCGCAACACTACCCCTTCGGTAGTAGCATTTGTTGACGGTGGCGAACGCAAAGTAGGCGACCCTGCTAAACGTCAAGCTATCACAAACCCAAAACGCACTATCTACTCTATCAAGCGTTTCATGGGCGAATCTTACGACAACGTAGCAAAAGAAATCGACCGCATTCCTTATAAAGTGGCGCGTGGCGACAACAATACTCCTCGCGTCGACATCGACGGTCGCGAATACACTCCACAAGAAATCTCGGCTATGATTCTTCAAAAAATGAAGAAAACTGCCGAAGACTACCTCGGTCAATCAGTAACTGAAGCGGTTATCACCGTTCCTGCTTACTTCAACGACTCTCAACGTCAAGCAACTAAAGAAGCCGGCGAAATCGCAGGCCTCACAGTGAAACGTATCGTAAACGAACCCACTGCAGCAGCTCTCGCTTATGGTCTTGACAAAATCGACAAAGACCAAAAAATCGCAGTATTCGACCTTGGTGGTGGTACATTCGATATCTCTATCCTCGAACTCGGCGACGGCGTATTTGAAGTGAAATCTACCAATGGTGACACTCACCTCGGTGGTGACGACTTCGACCACGTGATTATCGACTGGTTGGCTCAAGAATTCCTTAACGAAGAAGGTGTTGACCTCCGTCAAGATCCTATGGCTCTTCAACGCCTCAAAGAAGCTGCCGAAAAAGCTAAAATCGAGCTTTCAAGCACTACTTCTACCGAGATCAACCTCCCTTACATCATGCCTGTTAACGGCATACCCAAACACTTGGTAAAAACTCTCTCTCGTGCTAAATTCGAACAACTCGCCGACAGCCTCATTCAAGCAACTATCAAGCCTTGTGAACAAGCACTACGCGATGCAGGTCTTAGCGCAAGCGACATCGATGAAGTGATCCTTGTGGGTGGTTCTACTCGTATCCCTGCAATCCAACAAATCGTTGAACGTTTCTTCGGCAAAGCTCCTTCTAAAGGTGTTAACCCCGACGAAGTGGTAGCCGTGGGTGCTGCAATCCAAGGCGGTGTGCTTTCAGGCGAAGTGAAAGACGTGCTTCTTCTCGACGTTGTCCCCTTGTCAGTAGGTATCGAAACTCTCGGTGGCGTGATGACTAAGCTCATCGAAGCCAACACCACAATCCCTACTCGTAAGAGCGAAACATTCTCTACTGCTGCCGACAACCAACCTTCAGTAGAAATCCACGTGCTTCAAGGCGAACGCCCAATGGCGAAAGACGACAAAACTCTCGGTCGCTTCCACCTCGACGGCATCGCTCCTGCTCCTCGTGGTATTCCTCAAATCGAAGTTACTTTCGAAATCGACGCCAACGGTATCCTCAACGTTTCGGCCAAAGATAAAGCTACAGGCAAACAACAAAGCATTCGCATCGAAGCTTCAAGCGGCTTGAGCGACGAAGAAATCAAACGCATGAAAGAAGAAGCTGAAGCCAACGCTGCTGCCGACGCTAAAGAAAAAGAACGCATCGACAAACTCAACCAAGCCGACGCTATCATTTTCCAAACCGAAAAGCAACTCAGCGAACTCGGCGACAAGATTCCTGCCGACAAGAAAGCTCCTATCGAAGCTGCCGTAGCTAAACTTAAAGACGCTCACAAAGCACAAGATATTCCTGCTATCGACGCAGCGATTAAAGAAATTGAAACAGTGTTTGGTCAAATCCAACAAGACATCATCAATGCTCAACAACAAGCAGGTGGTCAACCCGGCGCAGGCGCTAACCCATTCGCTGGTGGTCAACCCGGTGGCAACCCCAATGCAGGCGGCAACGATGACACTGTTACCGACGTTGACTTCGAAGAAGTTAAATAAGTCTCTCTTGAAATAATAATCTATAAAAACATGCACCAAGAGCGTTCCCTCACCCGGGAACGCTCTTATTTTTCTCACGCCCATTTTTCTCACGCCCCATAAAATCCCACCTTCCCACACTCGTCTTTTGTGTCCTTAAAGGGCTATGTAGCAAAAAGGTGTGGGAATCCGTGCGAAGCACGGGAAAGCGTAGCGACTATAATTACCGAGGGTAGAGCGAAGCGATACCCCCGGGTCAGAGGAGTACGGCAAAGCCGGGAGGTGGTTAGCCCGTGCGAAGCACGGGAAAGCATAGCGACTATAATAACCGAGGGTAGAGCGAAGCGATACCCCCGGTTAGCAAACTACCTCCTCCATGCGTCTGAAAAGACGCGAAAAATTAGCACATAATCATTACTTTTTCTCTCATATTCATTATATGTGCATCATAAAACATGGCTTAATGGTCAATATAGTTGGTAAAATCACTATAAATCGCTGACAATGATTAACTTTGAGCTTTTGAAAATTTATGAATAAAAAATCTGCTTTTTATAGCTCAAAAACCATAATAAAATTTCCCGGTTAGCCGGGGGTACATATCGCTGCGCTTTCCCGTGCTTCGCACGGTTCCCCTCGTTTTTTTTGCCAATGAACCTTTTATGCTTGCCCACACTAAAAAGATAGTGAGCCCCTTAAAGTCCTTAGAGCCACTAAAGCCTCAAAAAAAATCCTGCAACACTCTGTGGCGTTGCAGGATTTTATTTTTTGTCTATAATCGTTTTTTAATATTTTTCGTCAAACGTCATTTCATCGAAGCCTTCGGCATCAAACTCATCCTCATTAAACTCATCCGAACCATAGAACTCCTCATCAATATCATCAACAGTCGCTGCTGCCAACTTAGCATCAACCTTAGCCTCAAACTCATTGATGTCCATCAACTGAACCGGAGCCTTCCCAAGCGACAACGTACACAACGGATCTTTCAATTTCTTATGAGGTATCATTTCCTTCATTTCTATAAAGAAAGAGCGCTCGGTCATATAGTCAAACATAAATATCAATCGTTGACCTTCATCCTCGATATAATCGCTCAATATTGTGTCCTCCATCAACCATACATCCTCGTCTGAGCTTGTGCCCATATCCTCTAGTGTAATCTCTTTTTCCTTTTCCCAGCGATCATCGCACAAGAAAAACGAACACAATTGATTTTTGTCATATCCCACCGCATCACATATTGCATTTTTCAAATCCAAAAATGTGTAATCGGCATCGATTTTTATCTCTCTTTTGAAGTTATCAACTTCATCTGAGACTAATCTAAAATTGAATATCATATACTTAACTATTCTTTTATATTCGTTATTACTATCTTTAAAATCACCTAGCGACTTGTTTATTTCAAATCACACTGCGAATATAGAAAACTTTCCTCATATAACACAAATATTTTCTCATCATTTTCAAAAAAATTTTCAACACTCTTTCCTCCCCTTATTCTTAAGGACAGTTCGATAAATAGCCTTATGATGATTTATGAATTTTATTTGAGCCGAAAATAAAATTCAGCAAAGATGTTTCTCATCATAAAACCCCATAATAAGGTAAAAACATTTGTAGAGAAAGCAAAAGAACGTTCCCCATAACTACTATTTAACCAATTAGTGGAATTGATAGAAATTCCATTGATTTGGTATCCTATATGTCACCGTATCTCACTAACCTCTTGCCTTATCCACTCTTGCCGTTGTTTTTCATTTTTACCTCTTATTGTCTTTATTTCCTTTGGGCTACATATAAGCAACGATTGCAACAACCCCATTTCATAATGCGACAAAATTGAGGTTCTACTTCCACAACTCTTTACAACTATTTTAATCCTTATTATATACACTATCTTAAGCAATGCTTCAATAACACAAAACGCGAGTATCAAACCACAACTCACATCAAACAAATAAGGCAAATAACATATCACCTCGGCCCTATAATAAAACACAAAAAAGATAAAAAACACAAAAATACCCACCGCTTCCCAATATGCATATTCTAGCAATTTATTAAACGACAATCCTTTATTACATATCTCATTCAATTCATTAAATTCCGACGACTTCAAATCCTTATAACTCGACAATAACATGCTCTTCAGAAAAGGCATTACAAGCGAATTGTAAACAATCAAATAAGTTCCTGCTATTAATCCTGGAATGTAAGCAAAAAAACCGGCTACTACACACGGACCAACCAAATAGTAATTAAGCTCTCCATAAAACCTACTTTCAGCATCTTCATAATCCAATTCTACATACTCTCCCAACGCACTTTCACCCCAAAAAAAGAATGCTACAAAAGCAAACCCACTAAGAGATAAAAAATTCATAATTCTCGACGTTGACACATTATCTTCTCCTCCTCGTATTAGATATGCGCACACAATTTGAATTACGTGACAATACATCAACACACAATACGACAAAGCGATGGTCTTATTACGAACCAAAGTAAATATTGTCCATGAGGCCAACACCACCAACCCAACAATCAATGCAACTACAATACTCTTACCTATAATGCCGGTAATTCTCGCTCCAACATCGGGGCGTAACATCTCCTCCAATTCCGCTTCGGTATAACCCTTATCTTCTTGATCCATTTCTCGAAAATTATATCAACCTATAAAGTAATACTAACATAATGATTTTATAGAAATTTTCATTCAATAAAAAAAAGAGAACCACGTTTGCGATTCTCTTTTTTGTCGGGGTACCAGGATTCGAACCTGGGACCCCCTGCTCCCAAAGCAGGTGCGCTAACCGGACTGCGCTACACCCCGAGTACTAGCCTCATTGGCTTTTGCGAGTGCAAAGTTAGCAACAAAATTCCATTCTCACAAATTTTTCTCAAAAAAAATTACCATACCCACTAAAAAAGTCAAAAAAACAACGTTTCTCTCACATCAATTTCTCCCTCTCTCATTTTCACCAATACCCTCATTGTTAATTTCCGTTAAACAAACTTCCTTTCATTTATAAAAAATGTATATTTGTAAAAAGATATATGTAGAATTTAAATTTTTATCACGATGAAACTAAAACAGTTATTTCAATTCACTCTTATCAGCCTATTCCTACTTATAGGAGCTTCAACAGCCTCGGCCAAAGATACTCCTGAAAATTCAGTGGTAAGCTACAATGACTTAGCTTATTCCTACTACTACCCCAACGGAACCTATAGTGGCTATGGAACAATAAATGGTGCCGGTCAAGTTTATATGGTACTAACAATCCAAGGAGAATCAGTTTCTGGGAAATATTATTATGTCAAAACCAATAAAAACCGCAAAAATAAAGCATGGATATATCTATCAGGCTTTTATGCCGAAGCCGATGACCAATGCGTTGCTAAAGAGCTTGCTAATGGCCCTAAAAGTGGAGGTTTTTATGGAGAGTTATTTTCCATAAACAATTCTAGCACCCGTTTTTGTTACGAAGGCAAATTCCACCGCAATGATGGTCGATCTTTCAATTTCAGAATTAACCTAAAATAACTTCAATTATTCATTAAGATTTATGAAACTAAGACATTTATTTCAATTCACTCTTATCAGCCTATTTCTATTAGCCGGGGCTTCAACAGCCTCGGCCAAAGAATCGGCTGAAAGCACTCAATTTTATGACCTTGCACAAAGAGGTCAAACAATGAAAGGTCCCGGAGACATCGACGCTGCCGGCAGTATTTACATGACCCTATCGCTAAATAATGGTAGAGTTTCGGGAAAATACTATTATAACAAAACAAATAAAGGCAAATCAAAGAAACGGTGGATTTCGGTATCGGGCACGGTGGACTGGAATGAGTTCACTATGCGACTAAGAGAACAAAATGGCACTTTTATAGGACAATTTGAACGAATACCATGTGGCTTTCTCTATTATGGCACATTCGTGAGAAACGATGGACGAAAATTTGATTTCAGCATCGAACTTTATTAATTCGCTCTTATTTCCTAGGGAATTAAAAAAAAGGTCATCTCCTTCAAGGCGGAAAGTATCGCATCATCGAGAAAATTGGTCAAGGAGGATTTGCCTTTACCTATAAAGCTAATTGGGCTACCGAATTATCGGTCCTATGGGTAATATCACCACTGATGTCACGGTGGCGATAAAGGAATTCTTCTTTACCGACTATTGCACTCGCGATAACGACACATCACACATCTCAATTTCTTCACCCACAGGTGCACAAATCTTCGATAGGTTTAAAGCAAAGATGAAAAAGAAGCGGCAATCCTTTCGCGCCTTCGTCACTCTAATATAGTTTCGGTCTATGAGGCCTAATGGTCAAATTCTCTTAACAATTGTTCTTGTTTATTGGCTTTTGACTTCATAACTCCTTTGAATGTGATTTGTATGTTATCATCATAAAACACCCTAAAAGTTTTAATCAACTTTTAGGGTGTTGTTTTTAATGTTATCTTATTTCTTCTACATCAAATGGAAATCTATCATGCGTTGCAGCGCGCGTTGGCACACGGGGCAGAATGCAGGAGTTGTGTTGTTACGCATGCGACATTCATCGGCCGGGCGATATACTCCGCGCACCAAATATCCACCACCTTCGTAGAGCCCCACAGCATAGAGGTCAGCATCATCGGGCGATGTAGGCACCGGCACATTTTTAGGCTTCATATCGGCCCATTTTGAATTGAAGTCGACTCGCGTAGTAATATTTTGCTCCCATGGCTCGATATCGAGAGGATAGGTGTCAACAAGCACACCTCCTTCGTAGAAATATTCATCGGCAAGAGCTCCAAAGCTATGCCCAAACTCATGCACCACTACCACATCAAATGTAGGGTGTTTTGCCGTGGTCAAAGTATATGAGTTATATATCCCGCCACCGCCATATTCCTCGGTGTTGGCAAGAATGATAATATGTTCGTAAGGAATTCCCACAAGCGCATCATGCACGCTCCACACATTTGAAGTGGTAAGATAGCGGTCGGCGTAGAATGTGCTGAAATTCGAGCCAAATGCGGTTGAACGCCACTCGCTCAATCGAGGTATTGACACCCCACTATCGCGCGATGGCGATGCCACTGCGATGAAATTAAATTTGTCGCGATTTGCGCCAAATGGCTCATGAGCAAATATCGATTCAACTGCATATTGTGCATGTTGATAAAACTCCTCCATTTCATCTTGGGTATACCCCTCGGCAAGAATTACCACATCGATACAATTCTTGTCATCGGCACCACGATGTATGTATTTATGAGGTAGTGGAGTGTTACATTGCTTTTTTATCAGAATATCCGATGGATTTACCAAATGGCGAGTGCGAGCCATCACATTGCGTCGATTATTCATCAATTTTATATCCACATAGGCATTGCGTCGAGGCATTGGCACTTGGAAAGTATTTTCAAACGCACGACGAGCCACTGTGTCGGTTTCCACCATCCATTCTTGAAATAGCGATGAAAACGATACCATATATATCGTGTCGCCACTTGCGGCATCGGTCATCACCAACTGACCATTACCCTCTACCGGCAATCGATCAAGATTTACTCGACGGCCTGCCCATGTGGGCGATTTGTGCAGTGCTCTCACACTCACCTCACAGTCATCACTCTTAGCCACCCCCTCAAACACATAATCTATTCGTAATGTAGAGTCGCAAAAATATTGGTCAAAATCAACTGCGGCACGTGCCGGCATCATCGACGCCAACACCACACACATAGCGCTCATCAACACTTTATACTTCTTGCTCATTTTAATTTCAATCTTTATACTAATATTTCTTTAGCTATTCTCTTCAATATATTCTTTATAACTATCTCGATTTTGTTTAATCCAATTTTTCATATAACCAACACCTCTTATTCTCAATTTCTTTATTTCTTTAGGGTTTTTCAAAAGTAAAACTTCCAGCAATCCGACTTCATATAATGTAAACGTTGAGATTTCTTGTTTGCGACTTTTTAAAAAACCTGAGACCTTTGCGCTATTCCATTGTTTAAGGAATAAAGCTACAAGACAAATCACAAGCGCCAAGCCACAACTCACATTTAATATCATCGGTGTAAAGTCTATAAATTCTGCTCTGTAAATATACACCATAATCAGATATATCAAGGCTAAGGGTATCATCACATAGAATATTCGAGTTTCTAATTTGTCTAAAAAAAAGGGTTTATTATATATTAATTTCAATTCATTATAATATAAAAATGGCAATTTATTATACCTTTTCAACAAGCGTCTTACCACAATTGGCTTGACTGTCGCGTAATACAATTGAGTAAAGGTGTTTATTATCACATATGGAAAGATTGCAAAAAAAAGACCAACAAAATAGGGCCCAATTATATAATAATTCGCATTATGATATGCCTCGTCTTCGGGCAATGCTATTTCCAATTCAACATAATCCCCCAAAACACATTCTCCCCATAAAAAAAATAATATAAAGAAACCCCAGCTACGACATATCGACGTTTTACAATACGACATTACTTGATTGGTTGCATCTTTATTTATAAGAAACACACATATGATTTGGACTACGCCACAAATTAACAACAGACAATATGACATTGCGAAAATTTTTTTATTAACCAATGTCAGTATCGACCAACAAGCAAGTATCGTCAACCCTATTATTGCCGCTAATATTATTATTTTCCCCACTAAGTCAGTAATTTTAGAAGGGATGCCAGGACTCAGCAGTTCTTCTAATTCATCCTCAGTGTACCCTAGGTTTTCGTTATCCTCTTTTTCCATTAATCTTGTGATTGGTTTATAATTAATTTGATGTGGAGGAGAGACATAAAAGCAGTTCATCATGGAGGGTTGTAGGAGCTGCCACGACCGAGATGTTACGGTCGTTGCGGAAGTGGGAATAACAAGCTCCGGCCTCCAGCACGATAAGTCGCCCGGCAGCCACATCCCAAGTGTGCAGATTCATCTCCCAGTAGCCGTCGAGAAAACCGGCCGCCACATAGCAGAGGTCTATCGCTGCCGAACCCAAGCGTCGCAACCCGCGCACTCGTGGCAAAACTCGCGACACATTATCGAGATTATTGTCAGTGTTCTCATTCTTATCTACCGGGAATCCTGTTGCAACTACCGAGTGCGATAGATGTTCTTTCTTTGATGGCGCGATAGGCCTACCGTTGAGCCAAGCCCCTCCCCCTTTTACTGCATGAAACATCTCGTCGAGATAAGGAGCATACACCACCCCCACTATCACTTCGCCACGATACTCCACGGCTATCGATACCGAATACAATGGCAGTCCGTTGCTAAAATTGGTTGTACCGTCGAGCGGGTCTATTATCCAACGATAATCGCTTTCTACGGCATTGCCACCCATCTCCTCCGACAAGATTGCGTGTTGTGGATAAGTGTGATTGATATTATTTATTATCACCTGTTCCGAGGCTTTATCGGCTTCGGTCACAATGTCACTATCATTGAATTTTGCCCGGATATTGAGTTGAGTGCTGCGAAAATATTTCAATTGCACCTCTCCCGCCTCACGAGCCCAAGCGATAGCATCGTCCACAAACTTCATTATATCGCAATCACACATACCTTAAAAGTTTGTTATTATAACAACACCTTAGTTCTTTTGGTTCTCAATGGGAATTTGACGTTTAAACACCTCTTTAAATGAAATCAACGATTCGGTGCGCGACAATCCTAGATGTTGCAACTTCTCATGAATGATATGTAGCAGATGATCGTTATTGCGAGCATAGAGCTTGATAAACATATCATATTGACCGGTGGTGAAGTGACATTCCACTACTTCGGGAATATTCTTCAACTCCTCTACTACATGATTGAATTGTGAAGGGTCTTTGAGAAAAAATCCTATGTAGGCACATGTGTCATATCCCACTGTCGAGGGGTCGATAAGCAGTTCGGAACCTTTTATCACGCCCATTGCAGTGAGTTTTTGTACACGTTGGTGAATAGCAGCTCCCGACACATCACATGCGCGGGCAATTTCAAGAAACGGACAGCGAGCATTGCTTGCCATCATTTGCAAAATCTTTATATCGAGAGAGTCGAGTTGTGGTTGAGCCATATTATAACTTAAATTTGTTACGTTTTTGATTATTTTTCCTACAAAGGTAGAAAATTCTTTCAATTATAAGTAGCAAAATGATACCATTTTTACACTTTTCGCTAATTTTGTGGACGAAAACAGCTAAATATACGAAGTAATGTTACTAAATATTGAAAATAACCGGCAATATCTTACAGATGTAAAAGAGTTGTATTACAATTCGTTTCCAATTGAGGAGCGTCGTCCATGGAAAGATGTGGAGCGGTTGTTGCAAGCCGATTGTGGCGGTTATAATTTGAAAGTAATAATTGAGAATGATGACTTTGCCGGTTTTATATCATATTGGCATTTCGGCAATTTTTGCTATGTTGAGCATTTTGCCATAAAGCCGCAGTTGCGTGGCAATGGAGTTGGTGCAATGGCTTTGCAACAACTCATTTCTCATGTTGGCTGCCCGGTGGTGCTCGAAGTGGAACTGCCCTGTCAAGGTGAGACGGCTCGCCGACGCGTCGCCTTTTACCATCGCAATGGCTTCACTCCTCACTATGATTTTGAATACTTACAGCCACCCTATGCCGATGGATTACCGTCGGTGCCATTGATGCTGATGACTGCAAATGCCACGGCCAATGTTGACCTCAAATCCATAGCAGCTACACTGCACCAAGAGGTCTACGGCATCAAATCGTGATATTGAATGTCAATTATGAGCATTTTTGTGGGTATATTTGTTAAAAATATGGTATTTTTGCACTCATATTAAATATTGATAATGATGAAACAGAAATTATATCTATTGCTTTTAATGGTAGTGGCTTTGTTGACACAAGGCTGTGGCGGAAGCAATTCGGGTAAACCGGTAATCACCGTGAGCCTGGAGCCTCAAAAATATTTTCTTGATAAAATTGTGGGCGACAAGATGGATGTGTCGTGTCTTTTGTCAAAAGGTGGCAATCCCGAGAACTATGAACCAACGATGAACGACCTCATGACGCTCGAAAAGAGTGTGGCATACCTCAAAATGGGGAATGTGGGGTTTGAACAAATATTGGTCGACAAATTGAAACAAAACAATAGAGAACTCCCAATTTATGACATGTCGAAAGGGATCGATTTCATCACCGGCACCCACGATTGCTGCGATCATCACCATCATGAAGGGGAACATCATCACCATGGTGGGGATATCGACCCTCACACATGGACCTCAGTGAAAAACGCAAGGGTGATTGCTCGTAATATGTATGACGTGGTGGTGAAAATCGATTCGAAAAATGCCGATTATTACAAAACTAATTACGACAAGCTTGTAGCATCGCTCGATTCGCTCGACAACTATGCAACATCGAAGTTAGCATCACACAAGGGAGAGGCTTTCTTGGTGTGGCATCCGTCATTGAGCTATTTTGCTCGTGACTATGGTTTGGAGCAAATCACCATAGGGCAAATTGGTAAAGAATTGTCGGCACAACAGCTGCAAGAACAAATCGACAATGCTCGCAATCACAAAGCAAGTGTGTTTTTCTTCCAACAAGAGTTTGATTCAAAACAAGCATCGGTGGTCAATGACCAGATAGGTGCCACAATGATAACGATAAATCCGTTGAGCTATGACTGGGAAGCCGAAATTAGACGTATCGTCGATGCGATTGCCTCAAAATAAGATGATTGAGCTCGACTCGGTGACGATGCAATGGGACAAGCATGTAGCGTTGCAAGATGTGAGTCTTGAGGTCAATGAAGGGGACTTCATTGCAATTACCGGACCTAATGGCGGAGGAAAAACCACCTTGTTACGCCTCATTCTTCGACTCATAAAACCCACATCGGGCAAGGTGATATATCGTAGCGGTGGTTGCGAGGTCGATGCCCTTGAGATAGGGTATCTGCCACAGAAGAATCAAATCGATAGCCGTTTTCCTATCACAGTTGAAGAGGTAGTGGCGCTAGGGCTTATGTCGCAAAAAGGGTTGTCGAAGCAACAACGTTGCGAAAAGGTAGCTGCGACAATTGCCTTGATGGGGCTTGAAGAGCATGCCAAAAGATTGATAGGCGAGTTGTCGGGCGGACAGTTGCAACGCACTTTGTTGGGGCGTGCATTGGTGTCTAACCCACGCGTATTGGTGCTTGATGAGCCGTTGAGCTATGTCGATAAGCATTTTGAAAAACGCTTGTATGAGATAATCGCCGATGTGGCAAAGCACACCACAATTATCCTCGTGTCGCACGAAATGACACAAATAGCGTCAATGGCCAATCGTCACATCATCATCGACCGCACTCTCCATGAGTGTAGCGCCGAACATCATTATATCACCACGCAATGCAACTAATAATTCATATTGCATAATGCATAATTTATTGAGGTTAATTTATGATTTCAGACCCACGATTTAATAGATTGAGATTGTTGCTTGGTGATGAAATATTGAGCCGAGTGATGGCGAAACGCGTCATCGTGTTTGGTGTGGGAGGCGTTGGCAGTTGGTGTGCCGAATCGTTGGTACGTTCGGGTATATGCGACATCACGCTTGTTGATGCCGACAAGGTGTGTGAGACAAACATCAATCGTCAATTATTGGCCACCACATCTACCGTCGATGGGGTGAAAGTGGAGGTAATGAAATGCCGTTTGCTCGACATCAATCCGTCGGCCAAGGTGACTGCACTGGAGAAACGATATAACGAGGAGACTGCCGGAGAGTTTAATCTTGATGAATATGACTATGTAATTGATGCTATCGATTCTCTTTCCGACAAGGCACTGTTGATACGTAATGCATGTGACGCAAAGACCACATTGTTTGCGTCGATGGGTGCGGCATTAAAGACCGATTCGTCGCGCATCGCTACGGCGGAGTTCTGGCAAGTGAAAGGGTGTCCGTTGGCGGCAGCATTGCGACGCCGATTTAAGCGGAGCGGACAGTTGCCCTCGCGCAAGTTCAAATGTGTGTATAGCGATGAAGTTTTCCCTAATCGTGGCACATCGGTCGATGCCGATGGCTCAATGACCTATGGCAAAGTATCAATCAATGGCACATTATCGCACACCACTGCAATCTTCGGTCTCAAACTCGCCGAATTAGTCATAGCTGATGTGATAAAAAAATGAGAAATCTTAAGGTCCAAGGGAGGTTATGCCTAAAGGTATTTTGAGCCCCCACCCCGACGTCGCCGTATTAACTTTGTAGTCAATGGGCTGCGCTTGGAAATAATCAAGCAATCTTGACTTATTACTCACTCCTGCGCCATTGTTCCACCCTATTTTTCGTTGACAATGCCGGAGTATTGTTGCGTTCATAATAAAGTTATTAGGGGATTTAAGGTGAATAGTGGGGTGACGTGGGGTTTTCTTGTGGAAGCTTTTTTTGTGGTTTATTGAAGTTTTTACTTTTTCTTTTTTAGTTTTTTCTTTCTTTTCGTTGATTTTTACTCTTTCATTTTTTTGCAGGGATGAGGATGTGAGTTCTTGACATTCTTGAGGTTTTTGGGGGCATTTGTTTCCCTGAAGTTCTTGGCTTTCTTGGTCGAGGAGGTACTTTATGTATCGTTGAATTTCGAGGTGGATAGTTGATTGAAGGTCGTTGCAAAGATATGACGAGGAGAAATCTCCATCAATATTTTTTTGAATGGCGGCTTTGAGTAGCTGAGGATACCAAATGTGATATTGAGAGGTATAGCGACGATAATAATCCCATACCTTTGCGATGTTTTCTTGTTTCATAGTAAAGCGATTTATTTGTTAGTGAAAATGAATTACACCGCAAAGATACACCGCAAAAAATGTCAAAAACCGCGATAATGCAATTTTGCAATTATTTTTTTACAGAAAGTGGAACGTGGTAGATCTTATGATGATTTTTTATTTTTAACACTCGTGTGCAACACCAGTTGCCCAACACTATTTTTATATTTGTACAAAAATCTTTTTTTATCACAAATAGAATTATTAGATTTGTATAAACTAAAAAATTAATACTATTATGAATCGATTTACAAATTTATTTCCAATTACCAAAACACTACGTTTTGAGTTAAGGCCACAAGGAGAAACACTTAAGTATATAAAAAAACGTGGCATTATCGACACCGATACTGAGAGGGCAAAAGACTACACTACAGTAAAAACAATTATTGATGAATACCACAAAGATTTTATTTCGAGAGCATTAAGCACTTTCAAAATTAACGATGATTTATTAGTTAGTTTTTTTGATCAATTTTGCAGTAGTAAACCTAACATAGAAGATATTCAAAAAATACAATCATCATTATACAATGATATTTCAAAACATCTTCTTTCTCAATCAGAATCCAAAGGTTCAAAACCTAAATTATTTAACAAGGAATTAATATGTGAACTGTTGCCCCTATTTGAGCAAGACAAGACCAAATTAAATATCATCAAAAAGTTTGATCAATTTACCACATATTTTAAAGGGTTCAATGAAAATCGAAAAAACATTTATAATGGAGAAGGCAAACATGGGTCAATTGCCTACCGACTAATTAACGAAAATCTCAAATTATTTGCTCAAGATATTTTAAGGTTTAAAAAAGTTGCGCCAAATATTAAATCAAAAATAGCCCAATTAAATAACGACTTCTCTCATGAGATCAATTTAAAATGGGCAATAACTGATATTTCTTTAATTTTTGACATCAAATTTTTCAATAATTTGCTCACACAAGGCGACATAGATTTGTATAATGCAATACTTGGAGCCAAAGTTGATGAAAAGAATCATATACAAGGGCTCAATCAGTATATAAACCTATACAACCAACAAAATAAGTCAAAACTCCCCACATTAGACGTTTTATATAAGCAAATTTTGTCAGATAAAGAGAGTTTATCCTGGTTACCTGATAAGTTTGAAAACGATAACGACGCAATCGTTACACTGAAAAACTATTGCGAATCACTAAAAGAAAATGAAACTCTTTTAACTCTTCAGCGCATATTAAATTACATTACCGAATTTGACCTAAACCACATATATATATCAGAAAAATATATCACTCGATTGTCAAAAGATGCCTTTGACAATTGGGCAACATTAAAATCTATCATACACCAAACAAACCAAGGGTCTTATTCTATCGCCGAACTTGACAAATATATTACAGAGTATAACAACACTAGAGAAAACGAACCATTAACTACTATTAGCGAATATTTCAGTAGAATTAAAAAGCCTTTTAATCATTATAATGAGTGTCTCAATAATGCTAAATCAATCCTTGATGCCACACACGAGACCAATGATGTATTTGACAACGAAGAATCTACCCATATCATGAGAGAATTGGGTGATTCTATAATTTCAATAAGACGTTTATCTTCATATGTATTAGGAAATGGGAACGAGACACTCAAAGACGACATTTTCTATGGCCATTTAATCCCAATTGCCGACACATTAAACATCTTTTCAAAAATATATGATAAGATGCGTAATCGTGCGACAAAGAAACCCTATTCAACCGAAAAAATTAAATTAAACTTTAATTGTTCCACTTTATTAGATGGATGGGATAAAAACAAAGAAAAGGATAATCTATGTGTGATACTCCGTAAAGATGGAAGGTATTTCTTGGGTATAATGGATAATGATTCCAAAAATACATTTACAAAAAAACAATTGCCAAATGATGGTGATTATTATGAAAAGATGGAATATAAACAAATACCCACAACATCCGGTATTGGTGGGTTTATTCGTAAATGCTTTGGAGTTACTCAAAAATTAGGATGGAATTGTCCGAGTAGTTGTTTAAACTCTGATGGCAAAATCATCATCAAAGATAGTGAAGTTTCTAATAATCTTCAAGAATTGATTGATTGTCAAAAAGAATTCTTCAATACTTATGAAAAAGATGGCGTTAGATATCGAGACTTTTATAATTATAAGTTTGCCGATTCGTCAAAATATGATTCTCTAAAGAGTTTTTACACAGATGTTGAACAACAAAGTTATAAAATAATATTTAGCAAAATCTCTACAACATTTATTGACTCGCTTGTAAAAAATGGAGAATTATATCTATTTGAGATTTATAACAAAGACTTCTCACCCAACAGCAGAGGGAGAAAAAATCTCCACACGATGTATTGGGAAGCATTATTCTCGGAGGAAAACTTAAATGAACTAAAATACAAACTAAATGGGAAAGCCGAAATTTTTTATCGAAAAGCAAGTCTCAAGGCCGACCCCGACAACCCTACTCACAAGAAATGCGTTCCAGTAAAATTGCGCAGCAACGAAATGAGGACAAAGACATTTGCATATGATTTGCAAAAAGACAAACGTTTCACTACTGACAAGTTTTTGTTTCATGTACCTATTACACTAAATGCACAATCTAAAAGTCGAGAAACAATCAATAACAAAGGGGGTGTGTCAAAAATCAGTCACACCCTCATTGTTTCATAAAAAAACGACAAAGCCCTGACTTTCTCAAGCTAGGGCTTTGCTATGTCCTAAAGTTTTTGTATCTTTAGGTAAACCTAAATAAATATGACAAAG
>JAZNGZ010000014.1:0-5551 GCA_045576735.1 Muribaculaceae bacterium
AGCCCCGATGGTTCATTTGTGGTGTTCTCTCAAAACACAAAGGGAGGATTGCATAAGATGGACCTTGCCACTAAAGAAATCAACATGATTTCGGCAACTGGTAACAGCTTCGATCTCAAGATCGCTGCTGATGGTACAGTGGTGTTCCGCGAAAGCCGCACCGCTGAAAACAAACTCCGTTACACTTCATTGAAAGCTGTTGACGCTCGTGGCGTGGAAACTACTCTCGTGGCTCCTACCCGCGACCTTAACGGTTTTGCTGTGAATGGTACAAACGTGATGACTGTTGACAACAACAAAGTTGAAGCTAAAAGCCTCAACGGCGGAGCAGCTGTGCAAATGCCTGTTGCATCTATCCGCTATGGTCAACTTTGCATCGACGGTAAAGTGATTTCTCCTAACGGACAAGAAGGCGCAAGCTACTTGTGGCCATCTATCTCTCCCAACGGAACAAAAGTATGTTACTACCTCGCGACCAAAGGTTGCTATGTAGCAAACATCGACGGTTCTGACCCCGTATTCGTGGGTGCTATCCGTGCCGCTAAATGGCTCAACGACCTCACAGTTGTGGGTATGCACGACATTGACGACGGTTCGGTTGTGACTTCTTCAAAACTTGTTGTCGCTTCAATCGACGGCAAAACAGCTCAAGACATCACAGTAAAAGAATCATTGGCAATGTTCCCATCAACAAACGGTAAGAGAATAGCTTATTCTACACCAATGGGTGATTTATTTATTATTAACCTCAAATAAGAAGCGCTATGAAGAAATTATTATTATCAGCTGCAGCTGCGCTTCTCGCTTTAGGAGCGTCGGCTCAAACAGCTAAAGAAGATGTACGTATCTACATCAACCCGGGTCACGGAGCATTTGATGCAAATTCACGTCCTTGCGGAACAGTGAAACATGGAGCAAATAATGCATATAATGATGTAAACAATGATACATCTAACTTCTTCGAGTCAAACACCAACCTTCAAAAAGGTCTTGCAATGCTCGAAAAATTAGTTGAATATGGAGTTCCATTTGATCGCACTAAAAACCAAGAAAACGAAAATCCACATCGTATTGGTGCGGCACTCGATTTGAGCCAAAATATCGTGATGAGTCGTGTGAAGAGTGGTGTAGCCCCTGCTTATGTTGATTATACTACACATGAAACTCCTGCCGAAACCGACTATTATGACCGCTCATTGAGTGAAGTTGCTGCCGAAGTTGAATTCAATAACTTCGACGTATTTGTGTCAATTCACTCAAATGCATTGACCGATGGAACCAACACCAACTTCCCATTGATTCTTTATCGTGGTACAGATGATCAAGATGGTAATGCAGGAAGTATTGCAATGGGTAAAGCATTGTGGCCTCACCTCTATGGCCTTGGTCACCAACAATGGACAGCATACGACTTGACTAAAACAAACATTCGTGGCGACCATACATTCTATGGCAGTACAAGCACTGTGAAATATGAAATAACTGATTCAAGTTATATCTATGACACTACCGACCAATTCTCTCAAATCATTGAAGCTACCGACACAACTCCTGCTTATGTGGCATATACCGGTTATCTCGGTGTAATCAAGCATGGTGTTCCCGGTTTCTTGGCCGAAGGTTATTTCCACACTTATCAACCTGCTCGTCACCGCTATATGAACTGGGACGTTTGTCATCTTGAAGGTGAAGCCTATGCTAAAGGTCTTAACGACTACTTTGGCTGGGGAGGCACAGAAACAACCGGTACTATCTATGGTGTAGTTCGCGATAAATACAACAAATTCTCTCACGAATTCTACACTCCAAATGTGTCATCAAACGACAAGTTCCAACCATTGAACGAAGCAGTTGTAACTCTTTCTAAAGGTGGTGAAGTTGTTGCTACATACACAACCGATGATGAGTATAATGGTGTATTCGTATTCAACGATGTAGAACCCGGAACTTATTCTTTGAATTATTCTCACCCTGCTTATGAAGCAGCCGAAGAAGAATATACAGCAGAGTTTGAAGTGACTGCAGGTGGCATGTACTATCCCGAAGCATTCCTTGTTGACACTGCATGGGTAGCTCCTACTATCGTTTATGAAAACTATCCCGACTCTACTGCTGGTAAAGAAGGTTTCAACGTATTCCCCAATTATGAAGTAAAAGCAAAAGAATATGCTCCTTTGGCTACATTATTGGAAGGAAAAACAGTTCGTCGTCAAATCATTCGCGATGACAAACTTTATGTTCTCGCTCTCGACGATGCAAAAGAACCATATATCTACCTTGCTGACCTCGCTAACGACACTGTGATGACTCTCGACACCAAACCAGTTGTGATGGGTGCTAACGGTCGTCTCAAAATCTCTGACATCGCCCTCACTGCCGACCATGTATTGGTAGCCGGTGGTTATTCTAAAACTCAATATAGCGAAGACTATGTTGACGAAGGCGAAGAAAGAGGTTCGGTAAATTACTATAAATGGTCACAAGACTCTATTACCGGTCTTCCCGACACTTGCGAACTTTGGTTCACAACCGACTTTGCATGTAACTATTTCCGTGGATTGCTCGGTAAAACATTCGCATACTCAGGTACACTTGAAGAAGGTACAATCACCACAACTTGTCCTCATGGTAAAAATACTGTAGATGTAGGTATGCGTTTCGCTCAATTTGCTATCGTTGAAGGTCAAAACACAGGTGTTATCCGCTACGATGCATGGGTTGCAGCTCCTAATGAAACAAACTTCTACCCCGATGCAATGAGTAGTGATCAAGACTACTTCGAAATGATGATTTCTCCTCTTGGTGAAAACAACTTCGTTCTCGATGGTGACCTCATCGCTCCATTTGAATGGACTTCTGAAGGTGAAGGTTCTGAACCTCAAGTACTCGGCCGCAACGAAAATGTTAGCAACGTGAAAGCTACCGGTGCCAACTACTTCCGTTATGCAGGTAAATACTTCATGGTTACTCCTAAAGTAAATGAAGAAGGTAAAGTTGCCGGTATTGAACTATTTGACATCTCTGAAGGTTTCAGCGCTGCTAAGGCTGTTGAACTCATTGGTGGCGACATCGAACCTGTTGACTACAAATATGCTTCGGCTCACGGCGAATTGGCTTTAACTCTCACTGCCGAAGATATCACTACTGACGCCGACCTCGAATTATTCCTCGTTGTTGACGGTAAGACTTACAAATTTACTGAAACTGAAACTTACACTTCTTATGAACCTCAAGAAGGTGGTACAGCCAACCCATTTGCTTACGCACTTAAGAGCGAACTCAACGACAAAATTATCACTATCAACTACTCATTGAATGCTGATGCTGAGGATGTGAAGATTCTTGTTAAGAATGCTGAAGGTGAAGTAGCTCTTACTCTTGAACAAGGTGCTCAAACTAAGGGTGCTCAAACTGCTGAAATCAATGTTGAAGAAAGTTTCACCGAAGACGGTACTTACACTTGGGAAGTAGTTGTTGACGGTGCTGATAAGACTGCTGTTGAAACATTTGCTAATTACATGTTCTATCACCCACGTGGTGTTGATGTTGACAACAACATGGAATCTCCTTCTTTTGGTAATATCTACTGTACTGAAGGTATGACTTCGGCAAGCTCTGACTACCATAGTAACACTACTACAAGCGGTGGTCTTGGTCTATATGCTTTCACTGCCGATATGGAACCAATTAAGAACCCTGCTACTGATACTTATGGTTTCAATGGTGGTTGGACTCTCAGCTATAAGATTGGTTCTTCTAATGCTGCCGACTTGGCACGCGTTCGCGTTGCTGAAGATGGTCGTATCTTCGTTACTCGTATGAGTGGTCAAGGTAACTACATCATGTATGCTCCTTCATTTGAAGATCTCGTGGTTAACAACAAGTTCACTTCATTGTTCGAAGGCCTCACTCTCGATGCTGCTACATATAACTATAGCGATACTAATGGCAACTTCATGGGTGCCGCTAACCTCGGCTTCGACGTGAAAGGCTCAGGCGAAGATCTTAAGATGGTAGCTCTTTCAAGTAACGCTAACCACTGGAGCTACGTATATTCAGGTGCAAGCACCGACGAATATGCTCTTGGCACAGCGGCTACTCTTCCTGTTCCAACAAACATTGCTGCTTTGACAGGTAAATACACTATCGCTCCTGCTGCTACAAACGTTACTTATGATGATAATAAAGGTGGTATCTGGTATTGTCAATATCGTGGTACTCCTTCTGATGCTCAACCAGGTCTTGTTTACATCGACAGCACAGGTGTTGAAAAATACAAAGACCTAGTGAGCCGTGGTGGTGGTGGTGTTCGCGTATCGCCCGACGGAACTCAAATCGCAGTTGCTTCTTCAAGCGCTAATCCTAAACATTTCACTGTTTACAACTTAGTATGGAGTGAAGACGGCGTTCCTGCTCTTCGTCGCGAATATGTGATTACTCACAACATCGGTACTAACGTTTACGACATCGCTTGGGACCTCGCAGGTAACATCTACATTTGCGGTAACTCAGGTGAATACTTGAAAGGCTTCTCACTTCCACGCACTGAAGCGTTCACTACTAAAGCTGCTTCTAAATACTCATTCAGCCTTGAAAATGTAGGCATCAACAACGTAAGCATCGACAACGACAGCAACGCTCCTGTTGAATACTACAACCTCCAAGGTGTGAAAGTAACTAATCCTTCAAATGGTGTATACATCAAAGTACAAGGTAAGAAAGCTACTAAAGTATTCGTAAAATAATGCATAATGCATAATTCATAATTCATAATTCATAATTCATAATTCATAATTAAGGGGCTGTGTCAAGACTTGACACAGCCCCTTGTTTTTCGCAGAAAAATAGGAGGGACAATGGTGCCAATGAGCGCAAAAACTCTCCTCTTTCCACGCAATGGATAGGATGAACAATGGTACCAATGAGCGCAGCAACTCTCCTCTTGAAAATTACAAAGTAATTTTTAGGAGGAGTACCCCGAAGGGGGGAGGTGGTCAGCCCGTGCGAAGCCCGAGAAAGCGCAGCGACTGTAATAACCAGGGGTTGAGCGAAGCGATACCCTTGGGTCAGAGGAGTACGGCAAAGCCGGGAGGTGGTCTAATTTAATGCATAATTCATAATGCACAATGCATAATTTCCACGCGCCAGCCTTTATGTCCTTCTGTCAAAACTCTCAATTCCGCACTCCACACTCCGCATTAAACAATGTTTTGTCTAAAAAACTCGATGCAGGGGGAGCAAAAGACATAGTCAGTACGGCGAAGCCGGGAAGTGGTTAATATGCAAATATCAAAATGATTTATTTCTCATCTTTCTTTGTCTCAACTTTTATAGTAACTTTGCAATATGAAACACCTCCTACCAATCATATTATCCATTCTCTTGCTCACCGCCTGTGGCGAAAGCAAGTATGTGCAATTTCAACAATTGCAACATATTGACTCAATTGCCGAACTGAATGCCGACAGCGCAATCGTTATGCTAAATGCTATCAACCGCGATTCCCTTTGGGGTAATGACAACAAATTTTATTTTGACCTACTAAAAATCA
>JAZNGZ010000015.1:0-13944 GCA_045576735.1 Muribaculaceae bacterium
CCCCGCTGCCCCTCGACTTGCATGTGTTAAGCCTGTCGCTAGCGTTCATCCTGAGCCAGGATCAAACTCTTCGTTGTTTATATCTAATCTTTTTTATTTTTCCAAAAAAATCAGATTAATCTATTTTTTATTAATCTGTTAAAACGATATTGAGTTTCCTTAGCCGGATTTTTGCTTGGCTTTGAAATTGACAGAGATGTTATCTACCGTTTCAGTAGATACCCTTTCTCTTGTACTACTTCGTCTTATTGTAATTTTTTCAATGTTCTATTTGCTTTCTTTTTGACGCTCTCTTTTTGATGAGCCGAAAACTTTGCAAAGATACAACAATTTTTTATTCTGTGAAAATTTTGTCAAAAAAATTAACAGGCTTTAACCCGTCGTAGCTCTCCGCTATCCGCCGTTGCGGTTCGTTCTCAAAAGCGAGTGCAAAGGTAGACACTTTTTACCATTCTACCAAACTTTTTTGCATTTATTTTTGGCACTTTTTTGACCTGCTTTCACTATTCCTACTAAAACTCAATACTTTAACTATCTAATTTTTTATGTTGTAAAACATGTTTTGTTCATCGCCTTATTTTATTCCTCAATAAAAGCACATCAACAAGCCACGTTTCTATGAAGTTGATACAATTGCACCTCTATTTCGAATCTAAATATCAACAAAAATATGAGTTATCAACATTGTTGATATTATTTAGATTTCAGTATTGAATATTAATATGGATTTTTTGTATCTTTGGAGTGAATTTAATGACAACACATTTCACGTATATATACATATTAATAATATGCATCCTTTTATACACCTTCATGTACATACACAATACTCTGTTCTTGATGGACAAGCGTCAGTTCCTGCATTGGTCGACAAAGCTATTGCCGACGGAATGCCCGGCATTGCCATTACTGACCATGGGAACATGTTTGCGATTAAAGAGTTTCACAATTATGTGAACAAAAAGAATGGGAAAGTAAAAGGTGCAATAAAAGATGCTGAAAAAGAGTTAGCTAAAGCAAAGGAAGAAGGCAATGACGAAATCATTGCCGAAAAAGAAGCTGAAGTAGAAAAGCTAAAGAAGCAAATTTTCAAACCTATCTTTGGCTGCGAAATGTATGTAGCACAGAAATCACGTTTTGAGCATGTCGACAAACGTGATACCGGTCGTCACCTTGTGGTTCTTGCCAAAAACCAAAAAGGATATCACAACCTAATCAAAATTGTATCGCGTGCTTGGACCGAAGGATTCTATTCTCACCCTCGTACCGACAAGGAAGAATTAAAAAATCACCGCGAAGGATTGATTATCTGCTCAGCTTGTCTTGGTGGTGAAATTCCCAGATTAATACAAGCCGGAGAGATTGAGGAGGCCGAACGACAAGTTCAATGGTGGAAAGAAACATTTGGCGAAGATTATTACATAGAACTTCAACGCCATAAAACCGACATACCGCGTTCGAACCATAATGTGTATGAAGTTCAAGAACAGGTAAATCCTGAGCTAATTAGAATTGCGGAAAAATTTAACATCAAATTAGTTGCTACAAATGATGTTCATTTCGTGAATGCTGACGATGCAGAAGCTCACGACCGATTAATATGCGTTTCGACCAATAAATTTATTGCTGATCAAAATCGCATGCTCTACACCAAACAAGAATGGATGAAGACACAAGCCGAGATGAATGAAATATTCAGCGATGTGCCCGAAGCATTATCCAATACCTTGGAAATTCTTGACAAAGTAGAGCCCTACTCTATCGATAATGCACCAATTATGCCCACCTTTGACATTCCAAAAGAATTTGGAACTGAGGAAGAATATCGCCAACGACTCACCGAAAAAGACCTTTTCGACGAGTTTACGCAAGATGAAAATGGTAATGTGGTGTTGAGCGAAGATGCCGCCAAGGATAAAATAAAAAAACTTGGAGGATATGACAAGTTGTATCGAATAAAATTTGAGGCCGACTATTTGGCAAAACTCGCATATGATGGAGCCAAAAAACGTTATGGTGATCCACTTACTCCCGAATTAATTGAGCGCATCAACTTTGAACTTCACATCATGAAAACGATGGGTTTCCCCGGCTACTTCTTGATTGTGCAAGACTTCATCAATGTAGCACGCGAACAATTGGGTGTAAGCGTAGGACCCGGTCGTGGTTCGGCAGCAGGCTCAGCTGTGGCCTATTGCTTAGGTATCACTCAAATTGACCCGGTTAAATATGACCTACTTTTTGAGCGTTTCCTAAACCCCGACCGTATTTCACTTCCTGATATCGACATTGACTTTGACGATGACGGCCGTGCCGATGTATTACACTATGTAACAGAAAAATATGGCGCCGAAAAAGTGGCACACATCATCACCTATGGCACCATGGCCGCAAAATCGGCAATAAAAGATGTGGCACGTGTGCAACAGTTACCCTTGTCAGAGAGTGACCGACTCACAAAACTCATCCCCGCACACATGCCCGAAGTAAATGGCAAGGAACTCAAACCCACATTAAAGAATTGCTATGAGCATGTACCCGAGTTTAAGTCTGAATTAGAAAGCGACAACCCGATGATTGTCGACACACTTACCTATGCTAAAAAACTCGAAGGTAATGTAAGAAACACCGGGGTACACGCATGTGGGGTAATTATTTGCCGTGACGACATTACCGATTGGGTCCCTGTAAGCACTGCCGATGACAAAGTTAATGGGAAATTGCTCGTAACACAATTTGAAGGTCGCGTCATTGAAGAGACCGGGCTCATCAAAATGGACTTCTTGGGCTTAAAAACTCTATCAATAATAAAAGAAGCCATTAATAACATTAAACTCACACGAGGAGAAGATGTAGATATTGATTCCATCGACATAGAAGACAAAAAAACTTACGAACTATATTGTGAGGGGCGCACCACCGGCACATTCCAATTTGAATCGGCCGGTATGCAAAAATACCTTCGCGAACTTCAACCAACCACATTTGAAGACCTTATTGCGATGAATGCGCTATATCGTCCGGGGCCTATGGATTATATCCCCGACTTCATTGCGCGCAAACATGGTCGTTCGCCCATTGTCTACGATATTCCTATTATGGAACAATACCTAAAAGACACTTATGGGGTTACGGTGTATCAAGAACAAGTGATGCTTTTGTCGCGTCTGCTTGCCAACTTCACACGTGGACAAAGCGACACATTGCGTAAAGCAATGGGGAAAAAGATGATTGACAAAATGAATGAGCTTAAAGCTCTTTTCATCAAAGGCGGACAAAGCAATGGTCATGACCCAAAAGTGCTCGAAAAAATTTGGGCCGACTGGGAAAAATTTGCGTCATATGCGTTCAATAAGAGTCATGCCACTTGTTATAGTTGGGTCGCTTTCCAAACAGCATATCTCAAAGCCAACTATCCAGCTGAATATATGGCTGCCGTATTGAGCCGAAATAGCTCCGACATCACTAAGCTCACCGGTTTTATGGACGAGTGTAAAAAAATGCACATTCCGGTAAAAGGTCCGAGCGTAAATGAAAGTTTCAATAAATTCGGGGTAAATAAAAAAGGAGAAATACGCTTTGGGCTTTCTGCGATTAAAGGTGTAGGTGAAAATGTAGTAAAAGATATTATCTCAGCTCGCGACGCCGGAGGTCCATTCCAGTCAATTTATGACTTTGTGGAACGTGTGCCACTATCGGCATTAAATCGTCGCACATTTGACTCCTTGGCCTTGGCCGGAGCATTTGACTGTTTCTCCGAAATAAAACGCGAAGATTTCTTTGAGAAAAATAATAAAGATGAAAGTTTTTCGGAGCAAGTTATACGATATGGTCAATTATTCCAGAATGCCCAACAACAGCAAAGTGTGTCACTCTTTGGCGACGACGACACATCGCTCAACATCGCCGGACGCCCCGAAATCAAGCATGGTGCACCATGGGTAGATGCAGTAAAACTCGACAAAGAACGTGACTTGGTAGGGATGTATCTATCAGCCCACCCACTCGACCCCTATTTTATGGAATTAAACTATGGTTGTAGCACCACAATCAAAGGCAAAGATGAAATCATCCCCGAAGAAAACAAAGAAATTACATTCGGGGGAATGGTAGTTGATTTTCAGTCACGTCCATCCAAGCGTGGTGGCAACTATGGTATATTAAAAATAGAAGATTATACCGGAAGTACCGAAATGTTCCTCTTCGGACAACAATATATCGATTTTGGCAAATATGGTCAACCCGGCACTCCGGTAGTTGTAACCGGTCGGTTCCAAAAAAGATTTAAAAGTGAAGAAATAAGGTTCAATATCACTAATATACGACTACTGCAAGATGTCAAAGGACAGATGCTTAGTGGCATTACTATCAAGCTTAACACATCGATGATTAACCCCAATTTCATGGACATATTGTCGGAACATATAAAATCGACTCCCGACAATCACCATAGTTTATCATTTATTGTGTTTGACCCCAAAATCAACCGTTCTATTAAATTGGCATCACCCCACACAATTCCTCTAAATAGAGAATTGATTTCTTTGCTTGAAAGTTTAGATATAGAATTTACAATTGAACGAAACAAATAAAACAATAATAATAATAACATTAAAATCAAAAGAAAATGGCATTTACATTTACCGACGAAAACGTAAACGAAATTATTGAATCAGGAAAACCTGTAGTAATTGACTTTTGGGCTACATGGTGCGGACCATGCGTAGCAATGGGACCAGTAATTGACGAACTTGCCGAGCAATACGAAGGACAAGTCGTTATAGGAAAATATAATGTAGAAGATGAAAGCGATTTCAGCACCGATAATCGCATCATGTCGCTTCCTACCATTTTGTTTTTCAAAGATGGCAAAAAAACATCTATTCGTCTTGCCGGTTCTCAATCAAAAGAGACTATTGAAGAAAAAATAAAAGAACTTCTCGCTCTTTAATTTCTTATGAAAAAATCTCTACTGACAATTAGCTTTATCATTGCAGCCTTACTCTCATCACTTCAAGTTGATGCACAAGGATTGCGAGCTCGACGAGGCTCATGGCAAGTAGGTGAGTCACAATCAGCCGGAATCAAGCAACAAGATTATCCCGCACAAGACATTTATGAAGAAGCAATGAACTATTCAAGCGGATCTAATGGTGTGAAACGAGATATTTATGTTGCATTTGAGAAATACCTACAAGCCGCTGATTTAGGTCATCCATTAGCTCAAACTCGCGTTGGAGCATGCTATTATTATGGTAGTGGCGTGGAGAAAAATCAAAAAAAAGCTTTTGTTTATTGGACCAAAGCCTCTGAAGCCGACATTGCTGAAGCTCATTATGAATTGGGACGCATGTATTACAAAGGAGAACAATGCAAACGCAATTACGACACAGCAATTTCACTATTCCGCAAGGCTGAAACCGCTAATGTCCCAGGAGCATTTTATATGCTAGGCATGTGCTATCTCGATGGCACCGGTGTTGAGCGCAATAAAGAAAAAGCTATCGAATATCTACAAAAAGCAGCATCACTTGGCAATCACGATGCAAGATATGAATTAAAAGAGATTTTAGGAGAATAAACAAATCTTCAGTAAATAAATGCGAGCCTATCAAGAGTTGCTTTGATAGGCTCGCATTTATATATTCATTATAATATTATCAATCTACTTGATGCAAATCGTGCCCCATTTGTTCTTTCTTTGTGTGAAGATAGAACCGGTTATACTCATTTGGAGCCACTTCGATAGGTACATTTTCCACCACGGTCAAGCCATATCCTTCAAGCCCAATGCGCTTAATAGGATTATTGGTCATCAATCTCATTTTGCTAATACCTAATGAACTCAATATTTGTGCGCCAACACCATAATCACGTTCATCTGCTTTATGACCAAGATGTATATTAGCCTCAACTGTGTCCATCCCTTTTTCTTGAAGGCGGTAAGCTTCAATCTTATCCATCAAACCTATTCCGCGACCTTCTTGATTGAGATACACAACTGCTCCACAACCTTCTTTCTCAATCATGCGCAATGCCTCATGTAATTGTTCTCCGCAATCGCATCGTTTCGAACCGAAAATATCACCGGTTGCACATGAAGAGTGAACGCGCACAAGAACAGGCTCACCCGATTTAACATCACCTTTTATTATTGCAATATGTTCTAGTCCATTGCTCTTTTGGCGGAAAGGGATAAGACGGAAATGACCATACTTAGTGGGCATATCCACTTCACTACCTTTATCAACGAGTGATTCACGTTTGTGGCGATAAGCAATAAGGTCTTTTATCGACACGAGTTTCATGCCCCACTCATCGGCACGTTCGCGCAACTCGGGCAAACGAGCCATAGAGCCATCGTCGCTCATTATTTCCATGAGTGCGGCAGCAGGATACAATCCGGCAAGACGAGCCAAATCAACAGCTGCCTCGGTGTGTCCCGGACGACGAAGTACTCCTTGGTCTTGGGCATATAGAGGGTTAATGTGTCCCGGGCGACCAAATGTAGAAGGCACCGATGTAGGGTCGGCAAGTGCACGTATAGTGGCACAACGGTCATTAATTGACACTCCGGTCGAACATCCTTCGAGTTTATCAATAGTCACGGTAAAAGGTGTTCCCAGTACCGATGTATTATCCGATACCTGACGGTCGAGTCCAAGCTCTTTGCATCGTGAAATAGTGATAGGCGCACACAAAAGTCCACGAGCATTTTTAAGCATAAAATTCACCTGTTCGGGGGTGATTTTTTCGGCGGCAACAATAATGTCACCTTCATTTTCACGATCTTCGTCATCAACAACTATAATCATCTTGCCCTCGGCAAAATCTTTTATAGCGTCTTCAATCGCGTCAAGTTGTATATTTTTATCGTTATTCATCATACAATATATTTTAGTCTGCATCTGTATGGTCTACAACCATTACTCCGTACAAATCTTCATTTTCTTTAGTTAACAATTCAACCACTTCTTGATTGACCTTCATCGTCATTTTTGTCCTTGCTATTAAGTCGTTGATATTTTGTTTTGCCAACCAATATCCCAATGCGCCCAATGGGAAAATTATCATCATCCATTTGGTCACACGCTTATAGTTAATCAAGGAAAATAATCGAGAATTTGCGATAATAGGATATTGCGATATTTTATTTATCATCAACACACTTTTCGAGTTAGATAAATGTAACGTCAACGCATCCACATCATCAATAATTTCGGTTATCAAACCTTGATCGACTCCTTCATCCCAAAAACGACGATATGAAACCCTACTCAAATTAGCCAATAACTGCTCACATTTATGTTGTATCGACAAAGCATTTTGCAAAGAAGCCTTAACATCGACATCCTCGATAATCACTTCTTTAAGTTCAAAGTGGCGAGTATCTTTTACTCCAAACAATCGGCGGAAATAGTTGCGATAGGCATCAATATTAAACAACGCTGAGTCGTGAACCGCCTTATAGGTAAAGAACACTCCAAGAGGCAACAACACCCCCGAGCTAATCCACATACCAATCCATACAGGCAGACGTCCGTCGCGAGCCATCTTATATCCCGTGTTATCTATTATATAATAGATGATAAACAAGATTACTGAAATCACCAACGGAGTACCTATGCCGCCTTTTTTGATGATTGCTCCAAGAGGAGCACCAATAAAGAAGAATATGATACATGCAAACGACAATGTAAACTTTTTCTGCATTTCAATATCGTGCCGACGTATTGACTTGCGTTTATCCTTCATTGACAACGACTTAAACTCATAATCTTGCTTGTGACGTTTAGCTTTATTTATTGCTTGGACAATATATGTGCGTGCATAGCTATTACCCTTAGCCTTCATGAGAGTGTCGAGATTGAGAGTATCTTTTAAGGTAATCTGCTGTTGTGGCACATCGGTCAATTTATGATTTACATATTTCTTTTGGTAATAAGATATGCCAAAATATGGTGCTTCTTTAATATCTTTGGCATACACACCTCCGATACTATCCACTTTCTGATTAATCGTATCAATCGTCTCCAACAATTGAGAAATATTTTTTCCCACATATTGTTTCTGCATCGTACTTTCGTCCATGCGAGAGAAATTTGCATCAAACGCAACCCTTATTTCCTTTTCTGTAAAAGATTCTCTACGATAAGGGACGGCTTTATTCTGAGCCGAAGAAGACACCGACGACTGATTTTGAAGTTGCTCAAACTGTTCTCCTTTATATAGATGAAGATATAGGTGTGTTTTATTCTCGGTAAAGCTCAGTTTCCCTGAGTCGGCTAATATAATACGAGCATTATCGAATCCTTTCGACACCTCATATATCATCATATCATAAAGCATTCCGGTATTAGGGTCTTTATGCTCCACATATAAATTTACACCGGGAATTTGATCATAGAATGTTCCTTCGGGTATTTCCACTTCAGGAGATTTTTGACGCATCGAATAAAGCAACGTCCACATCTTGGTTTGCGCAATAGGCAACACATTATTTTGGAAGAAAAATGCTCCAATAGCCACAAATGTCATCAACACAATGAGCGGACGCATCGTTTTAAACAATGATACTCCCGATGCCTTCATCGCCGTTAATTCAAATCGTTCACCGAGATTACCAAAGGTCATCAATGATGCAAGAAGAATTGCCAAAGGTAACGCCATTGGCACCATTGTCAATGCCGCATAAAAAAACAATTCTCCTATCACATCTACTGTCAAACCTTTTCCTACAAGGTCATCGATATAGCGCCAAAGAAATTGCATCAACACAATAAAGAGACATATAAAAAACGTCATCATGAACAGAGGCAAAAAGCTCTGCAACATGAAGGTGTAAAGTCTCTTTATTTTAGGCAATTTTTGTCGCATAATAATTCAAGATGCAAATTTACTAATTTTTTCTGAGATTGAGTCTTAAGAATTGATAATTGAGAGTTGAGAATTGAAAATTTGTCACTATCCACCCTCTCTCAGCACAAAATCACATCTTCTTATCTATTTTTTTACAAAAAAATGGGCACTCCGTTAAAGAGCGCCCATTCTCTTATGATTTACCTATCTATAGTAATTATTTCACTACTTTTGTAGCCTTGCCACCTTGAACGCGGATAAATACACCATTTTCAGGGTTAGCCACTTTCACACCTTGAAGATTATAGTATTCAACTTCGCCTTGTGGTGCTGCAATGATATTTTCAACACCTGAAGTAGTTGATGTGAATGTACACAAGATGGGGATATCTCCCATACCTGAGTTTGTCCATACAACATCAATAACCATATCAACAACACCTGCAGCAGTGATTGTACCATTCAATTCTACATTTGCAAGGAGGTCACCTGCCAACGACATATCAGTTACAGATCCTTTATATGTAGTAACACCATCAGCTCCTGTTGTCATTGTAACATTTTCTACCGTAATATCACCCATAGATTCTGATTCAGCATCAAGACGGAAATCAGGGAGAATGAATGTGCATGTTCCATCACCATTCTCAATAATTGTAATAGTATTTGCTTGATCTTCTATAAGTTGACCGCCCAACATATCACTTGACACGTTCAAATATCCGGGATATTCTTTTTTAACAACATTAGCATTCTTTTCATATTGAAGCACATAAGTGTGCGAAGCAACATTGTCAACATCGTTACCTGCATTTGTAACTGTAATAGTAACAGTTGCATTTACTTTATCAATAGCAATAGTGTGAGAAGCACCTACACCCATGTGTGAAACTTCAATATCACTTTCAGCAGGAAGAGTAGTTCCGCTCATGCTATAGTTATAAGTATCTGAGTTGAAACCGACAACAGAAACACCACCTACTTTAATATCTTTCAAACGTGAATAGTAAAGGAATTTCACATCATCGGCATACAAAGTTGTTCCATCCAACATATTAGCACGAGTCCAATAGTCACCACCTGAAATTACAGCATTCATCATTGTTGGAGCACCTGCACCTGCCACATACTCAATGGGCACAGTGATTTCTTTCCATGCACCATCAGTTGTAGTAAATGTGTAGTCACATTTTGCTACAAGTTTACCATCACCTGTTGATGTTTCAGTACCCCAAATTGCACGGTCTACATTTGTGCGTGATTGACTTGGAGCTGATTTAGAACCAACATTTGAAGTAAATGTACCATTCCAAAGGTAAACGATGATATGCGATTTTTCACCTGTTGCATCTGTTCTTTTATATTTACCGGTGATAGCATCTGGTTTCGCAGTAAATGCCACTCCTCCATAAGCTCCACCATCACATTCTTCAATAGTTGAAACCGCATATACCCATGGTGTTGCAAGTGTAATAAATCCGGGAGCGACACTACCGATTGTGCCTACTCCAACAAATTTATTTTGCATCTTTACTGAATGGCTTCCTGAAACCTTTTCAGTTGTTTCATCAAAGATTAATGTTTCTTGTTTTTGCATAATCACTTTTTGATTGATGCTTGAACCATTCCAATCAGTAGGCTCAACACCGGGACGTTTGCGCATTTCACCTGTCTTAGACGATGTCAAGCCCCCTGTACCAAAAGCCTCTGTAGAGCCACAAGCAGTCTTCCAAGATTCGAAGCCCACATTAGGCAATTGTTGTGCAGATGCGATGCTTGAAGAAGCAACGAATGCAGCACTTAATAAAATTGAGTAAATTTTCTTCATATTAAATTGATTTATAATTATATTTTCTCAAAAAACGGCACAAAGTTAGTAATTTTTGACCAAATTTCAAGCACAAATGTGCATCTTTTAACACTATGTTCGGCTTTATAACAACAAAAGGGTACAAATTGCTAAATTTGCGCCCTTTGTCTTATTGATTATTTATAATCTCTTAATTTTTAACCAATTCCATAAGTTTTTGACCGGCAGCCACGATGCCGTCTTTATCTTTACCTCCGGCTTGAGCAAATCCGGGTTGACCACCGCCACCACCTTTTATCTCTTTAGCGGCTTCACGCACCATCATAGATGCATTGCGCCCCTCTTTCACGAGGTCATCGGTCAACATCACTGTCAATAATGGCTTACCGCCCATATCAACAGTTGCGGCAATGAATGCTGTTTTTTCGGTCGATGCGGCACGCACACCAAATGCTACTGATTTCACTACATCAGGCACACGCACACCCATTAGTTTGACCACCTTTATATCGCCTACTTGTTCAGCGCTTTCGAGAACCGATTTGGTGAGGTTGTTTACACGTTCTTTGAAATATTCTTCAGCCTCTTTACGCAATTCGGCATTTTCTTCAAGCGATTTGCGAAGTGTTTGAAGTAGATTAGGCGCATTATTAAACATAGCACCTATTTCTTTCAATGTGTTAGCTGTTTCATCGATAGCTTTTTCCACATTTTCACCGGTGATAGCTTCGATACGACGAATACCTGCTGCAATACTGCTTTCAGATATAATCTTAATCATACCAATATTCCCAGTATTGTCAACGTGAGTACCACCACAAAGTTCTACCGAGTCGCCATATTTTATCACGCGCACCTCTTCGCCATATTTTTCACCAAAGAGTGCCATAGCCCCCATTGCTTGTGCTTCGGCGATGGGCACATTACGACATTCATCGCGTGCGATTGCTTGACGCACCTTCTTGTTGGCAAGTTTTTCAACCTTCGAAAGTTCTTCGGGAGTAACTTTTTGGAAGTGAGAGAAGTCGAAGCGGAGCACTTGAGGAGAAACAAATGAACCTTTTTGTTCTACGTGAGTACCGAGTACTTCACGCAATGCCTCATGTAGCAAGTGGGTTGCAGTGTGGTTGCAACAAGTTGCAAGACGAGCATCTTCGTCAATTTGAGCCACAAATGTTGCTTCAACATCTTTAGGTAATTTTGTAGATAGGTGAACGCCCATACCATTTTCACGTTTGGTATCATAGATATCAATAACATCATCGCCATTGATGAGTTTACCGCTATCACCTACCTGACCACCCATTTCGGCATAGAAAGGAGTTACAGAAAGAACAATTTGATAGAATTCTTTATTTTTTTGTTTCACCTTGCGGTAACGGAGAATTTGAGTCTCAACACTTGTATTGTCATAACCCACAAATTCTTGTTCACCCTCACGCACTGTCACCCAGTCGGTAGCCTCAACTGCTGCAGCATTACGAGCGCGAGCCTTTTGAGCCTCCATTTCTTTGGTGAAACCGGCTTGATCGAGTGTCATATTGTTTTCTTTAAGAATCAATTCGGTCAAGTCGAGAGGGAATCCATATGTATCATAAAGCACAAATGCTTCTTTACCTGAAATTTCTGTTTTGCCTGCCTTTTTAGCTTCTTCGATAGCACCATCAAGAAGTTTGATACCATTTTCGAGAGTACGCAAGAATGAATCTTCCTCCTCTTTGATAACTTTCATGATAAGTTCGCGTTGAGCAGGAAGTTCGGGATATGCTTCGCCCATGCTCTCGATGAGAGTGTCGATGAGACGATACATAAATGCGCTCTTTTGGTCGAGGAATGTATATGCATAACGCACGGCACGACGCAAGATGCGACGAATTACATAACCGGCCTTTGCATTGCTTGGCAATTGAGAGTCGGCGATAGAGAATGCAATTGTACGCACGTGGTCGGCAATAACACGCATTGCAATATCCACCTTATCATTTTCACCATATTTCTTGCCCGACAATTCAGCGATTTTGCCAATTAGCGGAGTAAATACGTCGGTATCATAGTTTGAAGTCTTGCCTTGGAGTGCCATACACAAGCGTTCGAAGCCCATACCTGTATCGATAACCTTTGCAGGGAGCGATTCGAGTGAACCGTCGGCTTTGCGGTTATATTGCATGAACACGAGGTTCCAAATCTCAATCACTTGTGGGTGGTCTTTGTTGACAAGTTCGCGTCCATCAACCTCGGCACGTTCTGCATCACTACGAAGGTCAACGTGAATTTCAGAACAAGGACCGCAAGGACCTGTATCACCCATTTCCCAGAAGTTGTCTTTTTTATTACCGTTGATGATGTGGTCGGCTGGAAGATGTTTTTCCCAGATAGAAGCAGCCTCGTCATCGCGAGAGAGGTTTTCCTCTTTTGAGCCTTCAAACACTGTTGCATAAAGGCGACGTGGGTCGAGTTTCAACACATCTACAAGATATTCCCAAGCCCAATCGATTGCTTCTTGTTTGAAATAATCGCCAAACGACCAGTTCCCGAGCATTTCAAACATTGTGTGGTGATAAGTATCCATACCCACCTCTTCGAGGTCGTTGTGCTTACCGCTCACACGAAGACATTTTTGAGAGTCAGCCACTCGTTTATACTTCGCCGCCGCATTACCCAGAATAATATCTTTAAACTGGTTCATACCCGCATTTGTAAACATCAATGTGGGGTCATCTTTGATTACCATAGGTGCAGAAGGCACGATTTGGTGTTCCTTGCTGCGGAAAAAGTCTTTAAATGACTCGCGTATTTCCTTCGCTGTAAGCATTTTAATTATATTTTTATATTTGTTATTTAATTATTTTCTTTACAAACTGCAAATTTACAAAAAAATTGATAATTGAGCAATAGTAGGAGAGGGTTGTCAAAATTGTAGAGTCTATCATAATTGTATCAAAATTAACCCCTCCGTCACTACGTGCCACCTCCCCTAAAATTTTTACAAATTTTCAGAGGAGGAGCTACCAAGATTATTGACTTAAGCATTATTAGCTCTCCCTCTGATTGCAAGACAATTAGGGGGAGTACGGCGTAGCCGGGAGGGGGTTGAAACACAAATTCATTTTAAGAAGATGATTAAACAAAAGAAGAAGGGGCTGTGTCAAAATACCATATTTTGACACAGTTTCTTTTTTAAGCAGCAAGGTTTCTAAAATCTGTAAAATCGTCAAATTTCATTTTTTTGCAGAATATTCGATTCACGGAGTCCAAAAAGCGGTTAAAAAATATGA
>JAZNGZ010000016.1:0-2313 GCA_045576735.1 Muribaculaceae bacterium
AGTGTTTTGCCATACTTTTGTAAGACCCTTAGCGATAGTTTGACCTGGGGTAGAAGGAGTAGAGCTACCGGCTTCTGTAGCAGTACCGGTGATTGTCACTTTTTGAGCTGTTGCACCATCCGATGACAATGTGAGAGTAGCTGATTGAGTACCTGCAGCAGTTGGTTTGTAAGTCACATTGATTGCACCACCTGTTGTGCCAAGTGAAGTAGTATTGATTGAGAATGCAGCGTCGCCTGCGAGTGATGCAGTGATGTTGCCTGTCAATGCTGTACCTGTTACATTGATAGCGGAAGTAGCTGTTTCGCCAACTTTAGCACTCATAGCTACTGTTGCAGGAGAAACTGCGATAGTAGGTGTTGGTGTGCTACCTGCTGGGTCGGTAAGAGTTACTTTTGTAGCGATTTGCACACGATAAGTAGAAGTAGATTGAACTGCTACGTAGCTTTCATATGTACCTGCACCTTTTGAGAAGTTAGTGTTGAGTTTCAAACGGAGAGTACCACCTGTAAGATCGTTCCAACCTGAAAGTTTTTCAACTGTGATAGCTGAAGTTGCGCTGTTTACAGAAATATTGGTAGAAAGAGCAGTACCAGTTACTTTCACATCTTTATAAATATTGTCAGTTGAACCAACTTCACCTGAAAGTTCGATGCTTGCTGGGTCACATTTCACACCGGGTTCAACAGTTGTGCCTGGATTTGCGCTTGCAGGAATACCAACTTTGATACTCCAGTACCAAGTACCGATGTTCGCACGACCAGAATTATAACCTACCCAGTCGTATGAAGAGTGTTGACCATCGTCGTCACCCCAATATGAGTCGTTATCATCACCATATGGGTCATGACATACGAATGTACCTGTACGGTTCACGAAACCACCTTCTGATGAACGGAAGTAGCAGTTTGTACGGAAACCGAGAATTAAGTGACCACTTGAATCAAGAGCGATACACAATGGATAAGGACGACCTGAAGCTGCTTCAGAGCAGAATTGAGTCCAAGATGTACCTACACTCCAGCAATATGTTGCTGAGGTACAACCATTGAGTGTATAGAATGTACCCATGCGGCCATCACCGGGAGATGAACCATTCCACATGTAACCATAACCACCGGGAACGTTAGAACAACCATTACCATAAGCTGTTGTATTAAATGTCTTTGTGCCTGCAAGGTTGGTAAACACTGCACTAATTGCGTGAGCATATACTTGTTGACATGGACCCATGCTACCACCCGAACGACGTGTTGTAGTCTTTTGTGGAAGAAGACCATAATAACCAAGGTGCATACATGCCGATGTTGGAGCACAAGTTACATAACCGTGTTTTGTACAACCATTAACAGCTGGAGAGTCATAAATTTGGCTCAAATATGGAATATCAAGCTCGCCGATTGTGCCTTCTGCAGGTATAGGATTAGGCTTGATGTTAGGGTTGTCGTTAGGGTTAGAAATACGAGTCGAAACAACTTCTTCTTCGCTAAATTTAATCACTGATTTATCAGCTACAGATGCTGCCATAGGTGTGATACCTGTGCGGAGGTCCTTAATGGCAAGACCACGTTTTGCACCTGTTTTATAAGGAATCAAAAGTTGATTGTCAGAAGTGAGGATAGCATCAACAGGAAGGCTGTTTGAATTGCTCACGAGAGTAATTTCGTTAGAGCCATCGAAGTTCACACGTTTGATTGAGCTACCGGTAACTTCAAATTCGTTCTTGCGTTCAACGCGAGTAACAACCAATTCAGTTGAGTTGTTTGCCCAGTTTACTGATTCAACTTTACCAAGGTCAAACACGCGTTTTGAAGCATTCTCACGCACTACAACGCCACCGCTTGCAGTTTGGATTGCCATCTTGCTTCCGTCGGGTGACCATATTGCACGGTAACCGTCAACTACAGGAAGTGTTTCTTTTGCGCCTGTAACAATATTGATGATAAATGATTTACCTTCGATATTGCTATATGCCACTTGTGTTCCGTCGGGCGAAATGTTTGCAATGTTAGTATAGAAACCAAGGTCAAATGCTTTACGCATATTGCCATTGCGAATGATAAGGCTATTGCCCATTGTGTAAGCCATTGTGCCATCGTTGGCAAATGAAACTTGACCACATTCCCACACATAATCTTCAAGAATTGTCACAACACCTGTTGTTACATCAAGAATTGCAGGTGCTTGATGGTCGTGATCGTCAAAGCTCTTAAATCCAAGATACTTACCGTCTTTGCTCAAGTTAGTGTAAAGACCACAGTTGTTTGCTCGCAAAATTGGAGTCAACGTGTTGCCTTTTAGAGAGTAGATTTC
>JAZNGZ010000017.1:0-26016 GCA_045576735.1 Muribaculaceae bacterium
AATGACTTCTCCGACAAGTACATTAAAAATGTGGCAAAAAAATTAAACAATAGACCTCGTAAAAAATTAAATTTTTCAACCCCTAAAACGGAATTCTTCAAACAAATTGCTATTTTTGCACTTGCTAGTTGAATCTGCAAATAATTTTGCACTTGCTTGTTGACTCTACATTTACCTCAATCTGCAACATAAAATTGGAATATCTCATAGTTTTTGTTAATTTTGTGGGTTAAAACTATCAGTTTATGAAATTTAAATTTATAATATCGTTATCTTTGTGCTTGTTGATTGTCGCTTGCTCGGCCAAGACCGAAACAACGCAACAACCTGAAACAACACAAGATACACTAAAACAACAAATGGAATTCAATGCCGATAGCGCCTATCGAAACGTGAAGGCACAGGTCGATTGCGGACCTCGTGTGCCGGGCTCTGAGGGACACGCAAAGTGTGAAAAACACCTCGTTAGCGAGCTGAAACGCTATGGTGCCGACTCGGTGATAGAACAAAAAACTACCGTTACGGCTTTTAATGGCGACAAGCTACCCATCAACAACATTATGGGGCGTTTTAACACTGCCGCTGAGCATCGTGTGTTATTGTTAGCGCATTGGGACACTCGTCCTTGGGCCGATGAAGACCCCGACGAGAGCCGTCGCAAGCAACCAATACCCGGAGCCAACGATGGCGGCAGCGGTGTGGGAGTGCTGCTTGAAGTGGCTCGGTGTCTACACATTGAGAAACCTTCGATAGGTGTCGACATCTTATTTGTCGATGCCGAAGATTATGGCGAGTCAAACGGACAAACCGAAAATTCATGGTGCCTAGGCACCCAACACTGGGCAATGAACCATCCTTATATATCAGGCAAAAAGCCTATCTACGGCATTTTGCTCGACATCGTAGGCGGCATGAACGCACGATTTCACCGCGAAATAACATCAAGCCAATTAGCGCCTTCAATCGTAAACAAAGTGTGGTCTACGGCTGCCGCTTCAGGGTATGGAAACATTTTTATCAACAACGATGGCGGGGCTGTGATGGACGACCACATATATGTGAACCAGGCTGGGATTCCTTGCATCGACATCATCGAAAACCAAAATAGCAAAACTGGCTCATTCCCCCCCACTTGGCACACCCATGCCGACAACATGAGCAACATCGACAAAAAATCATTAAAAGCAGTGGGACAAACTGTGTTAAACGTAATTTATAACGAAAAATAACAACAAAATGACTATCAACAACATACAAGACGAAATAATCGATGAGTTTGTAGATATTGAAGATTGGATGGACCGCTACGCCTATATCATTGACTTGGGCAATGCTCTGCCTGCTATCGATGAAAAATATAAAACACCGCAATACATCATCGAAGGCTGTCAAAGCCGTGTGTGGCTCAATGCCGAACTTAATGATGAGGGTAAAATCATCTACACCGCCGATAGCGACGCTATTATTGTGAAAGGAATCATTTCACTACTCATCAAAGTGCTTTCAGAGCATACTCCACAAGAAATCCTCGATGCCGATTTGTATTTTATCGACAAGATAGGTCTTTCTGAGCACCTATCCCCCACTCGTAGCAACGGACTCGTGGCAATGGTAAAGCAAATGAAAGTATATGCATTCGCTTTCAATGCAAAGATGCAAGCCTAAAAACAACGAATTAAATTAAATCAAATTAATTATTAAATATCTATTATATGTTACAAATTCTAAAAAATCTTTGGGAAACAAATCAGTCATTGATGATTTTGTTTGCAGTATTAATTGTAGTAATACCATTTTTGGTATTCTATATCGTGAAAGCACGAAGAGAACACCCAGAAGGCCTTATTTCTGCAGCGCTCGCAAATATGGGTGAACGTTTTGGATATTACATTATGAATGCAGTGTTGTTGTTGTTCTTGTGTTCTAAGTTCGGGATAAGCGATGATGCAGCAGGATGGATCTATGCAGTATTTTATTTCTTAATTTATGTGTTAAGTCTTCCAGGAGGTATGATTGCCGATAAAACACAAAAATATAAAGGGACTATTATATCTGGCTTATTGGTGATGGCTCTTGGATATGGATTATTATCTATTCCGGTGTTTACAGAAACAACTGGTGAAATTTCGTGGGTTTTAGTATTTACATGTGTAGCGTTATTAATTATTGCATTTGGAAATGGATTGTTCAAAGGTAACCTACAGGCAATTGTAGGCCAAATGTATGATAATTTTGAGGCTGAAGCGGCAAAAAAAGGTCCCGAAGCATTGGCAAAAGCGAAGTCAAAACGTGATTCAGGTTTTCAAATCTTCTATGTTTTTATTAATATTGGTGGTGTGATTGCACCATTTGTGGCTCCATTGTTAAGAGAATTTTGGTTGAAAGCTCATAACTTAGCGTATAATTCTGACCTCCCACGTTTGTGTCATATGTTTAATGAAAACCAAGCATTAAGTGCAACTGACATGGACAATTTGAATAAATTGGCGGTTGAAGTTGGGCATAGTGGAGCGGTTGATACATCTTTCTGTAACCAATATCTAGAAATTTTTAATACCGGTGTTCATTTCTCATTTATTGCTTCTGTGGTGGCAATGCTTATCTCGTTGGGGATCTTTGTGTGGGTTATGAAAACATTGCCAAATCCTACAAAGAAAGTCAAAGAAGCTGTTGTTGTTTCGGCTGAAGAAAAAATGGCAAATGCTAGAGAAATTAAACAAAGATTATATGCACTCTTTGCTGTATTAGGAGTTGCTGTATTCTTCTGGTTCTCTTTCCACCAAAATGGTCAATCATTATCTGTTTTTGCGCGTGATTTTGTTGCTACTGATTCAGTTGCCCCAGAAATATGGCAATGTATAAACCCATTCTTTGTGATAATATTAACCCCTATTATTATGTGGGCATTTGTGGCATTAGCGCGTAAAGGGAAAGAGGTGTCAACTCCAAGAAAGATTGCAATAGGGATGTTTATAGCGGCTTGCTCATATATCTTCTTGACTATTGTTGCAGTTTATTACAACTATCCTTCAGGAGAAGAATTTAAGGGGTTGAGCGACGCGGTAAAGGATGCAATGAAATCAAGTCCCTATGTACTTATTTTAACCTATTTCTTCCTCACTGTCGCAGAATTATTTATTTCGCCACTTGGTTTGTCATTTGTGTCTAAAGTTGCACCAAAACATCTTCAAGGAATTTGTCAAGGGCTTTGGTTGACTGCAACGGCAATAGGTAATTTGTTTATTGCTCTCGGTGTGACAATGTTGAATAAGTTCCCTGAACAATGGATATGTTGGGCTGTATTCGCTGGGTTCTGTCTCATCTCAATGGGTGTAATGCTCGGCATGGTTAAATGGCTTGAACGCGTCACTAAGTAAGCAAAATATCATTCTTAAATAAATGCATCGCCATTGGGGTAGCCCGGTGGCGATGTTTTATTTTATCGTTTTTTATTTCAATATAAAATCTTAAATTTGTGGTAATATTTCGACAATAAAATTATAAAGTAGCATTAAGGATTAACAGCAAATACTTGAAAGAATATATCAATCAATTTTGCCCTATGCCAAAGAGGGCAAGCAGGCCGATTATATTCCCGGATTGGCCAAAGTCGACCCCGACCAATTTGGGATGTGTATTCACACAATTTATGGAGAGAAAGCCTCGGTAGAGAAAGCCGATACACGTTTCTCGATACAAAGCATCTCCATAATGGGAATTAAAGCCCTCGAACTGCTCACTACCGAAACAAAAGAATCCATTTTCTAACTAATTTCCCACAATTCTCCCCTATTTTATAAATGGTCGTTATTTTCACAATATAACACGACGAAAATCGTTTATATTATGGATAAAAAGCGAAAATTACGATGAATAAGATAAAAACACTTATTGGGATATGTGGATTGCTTCTTGTAGCGGGGCTTTCGTCGTGTATCGAAGACGGCATCTCTACAAATAGCAATGACCAACCCACATTCTCAACCGACACCCTTGATATGGGGCCTATATTTACCGAAGCGGGCACTCCCACACACTCGTTTACCGTGTATAACCGTCACGATAAAATCATCAATATCAGTAGCATTAAGATGCGTGATGATGCCGATGGTATGTTCCGACTCAATGTCGACGGAGTGAGCGGCAAGGAGTTTCAAAACGTTGAAATTCGTCCTAACGACTCAATATATGTGTTTGTCGAAGCTACATTAAAAACAAATAACACCGATGCTCCGGTAGTAGTGGAACGACACCTCGATTTTGTGACTCAAGGACTCACTTCTACCGTGGTAATCAGCGCCCAAGGGCAAGATGTGGAACGTCGCAAAGGTCTTATTATCGACACCGATACACGTTTCACCGCCAACAAGCCATATCAAATCTTTGATTCGATAGTGGTAAAAGAGGGGGCGACTTTGACTCTCGATGCCGGCGTGACACTTTATTTCCACAACAACGCAACGATGAAAGTGGAAGGCACACTTGTGAGCAACGGCACTGTGGAAAAGCCTGTAAACATGACCGGCGACCGCATCGACAATGTGGTAAACGACCTACCTTTTGAGCTTATGGCAGGGCAATGGGCCGGACTTGAATTTACCTCAACAAGCCGCAACAACTACCTCACTCACACATCTATACGAAACACCGTGTGGGGTGTATTTGTCGATTCAATAGGTTCTCAAGAAAATCCGGCACTGACACTTATCAACTGTCAGCTCCGCAACTCACAAGAATATTCTCTCGCCTCAATATATAGCGACATCAAAGCTGTGGGTTGCGAGATTGCCGAAGCAGCTGCCGGCTTGACTTTCTTGCGTGGTGGAAATCATATTTTCAACCACTGTACTTTTGCAAACTATTATCTATTCTCGGCTCTCGGTGGTCCGGCCATTCAATTTGACCACATTAATGCCGAAACCGACGATAACTCAGGCCTGCCATATATGGTAGCCGATTTCACCAACTCAATAATCTATGGCAACGGCTCGGAGCTATCGCATGGCGACCTCACAGGCACGGCTATCACGTTGCGCTACTGTTTATTGAAATCGGAAGGTAGCGACGACGACAACTTCATTTGTTGCATATGGGGCGAAGACCCTCTATATTACACTGTGCGCAATGAATATATATTTGACTATCGACTCAAAAACGAGTCTCCTGCAATAGGTGCTGCATATCCCGATTATACTCTGCCCGAAGCCCAATTTGACCGCTACGGATTGCCTCGTGGCTCTCAACCCGACTTAGGCGCGTATGTATATGTTCCGGCCGAGGAGGAAAATAAATAATTCATAATGCGTAATTCATAATGCATAATGCATAATTAAAATTTTAAGATTAATAGATATGAAAATAGGAATTATCGTGGCTATGGGAAAAGAGTTGAAACTCTTGTTACCATTAATTGAAAACCACTCTACCATAACAATCAACGACATAGCATTCCACACCGGAAAAATCCACAATCACGAAATTACCGCCATGCAATGTGGCATAGGGAAGGTGAATGCGGCAATAGGCACTCTCACGCTTATCGAGAACTTCCACCCCGATTTGGTTATCAACACCGGCGTAGCTGGTGGTGCAGGCGGTGGCGCTGGCATTCTTGATGTGGTAGTGGCTGAACGAATCGCATACCACGATGTGTGGTGCGGTCCCGGCACCGAGTGGGGCGATGCAGCCGGTTGTCCACGTTATTTCACGAGTGTGCCCGAATTAGTAGCTCTCCCCTGCCTTGCCGATGACCCCAAAGTAAAACGTGGCCTCATCTGTTCGGGCGACATCTTCATCTCTAAAGTTGAAGAAGTAGAACGCATTAAGAGATTATTCCCCGACGTGATGGCTGTGGATATGGAATCGGCATCAATAGCACAAGTGTGTCACCTCAAAAATGTGATGTTCTTCTGCATGCGCGTTATCAGCGACACTCCGGGAGGCGACGACAATATCGCTCAATACGAAAACTTCTGGGAAGATGCTCCTCAACACACTTTTGAGAAATTGACACAAGTATTATCATGTTTCTAAGCCACTTCTTCAAATGGAAAAAATAGCAAGTTTCACAATCAATCACTTAGACTTAAAACGTGGCATTTTCGTGTCGCGCAAAGATACTACTACATCGGGCGATGTAATCACCACTTTCGACATTCGCATGAAGGAGCCCAATCGAGAAGATGCGGCCGACGGTGCCGCGTTGCACACTATCGAGCACCTTGCCGCCACATTCCTTCGCAACCATGCGCAATGGAAAGAACGCATTATCTATTGGGGCCCGATGGGTTGTCGCACAGGCAACTACCTACTTATCAACGGCGACTACACCTCTACCGACATCGCGCCATTGATGCGCGAAACGTTTGAGTTTATCGCTTCTTTTGAAGGCGAAATCCCAGGGGCTACCGCTCGCGATTGCGGCAATTACACCTACAACGACCTCGACCTTGCTCGTAGAGAAGCCAAAAAATATCTCGATGAGGTATTGATGAATCTACAACACGAAAACCTCAACTATCCTAAATAACACCTCGCCTCAATCGTGAAAGATATAAAGGCCATAAAAGGCAAATTTTATATCCAGCGACTCATCGAGGAGGGAGAACATGAACATCAAGACTTCAAATTCTCCATCTCCGATGCTCGCAAGATAGCTCGCAGCGTGTCGGCTTTTGCCAACAACGACGGCGGGCGATTACTCATTGGCGTGAAAGACAATGGCAATATCGCCGGCGTGCGCAACGAGGAGGATATATATGTGGTGGAGCAAGCCGCACAAATGTATTGCCGTCCTGCTCAAAAAGTGGAATTTACCGCATTCAAAACCGAAGGTGGAGCCATCGTGATTCGTGCCGAGATTGCCAAAGCCCCTCACCGCCCCGTGCAAGCCCAAGAGCCCGACGGCTCATGGCGCACCTATTATCGCGTGAAAGATGAAAATATCGTTGCTCCCGACCTCATGGTGCGTGCTTGGCGCAAAAAAGAGTCGCAGAATGGAGCATTACTCTCCTTCTCCGAAGCCGAAAGCGCGCTTATCAACCACCTTGAAGAAAACGAGATGACCACAATAGAAGATTTCATGAAAATAGCACGCATATCACGCCGCACAGCCGAAGAAATCATCATAAAACTATATGCCGTAGGCATAATCAACTTCACCTACACCGGCACCACTTTCAAAATCACCCAACAATACCAATGACAATAATTATATTATTTGAGATTATATCACTTTAAATCCTTTTGTTGTATATTTTGTGATTATTCCATTTTTATGGACCAATAGCTTATTATCAGTTGTAATTTCAATTTCATCATTTTCTATTGGAACCATCATCTTTTTAAGTTCAACATTATAAACACCTTTTTTCCCTCTTTGCTCACAAATATACACCTTGTCATCACATGGATATATTGCATCATATTCAATTGGCATTATCTCTTTTATATAATACTTTATATTTTTACAAAGTCCTACTTTTCCTTTTTCATCTCGAACTCTTAAAAATTTATTATCAGACTCCTCTATAGCATAAACATCTTTCAGGATAGAATTCTTATAAATTATAGACAATATTAACGCAATTACCGCCAACCCAAATAGTATCAACAATATACTAAGACCATAACCGTCTAAGTCATATGTAGCATAATCATAAGCAGGATCATAATAATTTCCATTGGCATTCAAAATTTCCATGTCATCGAGAACTTTTGCAAAAAAATATGAAATTGATCCATTCTCAATGCATATCTCTGTCAAATAAGTTGCAGCAATCAACAAAAGAGCTTCTATTGCTACAGTTATTATAAAAAACAATCTGAAATATTTATTTATGCACTTATATACAATATCTATCCTTTTATTCTGAAACAAAAACTGACCAATCCCAATCCAATCAATATGTTTTATATTATTTAAGGAACGGGGGGGAATTTCTTCCTGTTCACCTTGTGAAACGTCATTTTTTGTAGCGTCAATTTCATTTTCAATTTTTGTGGCATCCATGACTTCCCCATCTAAAACCTTGCAAAACTCAACCACTGTTTTTATGCGATTTTTCACCATATACGCCATCGATTTTTCAATCACCTCTTGCATTTTTGCTGATGCATTAGTAATTTTGGGGAATTCTCCTTGTGAGAATATTTCATACGGAGTGTTTGGCCTTTTTCCTGTATATAATGTGTACAATGTAGCTCCAAGGGCATAGATGTCGCACCATGTCCCCATATCTTTCACGTTCCCATTTTCTTGCTCTGCAGGCGCATAACCTGATGTATAAGGAGGACGCATTGATGACATCATCGATTTATTAATCGACTGCGCATTATACATCTTACTTGCACCAAAGTCTATAAGCACCACATTATCATCCTTATCAACCATTATATTTCCCGGTTTGATATCAAGGTGGGTCAAGCCTTTTGAATGAATATAATCAAGAGCTGCTAGTAACTGATGCATATATCGCGAAATCCTTTGTTCCGAGAGTTTTTCTTTACTTATTTTTTTCGCCAACGACTCGCCCTCAATATAATCCATTACATAATAGGCTGTATTATTGTCCTCAAAAAATGCCGACACTTTCACCACATGTGGATGCGATAAAGAATGTATCCGAATTGCTTCATTTTTAAACCTCTCAAGTTGCTCCTCATATGTCATTCTATTTTCGTCCACACTGATTGTCACTGAATTAGAGGCTTCATCACGAGTACACATTGAGGATATAAAAAACTCCTTGATTACTTTCCTATTGCCTAATTTATCTTCAACTAGATATGTTTTGCCAAACCCTCCGCATCCTATATGTCCTATGATTGTATATTGAAGAGCCAACAATGTTCCTTTTGGTAAAAATGTAGAATCGTTCATTTCTGTAATTGGTTAACGTGAGTTATTTTTTCGGAAATATCACAAAGGTAGCTAATATATATATATTTAACAAAAAGCATATAAGGTTTTTGTGATAAAATAGCATATAATGATGATAAAACGACTTATTACACCGGCACCACTTTCAAAATCACCCAACAATAAAAATTGGAGCTGATAACATAACTGCATCAACTCCAATTCTCATATTTACTCTTAAGCAACAATATTATTCATAGCTAACCGATAACTGCAAATCCCCCACGGGAAAGATCAAGCCACCAGTAAGAATTCCGAGCCAATTAGCTTTAACTTTTATCTCACAATTTATGCGGCCGGCTCTACATTGTTCGGGCGACAATTTAATAATCTCTTTAATCTCGTGAATGGCCATTGAATTGCCTACCAAAGAGACCTTCAACATTGAGGCATTATTGGGGATAGTTACTGTCTTTGTTTGACCGTTCATTATCTTCTCCATTTCAACGCCGTCAACAATTATCCTAAAAGGCATTGCACATCCTACAAACGATTTCCTTCTTGTTACATTTAATAGTATTGAACTCATGATATAATGGGTTTAATGATTTAACTATCACGAAGATACAACAAGCCCCAAATTCTTGCAAATTTTTCACAACTTCATGTGACAAAACACCACTTATTCATGACAAAATAAGCACTAATGGTTATCACTATTAATCATATAAACAAAAATACCGATTTTTAGGTATTGCAAAGCTAACACCGAGCACCTATCTTTGTGGCAGATAATTATACGAATGTTCTTTACCACAAGAAGTAATCTATTGACTATTTAAGGGAACGAATCAACATATTCCCACCCTTATAAATAGACATCGCCCACACTACACGTTTGCGAAAACCGAGTGTGGGCGAGATGTTTTTATCCGTTTATTCTCTAAGTAAGAGAGCTCGTTATTTCATTTTTTCTACTAAGGGGAGGAGGACGGGGAATAGTTTGGCGGCGTAGTATTTGAAGCCGAGGTCGGTGAGGTGGATGCCGTCGACTGTGCCGTCATCTTCCACTCCGTCGAGGTTCACGCAGTCAACATAGTAGAGGTTGTTGGGGTTTTCGGCCATCAATTTTTCGTAGTTACGACGGAAGGCAGCGTTTTTGCGTGGGAGATAGTTGCCCATAGTCTTGTCGTAGCGTGCATAAGGATAGATGGGACCTTCAACCATCACAATGGGAATATCGGGACGTGCCTTGCGAATGATATTCACAAAATCATATGTGAGCGTGTCGCACATCATCTCTGTGCAGTTGGGGATTGGGTCGAGAAGGAAAAGGTCGGCATCGGCAATGTCGGCCATGGCACGAGCCATGCAATAGTCCATCTTTCCTTCGCCACTGATACCTATATTCACTATCTCGCAGTTGAGTTCACGGCTCAATATGTTAGTAGCCGCCATTCCTGTACGAGAGGCGCAACCTCCTTGAAGTATACTTGTGCCGTAAGCGATGATTTTCTTTTTGTCGCTGATTAATTCGGGGTTGCCGCAAGTGATAGTGGCTGCGCTGTCAACGGCTATATAAAGCTCTTCGACGCCATCATATAGAGGGAGATACACCATATACTCTTGCATGCGAGGCTCTACGTTTGACACATATGTGCTTTTACACCATTTGAGCGAGTCGGTATAAGGGCGGTTGGTGTTGACATGACGCCACACCGAGTCGCCTTCGAAGATATAAAGGTCGGTACCTTTCAAACCGGTATCGGCCATATGTTTCATGTGAGTGTCCCACAAAAGACGATATTTCACACCCACCGATGTTGAGTTGGTGGCAAAACGCACTGCAATACCCGAACTGCATTGGCTACGTTCCCACAACACACTGCGCACACTATCTTTAAGGAAAGCCGGCAAACGGTCATAATCGCGAATAGTATTGGTCCACCCACGATTGATGATGCGAAGGTCTTTTGCATTGATATACTTCACAGGCTTTTCATCGGCAGCCTTTGCCACCGAGCCACACAACATTGCCACCACGAGCAATAGTAAGAGTCGATTGATTGTTTTCATTGGTTTATCAGGTTTTTACGTTAATTTTCTATTAATAGATTGCGCCATGTCAATCATTCCTTATGCAAATTTACAAGATATTACGGAAAAAGCCATATTGAAATGGGTGAATTTGTTGCAAAATCAACTAAACACGAGTTAATAATTTCTCAAATCGCAATATTTCATTAAATTTGTGGTTGATATTAATCTCATAATAAAACTAACTTGACATGAACATTCCTATTGAATTTACTCCCGAATTTATTACTCATCTTAATGAGGGCGAGATATTTGTGTTTGGTAGTAACTTGGCTGGTAGGCATGGAGGAGGTGCCGCGCGTGTAGCACATCGCTATTTCGGTGCCGAATGGGGCATTGGCGTGGGATTAACCGGACAAACTTATGCCATTCCCACAATGCAAGGCGGTGTGGAAACGATAGCACCTTATGTTGATGAATTCATCGAGTTTGCGAGCAATCACGAGGAATTGAAATTCTACGTTACCCGCATAGGATGTGGCATAGCCGGATTTCGTGATGAGGAGATTGCTCCACTATTTAGAAAAGCTCTTGGCAAAGCAAACATTATACTACCCGAAACGTTCTATAATATATTAAGGGTACTTATTTAAATTACTTTGCAAACGTACCTCCATCAACTAATACTTTATTAATCAGCAGAATGTATAAAAAACTAAAGTATCAACTATAACCCACTATTATGAAATCTAAAAGCGCATTACTTGCCACGCTATTGATACTCATTGCCGGCATAATATTAAGTATAATCCACAGTTTCGACGTGTTTAAAATGATTATCATCACCATGGGTATTGTATTCATCATCCCCGGAGTGATAGTCATAGCCACTCTCTCAACCCTTAAACAACAAGAATGTGAAGCAACCAAAGTAAAGACCAACTCATGGGTTAATATAATGTGTAGCTTGGTATCGGGTGTAGGGAGCGTAATTTTAGGCATATCAATGATAGGTTGGAACGAGGCATACATGAAGTTTCTTCCCATCATCTTTGGAGTCATAGTTATATTAGGCGGTTGCTATCACATTTGCGCCATGGCAATGGCTTTACGCCCTATCAAACTCCCCCTATGGCTCTACATTATGCCCCTACTACTCCTTGTAATGGGTGCTATCATAGTTTTTGCACCCAAAGAGTCTCTCAACGAGCACACAATTGTGTTAATGACCGGAGCGAGTTTAATTATTTTCGCAATAAATTCATTAATTGAGCTATGGGCGGCTAAGAAATATATCGGACAACGGAAAAACTCAAACCAACTAGAAGTAATCGACATCAAAAACGACGACTAGACCGATTTGCATTTCCCCTCTTTTAGCATCAACCCCAACACAAAAAAACGTTCTCAGCTCAAAAAATTGAAAAATTATCGTCAAAACAATGCAAATCATGGCTTTTTTAGAGGTATTTTTCAATAATTTGCGTTAAAATTGTGGGTATTTAAAAAAAAAGTGCGATATTTGCAGTTGCAAAATTCGGAGATTCCTAGAAAAAACGGTCTAACGATTTGCAAATCAACGAAATTAACTAATTAAAAAAAATAACTACAATGACTAAAGCTCAAATCGTAAACGAAATTTCAAAGTCAACTGGCATTGAAAAAGCCAACGTACTTGAAACTGTTGAAAAATTCATGGAAGTGGTAAAAGATTCACTTGCTAATGGTGAAAACGTATATTTGAGAGGTTTTGGTAGCTTCATCGTAAAAGTACGCTCACAAAAAACTGCTCGCAACATTTCTAAAAACGAAACTATCATCATCCCTGAACACAAAATTCCAGCATTCAAGCCTGCTAAAGTGTTCATGGAAGAAGTTAAATAATCCACGAATTAATCAATTTTATTTTTTAACCCAATAAATTAGCGTAAAATGCCAAGCGGAAAAAAAAGAAAAGGTCACAAGATGGCCACTCACAAGCGCAAAAAACGTCTAAGAAAGAATCGTCACAAAAAGAAATAAGTTGACCTTCTTTCAGTATTAAGAAACGCTATACGAAGAACAAACCGGATGTGGCAAGCACTAAGCTAATCCGTTTGTTCTTTGTGTGTTTTTGAAAGTCTAAGAAAATGAAAAGTGAACTCGTAGTAAATGTCCAAGCGAGCGATGTATCAATAGCATTGCTCGAAGATTCCCGACTCGTTTCGATGCAGAAAGAGTCGAGAAACGCTTCGTATGCAGTAGGCGACATTTACCTGGCTAAAGTAAAAAAAATTATGCCGGGGCTAAATGCGTCGTTTGTCAACGTGGGGCATGAAAAAGAGGCGTTTCTTCACTACTTAGATCTTGGTTCCCATTTCTCTTCCTATCATGCTTTTGTCAAGCAACTATTTGATGACAAGAAGCATGTGCCATCAATCTCAAAAATGAAACTACTACCCGACATCGACAAGCACGGCACAATAGGCGAAGTGTTACAACCCGGGTCGGAACTTCTGGTACAAATCGTAAAAGAGCCCATCTCTACAAAGGGACCGCGACTAACTACCGAAATAACATTTACGGGACGTTACTTGGTATTGATACCCTTCTGCGACAAAATTTCCATTTCGCAAAAAATCAAATCAACCGAAGAGAAGTTACGTCTGCGTCAGCTCATCAGTAGTATTAAACCTAAAAACTTCGGAGTAATCGTGCGCACATCGGCCGAAGGAAAAAAAGTGGCCGACCTCAACCATGAGCTCAAAACATTACTAAAATGTTGGGACGACACTATTGATAAGGCACAAAAAGCCGAAGCCCCTGCCCTCCTATTCGAAGAGGAAAGCCGCATTGTGGGAGTGTTGCGCGACATTTTCAGCCCCACTTTTGAGAACGTGTATGTTAACGATGCCGACACGTTTGCACAAATATCAAAATATGTGAACCTCATAGCTCCCGAACGTAAAGACATCGTGAAGCTCTACGAAGAAGATGTTCCCATTTTTGACCATTTCAACATCACAAAGCAAATTAAGTCATCGTTTGGGAAAACCGTTTCATTCAAATCGGGGGCATATATCATCATTGAGCACACCGAGGCCCTACATGTAATTGACGTAAACTCGGGCAACCGCACCAAAGCAGGCTCTGACCAAGAATCAAACGCTCTTGATGTGAACCTTCGTGCGGCCGACGAAATCGCCCGACAATTGCGTTTACGCGACATTGGCGGCATAATCGTAATCGACTTTATCGACATGAATAAAGCCGAACACCGCCAACGACTATATGAACACATGAAAGAAGTGATGGCCAACGACCGTGCCCGACATAATATCTTGCAACTAAGCAAATTTGGATTGATGCAAATCACTCGTCAACGAGTGCGTCCGGCAATGGACATTACCACTACCGAGTCGTGCCCATCTTGTTTTGGAAAAGGCGAAGTGCAACCCTCATTACTTTTTACCGACACTCTCCACGAGAAAATCGAATATCTCATCAATGACCTCAACGTAAAAGGGTTTAAAATGTATGTACACCCCTTCATTGACGCATATCTCAAAAAAGGATTTCTCTCAATATACCGCAAATGGAGGTGGAAACTCGGCATGGGATTTAAAATCATTCCCGACCAATCACTTGCCTATCTACAATATCGAGTAATCGACAAGAATGGCAATGAACTCGACCTTAAGGAAGAAAAAGACTTGGAATCATCATCAACTAAAAACAAGTCTAAGACCAAGAACCGCAGTCAAGAGGAATAACGCGCCTCTAGCGCCCTCACTAATTCTAAGAAACAACGAGACGATGTGTAGAGCTCATTCTAACACATCGTCTCGTTTATTATGTTTAACTTCTAAGAACTTCTTATTCGGCTGTAGCCAATGGAGAAGGCACATTATAAGTGCGAGCAGCGAGCTCTTGGTCAAGCATATAAATACCCATTCCATCGTTACCAATGAGAGTAAATTTATCAATTAACTCTTGTGCGCTTTCTTCTTCTTCTACTTGTTCAGCAATAAACCAATTGAGCATTTCACGAGTAGCATAATCGTGTTCACCTTCGGCCAACGCATAAAGGTTGTTAATCATTGCTGTCACTTTTTGTTCATGAGCAAGTGTTGCATTGAAGGCATCGAGAGGAGTTGCCCATTCTGTTTCTACTGCGTCAATAGGTTTCAACCACACTCGTCCGCCACGAGCATTGATGTAGTTCATAAAAATCTCAGCATGAGCTTGTTCTTCTTTAAACTGCACCTTAAACCAGTTTGCGATACCCGATTTACCATCAGCTTCAAAATTATGAGCCATTGCGAGATAGAGATATGCCGACCACAATTCAGCATTAACTTGCGCATTTAGAGCGTCTTCGATAGTTTTGCTTAACATAACATTTAGAATTTAATTAATGTGATAATACAAATTTAGTAATTAAATTTTTAAACATAACACTTTTTTCCTAAAAATAGTTTAATAATTCTCCTCTCTCGGCTTTATTTTTTTTGCACCTCAGCAATGGCTAGGGCTACACCGGGGAGACCAAGAGGCATTTCGCGTGCGAGAATCAGATACATAAACGCCTTGTTGTTTTTATATACCTCCATCACCCTATCGTATTGCTCGCGAGTAATCAGCCCGCTAAAGTTGGTAATATGCCGCTCGGTGATGAGCTTGGCAATGTGACCATAAATTGTTTTAGTACTCAATCCTTTTATTTGAGCTATCGCCTCGATTGAATAGTTTGATTTAAACAACATCAATGTTTCATCATAGCTTGCACCTTTCGATGGCAATGATGGCAAACCCTTTGACTTGCGTATAGCACTCACAAACTTACGCCAATATTTCACAGCTTTTAATTCTCCCACACCCTCTATTTGTGTAAACTTAAGCATTGTATCGGGTGTTTTTTCGGCCATTTCGTGCAACGTTTTGTCTGAGAACACCATATAGGGCGGTATACCCTCGTTCTTAGCCACTTTAGCTCTTAAACTTTTAAGCTCGCTGAAAAGCATTTCTACCGGGCTCAGCACCTGAACAACCCTTGCCTTAGGCTTGCGAGAAGGAGCATCGTAATAGAATTTCGACAAGTTTACATCCGCTTCACCACGAAGCACCTTCCTGCCCAACGGAGTTATTTTCAAATGATTGTTTTCCTCATAAGCAATCTCTACCAATCCCAATTGCAACAACTGCGCCATATAGTTATTCCATTGAGCAAACGACATATCACGCCCCGCTCCATAGGTCTTAATCTTGTCATAGCCTTTCACAATCAATTCGGCTCGTGCCGAACCTCGCAATATATCTATGAGCATAGTATTTCCCACCTGCTCATTGGTGCGCGCAATTGCACTCAATGCCTTTTGTGCTATAATTTTTCCATCAATACGTTCGGGAGGGTCAAGACACACATCACAATTGCCGCAATCACACGTAGTCTCCTCGCTAAAATAGCTCAACAATATGCGACGTCGACACACTGTGGCCTCGGCAAAGGCTTTCATTCGCGAAAGTTTCTCCCCATTAATCGCTTTCTGTCCCGACTCGTTCACAAAATTCTGCAATGTAACAATATCGGCAAATGAATAAAACATCAGCGCCTCGGCCGACATGCCATCACGACCGGCACGTCCTATCTCTTGATAATAACTTTCAATATTAGCAGGGAGATTATTGTGAATAACCCAACGGATATTGCTTTTATCAATACCCATTCCAAATGCAACCGTAGCACATATCACCTGCACTTCGCCATTTATAAATGCATGCTGAGCCTCATCACGACGGCGAGCCGACAATCCGGCATGATAACACGTTGAACGGTAACCGCGTGCTTGCAATTCGGCATCGATTGATTCAGCACTTTTGCGACTAAGGCAATACACTATCCCCGAATCCTCACTATATTTGTCAATCATGGCCGATATGAGCGACATTTTTTTGCGCTTACCGGGATTTGACATCACTTTTATCGAGATATTGGGCCGGTCAAACGAACTTACATATTTATATGGGTCGGTCAAACATAATTGACGAGCAATATCATCACGAGTCAACCTGTCGGCCGTAGCTGTAAGCGCAATTACCGGCACAGAGGGATATTTTTCTTTAATGCGCGATAATTGAGTGTATTCGGGGCGAAAATCATGCCCCCACTGCGATATACAATGAGCTTCATCGATAGCAAATAGGCTTATTTTTATATCGGCCGACCAACGCTCAATCTCAGCGAGTAATCGCTCGGGCGAGATATACAATAATTTTATCCTCCCGGCATATACCTGTTCCATTATCGTGCGGTTATCGGCATCGCTCATATTACTATTAACAGTTGCTGCCGGTATGCCATTTGCCACTAATGCTGCCACTTGGTCCTTCATCAACGCAATAAGAGGCGACACTACCACAGCACACCCCTCACTTAATATTGCCGGCACTTGATAACACAACGACTTTCCTCCGCCCGTGGGCATCAACACCACCACGTCGCGACGGCTCATCACCTCCGAAATGATTTCGTATTGTCCCTTACGGAAAGAGGTATAACCATAGAACCGACGCAATACCGCCTCGGCACGTTGTTTTAGGACATTATCGGTTGGCATGTTAAAAAGGAATTAGAAGAAAATGGTCTATTAGAATGCGTTTTTCTCACCTTGAATGGCATTTAACACCGTGCGCACAACAATTTTCATATCAAGGAAGAAGGTCCAATTTTCAATATACCACACATCATATTCCACACGCTTCTCCATTTGCCACAACTCCTCGGTCAATCCGCGATAGCCATTCACTTGCGCCCATCCGGTTATGCCCGGTTTAATGAGGTGGCGCACCATATATTTGTCGATAAGTTTACTATAATCGGTGGTATGTTTAAGCATGTGCGGGCGTGGCCCTACTACCGACATGTCGCCCAACCACACATTGATAAATTGCGGCAACTCATCGATACTTGTGCGACGCAAGAAATCGCCCACTTTAGTCTTTCGTGGGTCGTTTTTTTGCGCTTGCTTTTTATCGCTATCATCATTTACGCGCATGGTGCGGAATTTCCAACATTTGAAATCACGACCACGATACCCGGTTCTCACCTGTTTAAAGAAAATGGGCCCCGGCGAAGAAAGTTTAATCGCAATTGCTACCGGAATAAATATAATGGGCGAAAACAATAAAACTATTGAAGAAAAAACTACGTCAAAGGCACGTTTCAACCAACGATTAATTACATTTTTAAGCGGATTACTACGAGTAGTCAGCATCGAAACGGCACCAACATTATGCAGTTCAAACACACGGTTTACATAGCGGCTTATTTGAGGCACATAATAGAACTGCAACACATTGTCATCGGCAATTTTTGTCACTTTACTCATCGTTTCCACATCTTCACCCGATAGAGTAAAATATATCTCATCGATGCTATGAGCTTTCACATACGAGTCAATATCGTCGATATTCCCCTTATAGTCACCGGGAAAATCCACCGGCTTCCACTTTCCGAAAAAGCCCATGAATTTATAGCCAAAACCCGCATCAGACATCAATTCATCATATAATCGCAACGCAGTGGCATTTGTACCCACTATAATAATGCGGCTGAAGTTGCGTCCTTTGCGCCTAAATTGTTTTACTATCTGCCTTGTCACTAGCCACCAAATGGGAAGCACCACAATATAAGCCACATAAAACTCCACATAGGTGATTAGTGGCAAATATTCGCTCAAGAAAGTCAACAGCGACACATAACAGAGAGCATGCACAGCCACAGCCTGGAAGGCGCGCGAAAACACATGCTCCATGTATATAGCTCTTTTCTTGTGAGTGTTATAAATAAGAAATATAACCGGCATAAAAGACACATTAAGCATCAACCACAAAATCTTGTGATTAAAGCTCGATAAATCTTCACCGAATATCATTACAGCTCCAAATAGGATATTGACCAACACCAAATCGGATATGGTCAATAGCCCATGGATATAACGTCCGTATTTACCTTTTTGATCAACGGTAGTCATTCAAACACGTCACACAATTTAATTGGAATTTCAATAAATTCCATGCAATTAAACAATCAGTATAGGAGATTCTCCTTAAAGTAGTTTTCTCAATTATAAGTGACTGTCGATAACTTTTATTTTTTGTTCTAAAGTAGCAAGTTCTTCTTTAATGCGTTGAATCTTACGTTCTAGTTCGCGTAACATAGAGTCGCCCGACTTAGACTTAGAATTGAAGAATCCCATATTGTTTTCATAGGTATTCAATTCATTGCGTTTTTGCTCATAATTACGCATCAAACGTTCACGTTCGCGATAAAGTTTGTTTTCGTCGCCACTCATACTGCTCACATTTTCCTCAAAGTTAGCCATACGAGCTTGAGAGCCACGCATATCCAATCGTTTATACAACTCGTCGACCTTTGCACGATAAGCTTCATACACTTTATCCTTTTCGCGATAAGGCACATGACCTACTTGTTGCCATTGAGCCATCAAGTCTTTCACTTGTTTCACCGCTTCATCACGAGGAGTATCTTCGGCAATTTCACCAAGTTTTGCAATTATTTCCTTCTTAAGTTTGAGGTTAGCTTGTTCGGTTTGACGCACACCCGATGTTTTCTTTTTCTTTTCTTCGAAGAAATAGTCGCAAGCAGCAAGGAAACGTTTCCACACCGCATCGCTATGTTTTTTCGCCACCGCTCCAATGGTTTTCCATTCTTTTTGAAGAGCAATCATTTCATCGGTAGTTTTCTTCCAATCGGTGCTATCTTTAAGAGCTTCGGCCTTTTCGCAGAGAGCAATTTTCTTTTCAAGATTAGTAGCGAGGTCATCTTTGACCGACTTGAAATAAGCGGCTTTCATTTCAAAGAACTTATCGCAAGTTTCACGGAAGCGCGCAAACAAAGCGTTGTTCATTTTCTTAGAAGCGAACCCGAGTTTTTTCCAATCTTCTTGCGCTTCAAGTATAGTCTTAGTCATTTCGTCCCAAGCCACATAGCTTTTAAGCGAAGTAAAATCGAGAGCTTCAATTCGTTCGCAAATAGCAGTTTTTGCTGCTTCGTTTTCTTGCTCACGGTTTTTACGTTCTTCGAAGAATGCTTGATATTTTTTATTCACTACCGCCGAAGCATCTTTGAAACGTCCCCATATTTCTTCGCGAATATCTTTAGCAACCGGCCCGGTCTCACGCCATTTGTCGTGAAGCTCTTGAAGGCGTTTAAACGCCACAATCACGTCGGCCTCTTCGGCAAGTTTTTCAGCTTCTTCACAAAGCAATTGCTTGGTATCAAGATTTTTCTTAAAATCATAGTCGCGCAATTCTTTGTTAATCTTCAATTGATCATAGAATGATTCTACGGCGTCTTGATATTGTTTCCATTGAGAAGTAACCTCAGTAGCAGGCACCTCACCAATAGTTTTAAACTCTTGTTGCAACTCTTTGAATCGAGGGTAAGTGCGATTCACATTGTCGGTATCGGCCGCCAAAGTTTTAATTTCCTCGATAATAGCATTTTTCTTTTCAAGATTGGCTTGACGCACCGCTTCTTGCTCGGCAAGTAAAGCAGCCTTTTTCTCCTTTATAGCATTAAGGATTTCTTTGAATTTATCTTCTAATTCATCGGGTTTTGCAGCAAAAGCAGATGCTTCGTTACCCTTTTCAAGAAATTCGTTTTTTTCTTGTTCGATTTCGGATTTACGGATAGCGTAGAACTGCTGTTTAAGGCGCGACACTTCATCACGGCCAATTTCTCCGGCGGGTTTATCGGCCAATTCAGAAGCGATTTTTACAATTGCCTCTTTTGTTAAATCTACTGCAACAGCTGCATCTTCAATTTCATCCACAGCTACTTGTTCCACAGGTTGAGCTGTGGTTGCTTCTTGTTCACTCACATTTTGAACATCATTTTGTTCAGCATTCAAGGTTAGGTCCTGTTGTTCTAAGGACTGTTCACGCATTTCCATAATCATAAAAAGTTATTAATGCCACAATTAAACAAATTTTTCTCATGGCATATTGTTATCGGAGTCAAATTTATAGAAAATTTTCTAAATAATCTACATTTATTAGTTAAAAATATTTTTTTTTGTGCATTCGGGCTAATTTTGCGGCACATATACGAGTGTAGAACATTTTTGGCTGTCAAATACCTCACTTGCCACTCTAGCAATATCGTCAGTAGTCACATTACGATATTTCGCCACCACCTCATTTACATCCTCATTGTGCATCACATAATTAGCCAATGACTGCGCTTTAGCCATAAATCCCATGCTCGAGAACATGAAATTAGATTCAAAACGATTTATTGTGCGAGTAAGCTCATATTCGGTCACATCACCGTCAATCAATCGTTGAGCCTCGTCAAGCATTGCCTTTGACGCAGCATCAACTGCAGCCGACGAATTTTCGGTTAATTTGCTATTAAACATCATAAACCCGGGTTCATCGCTACCTATTATTGAGGCGTCCACTTCGGTAAACAGCCCGGTCTTCATCAACAGATTGCGATAAAAACGAGAAGAACGCCCCGAAGCCAAAAGGTCGGTAATAATGTCACATTCAATATATCCCGGTCCCCCATATGCGGGCATCCTAAAAGCCTTTACTACCGCTATTTGAGGCACATTTCCAGTCACTTCGGTGCACCTCGCTTCAGTTTGTTGCGGCTCGGCAGGATAATCGCGTGAGGCGATTTCACGATTAGAGATAGGGCCAAACCACTTTTCGGCCAATCGACGAGTTTCATCGAGTGAAATGTTTCCCGATACCGACAATACCGCATTATTTGGTGCATAATGACAGTAAAAGAACTCACGCACATCATCTTGCGTTACTTTTTCGATATGCGGAATTTCCTTCCCAATCACCGGATAGCGATAAGGGTGTTGCTTATATATCATAGCGCGCAAATGATGGCTCATATCACCATAGGGACGATTCAAGCAGGTTTGTTTAAATTCCTCAATTACCACATGGCGTTGCACTTCAAGGGCTTTATCGCTAAAGGCGAGCGAAAGCATTCTATCACTCTCTACCCAAAAGGCGGTTTCGACATTTTGCGCCGGCACAATGTCGTAGAAGTTGGTATAGTCGTTACTGGTCCACGCATTGTTCATTCCTCCGGCATTTTCTATGGCGCTATCAAATTCGGGAACATTCACCGAACCGCCAAACATCAAGTGTTCAAACAAATGAGCCATACCGGTCAATTGGGGAGATTCATCGCGAGCCCCCACGTCATACATTACGTTAAGTGCCACCATTGCAGTGGCACCGTCGTAATTATGCACTACCCTTAAACCGTTTGAAAGGGTAAATGTGTTGTATTCAATCATTCAACAATTTTCATTGAAATTATCTTAACATCTTCTTTGGGCCGATCATATGAATCGGTGGGCACAACTTCAATCTTATCCACTACCTCCATTCCCGATACCACTTCGCCAAACACGGTGTAAGTGCCATCGAGGTGAGGTGTTCCTCCTACAGTTGTGTAAGCCTCACGTTGTGCATCGGTAAATTTAGCAGGATTTTTTGCTGCTTCGGCTTCGGTTTTAGCTACCAACTCATCTTGAAGAGCTTGCAACCCCACTTGGTCGCGATTGCGACGCATTTTCATAATTGAGTCTTTATATTCAGCAACGAAGCCGTTAAAAATAGTTTGTTTTTGTTGGTTTTCGAGTTGTTTCTGCATCGAACCGAGTTGACCTGAGCTATACACTCGTCCGGTTACGATATAAAATTGCGAGCCCGATGAACGACGCTCGGGATTCACCTCATCACCTTGACGAGCCGCAGCAAGAGCGCCACGCTTGTGAAAAAATTTCGGGAATATAATTTCCGCATCAATATCATATCCGGGGCCACCCGAACCGAGCATTTTTCCGGCCGGAGCATTTTTAGAGTCGGGGTCACCTGTTTGAATCATAAACTTGTCAATCACACGGTGAAACAACACTCCGTCATAAAAACCGTCCTTGACAAGCTTTACAAGATTGTCACGATGTTTAGGAGTCTCACCATAAAGGCGAATGCGAATATCGCCTGCTGTTGTTTTGATGTCGACCAACACGTCGCCAGTCGCTTCTACTGATTTATTTTCCATCTTTGTTTCTTTATTTCCTTGAGCCATAATCGCTAACGACACAAATGCTAACGACATGATTGTAAATATTATTTTCTTCATTATTGCGACATTTTATCTATATACCCTTGGGATATAATCGTTTATAAATGCGACGAAAATTATCATCTCCCGACAATTCCTCTACTCTATCGGCATAATCTTTACCCCAAATACCTTGTATCAGTTCGGGAAGATAACGATGTTCGCGATCTTTTTCAATCACTGCAGCTATCAATGTTGATATACTATCGGCATATAATTGAGCATCGATTGCATACAAATAGCGAGCCGCGCTTGCCACATACTGGCCTGTCAAATCCACTTTTATCATATTATCAACCAAATAGCCCATATCTTCAACACATGAACCAATATTATTGGCGATATATTCATAAGTTGATAATCCGTTAGAATCTTCAGCAAGTTTTTTCTTAATTTTTTCGTCAATCATAATAATTGATTTTTCATTGTTCCACTACAAAGATAGTGCAAGCCGAGCGCAAATGCAAATTTAAGTTTACTTAAAATTGTTTTGCCAAGGCGTAGCCTATCTAAGACGATAGTCAACGATAGTGCAAATTGAGAGCAATAGCAAAAATAAAATCCATTTTAATTTTTGCATTGCCGAAATGCAGCCTATCTAAGGCGATTGAGGAGAGGGATGTGGTTATACCTAGCAGGTATTTGAGAGCCCACTCTCCTATTTTCAGCAGAAACCGAGAGAGATGAGGACATTACGTCTTTTATTTGCGGTTGGTGTTTTGGTGGAATTCAAAATGTCAATGTTCGATTGTGGCTGGAGCCTAAGTATCACAACGCTTTAGTGCGTGTTGCTTGCAGTGGCGGTGGGTGGTAGCGAAAAACAAGAGGAGAGTTATTGCTCTCATTGGCACCATTGTTCCTCCTAAAAATTACTTTGTCATTTTCAAGAGAGAAGTTGGGAGGGGGACGTCTTGGGGCATCGGTGTGTTATGTGTCGCAAAGATACGATGCAAAAAATGTCAAAAACCGCGATAATGCAATTTTAACACTATAGGAACTTCTAAAAATTGCATTACGGAGATTTATCAACTTTTATTTGTTCTGTTTTTTATATAGAGGGAAAGAGATAGGGCGAGAGTAATATTTCCAACTCCATTTTTTTCATTTGTGGCATTAATATTTTTCAATCTCGGTGTGCAACTATTTTGTAATTTTGTGGTCATATATAGTGCATAGGCAATATTAGTATAAACATTATGAAAGTTAATGAAGCGCAAAAGCGCGAACAATTTGAACAGTGCACGGCTCAATATAGCACACTCATCAATAAGATATGCTATATGTATGCCTCCGACATGGATAATTTTAACGACCTGCGACAAGAGGTTCTCATCAATGTGTGGCAAGGTCTTGAAGGATTTGAAAATCGCTCAAAACTATCTACATGGATATATCGTGTGAGCCTCAACACTTGTATATCCTATACAAACAAGGAGCGAAAGCACTCTGCTCACGACGAGCTATCGGATAATATATATTCGTTTGACGACTCGCAGGAGCATATGCGACAACTCAAAGAGATGTATCAGCTCATCGACCGTCTTAACCGACTCGATAAGGCGTTGATTCTGCTGTGGCTCGATGAGGTGCCATATGAAGAGATTGGCTCTATCATGGGCATCAGCCGCAACAATGTGGCATCACGATTGCGTCGCGCAAAAGAAAAATTAACTCTCATGGCTAACTCTTAACATATAAAATTATGGAACTCGACGAACTAAAAAATAAATGGAAAGCACTCGATGAGCATGTGAAAGCTCAAGATAAGAAAATCACTCAGCTTACCGACCAAATAATCTCGGGCAAGGTGAAATCACCTCTCGACACCCTTCGCCGTCACTGCATCATTGCGGCCATTTTAGTGCCGCTAATGCTCCCATTCTTCTTTTGGGCCTATGACTTTGTGGGACTCACTTGTGGAGAATCTCAAAAGCATCTTCTTTACGCTTTAACATGGTTATTTGTAGGTTTCACCTTTGTGCGCGAAGTGTATTTTATCTTCGATCTCAAAGGCATCAACATAAGCAAAGCCACTGCCGTTGAGTCATTACAACGAACTATCCGCTTTCGCAATCATTACAAATGGGGAGTGACAATCGACCTTATCATAGGCATGGTATTTCTCGCCGTGGTATTCACCTCAATGAACCAAATGTTTATGTTTGGAGGAATAGTGGGCGGTGTTATAGGATTGCTTGTAGGGATAAAGATGTATCGTTTCTACAACCGCACAATCAACAACCTCGAAGCGGCACTCCGCGAATGGAACGAGGATAGTTGCGTTTGATGGTGGTTAAATCTAATTCATAATGCATAATTCCCCTTGCCCATGCCTCAACTCTCCTCTTGAAAATTACAAAGTAATTTTTAGGAGGAGTACCCCGAAGGGGGGAGGTGGTCAAATCTAATGCATAATGCATAACTTGCCATTCCTCCATTGGGTGGCTCCGCTCACCCTTTTTCGGAATTGCAGTTATGCTCTGAATGTTTTTAGCTTAAACGAGATGGATAAACCGGATACCTATGGGCGGAGCGCCAAACGGAAACCGTAGCCGTTGTAGCGGTAGTCCGGGTAGTCGTTGTTAGGTTGCGACACACGGCAGTTCCGCGCGTTGAGGAGCCAGCTACCACCGCGAAGCACGCGGCCAGACCCGGATGTGGGTCCAGTGGGATTGGTCTGTGAAGATGACGAATATTCTCCATACCAATCACTACACCATTCCCATACATTACCACTCATATCATATAAACCTAATTCATTGGGTGACTTAGTGCCGACAGGGTGGGTACCATAGGCGGGACTGTTTTCCCCTACTTCAAAAGCATTTGTTATATACCACGCCACTTCATCAATACTGTTGCTGCCTGCATATTTATATCCACGGCTCTTGTTGCCACCGCGAGCGGCATATTCCCACTCCGCTTCGGTGGGCAAGCAGAATCTCTTGCCGGTTAG
>JAZNGZ010000018.1:0-20928 GCA_045576735.1 Muribaculaceae bacterium
AAAGGGAAAGCCTGCTAAAGTTGCGATGATCGCTGTAGTAAATAAACTTTTAAAACAAATTTTCGCAATTGTGAAAAATAATTGCTTTTATGATGAAAATTTTTCTAAAAATATTTGTTTTTGAACACAGTTCATTCTGTCGGAGTCTATATAATCAACATATTCTTGTGGAACAGTCTTATATTGAGAGCGAGCCAACACGAGTAGTATTTTGCATTTACCTTTTAGAAAAAATCCTAAAGCTTTTTTCTCAATATATGAGCTAAAACCACTCACTATCACACTATCTTCCCGTTTACTAATTTCAATAGCCCAGTCCAATGTTGGCAACACAGATAGAGTGGAAATCTTGCTTGAAGCAAGAAATCCCACCTTTCTCATCTTGAGAAGTTCCAGATTGCCAATATATGTTATACTATTATTCATTTAATTCGTCACCCATACGGTATTTAATATCGTAGTTGATTATAAAATCAAGTTCTTCTTCGGTAAAGTCATAAATTTCTGAAAGCGAAACATCAATTATATCCATGATATGCTTGAATTTGGACTTTTGATATGTAACCGTTTCATTTGCTCCATTAGTTGAACTATTAATAGTATAAAAAATGGCGTTATCCCTTAAAAATTTCTCCATTTTATTACTTAATTCGACAATGCTATTGATTACAGAATTTTGGGAATAATTTAATTGAAAACCAAAAATCATATAATCTTTGAAATTAAACAAATCGAAATTAATTGAATAGTACCACCAAAACAAATTGCTATTAAGTGCAGCAGAAAGCACTTTTGCATTTATGTCCACGTTGATTGAAGTGTGTTTGTTACTTACTGAAATGCAATCAAACTCTTCATTTAAGAAAGTAACCCAATATCCACCTCCAGCTGTCCGATAATACAAATTATTAGACTTAGAGGCAGTCCCAATATAATGATTAATTGATTTATGCTTGGAGTATTTATTAAAAATATTGACCTCAATTTTTGTTCCCAACTTAACGAAATGTGTTTGCTTGCTCTGATTTGTTTCAACATAACTAATTAGTTGGAACAAATTTTCACGAGTATTTGCATACCATCTATAAATACCAGTAGTCAATATTGATTGTTCAACTTTATTTTTGTTAGAGATAAAAATACTTAATCGCTGTAGCACTCCTTCAAATAATTGTGCTGGGCGTTGGTGAAAAGTAGAAATATACAAATTGCCAAAATCTTTTTTTAGCAAAATTTGAAGTTCTTCCATACTATTATTAGCAAAAGCCGAGATAGGTATAATCATGCCAATTTTTGCACCATTATGCATTAGCTTATGGCTTCGTTCAATTACAAATGCATATAAGTTAGATGTTGGCAAAGTAATGTATCCTCTCAATTGATAAATATCAATTACCGCTTTTTTAGTTAACTTATTTTTTCTTGTATATCCAACATATGGAGGGTTTCCAATGATTACATCAAAGCCTCCATTGCCTTTAATGATTTGGTAGAACTCAGCTAACCAGTGGAATGGCTGATGAGAGGCAAGCCAATCTTCATACGTTAAAGGATTATTGGCGTGCATACGACGATTAAGCAATTCATTAAGAGTGGCAAGCCGTGACTTTAGGTCAGCTTTAGGTCAGCTTTTGCTTGCTTAAACTCTGCAAGATTTTCTTCCTGATTAATTTGAACATGCTTAAAAGTGTCGTATGTCATCGAAACAAGATTCATTTCCGACTCGACCTTATCTTTAAACTCCGCATTAGCAAACATATCGCCCCAAGTGAGGTCGTTGTTAAGTTCTTCCTCGGTTGCATAACCGACAAGTGTATTACCACAACGGATATTGAAATCGATATCCGGCAATGGATCGAGTCCAAGATTGTCAGCACGACGGTCAACTTCGACCACGGCAACCATTTTGAGGAATAGACGAAGTTTCGCAATCTCAGTTGCTTCAACCATAATATCCACACCATAAAGGTTTCGAAGAATAATACTTTTGAAGATAAAATACTGAATATTGCTTCGGTATTTGTTAGAAATTTCGTCTAATTCAGTCTTAACAATAGAGAATTTTGAGCATTAAATTCTTGCATGCGCTCGATGCACACTTCATAGAGTGGTTCAAGGATATTCATAGCAGCAAACAAGAAGGCACCACTACCACAAGTTGGGTCAAGAATTGTTACGCTTTGTAATACTTTATAGAAATGCAATACATACAAATGGTCAGTTGTATTGTGCAAGAGGTCATAAACAAAAGAACGAATATCAAGATTATAAGTTATAAAATCATTGATATGAGAAATCTCACCATTGCGAATTTTAGAGAGTAAAGATTCGCAACGTTGTAAGCGTTCTATAGTTTCACGCCAAATTTCGGTAGGCAATGCGAAATCTTCTGGAGTTTTGGTGTTCCAATCAGCACGACGTTCTAATAATTTAGGCTTAGAGGTATCGATGCCTTTGGCAATGTTTTCAGGAATAAGCGAAGCCCAATCATTACTATATCCTTTTTTTACCGCATCGTAGACATATCTATCTCCACTTTCACGAAGAGTTTGCCATACGAAACCGTCAGGAGCAAAAGCGTTATTGGATTTTTCAGCAGTTTTATCCATTAGGAATGGAATAATACAATTTTTGCCAATATATTCTGTAATATCCTCTTTGGTGTAATAAGCTCCCATTTGAGCACGGTCATTGATATATTGCTCAAAAATATAACCAAGCACATCGGGGTTGATGTCTTTACCACTTGCAGTGATACGAGTATCAAGATGCCATTGCCAAGTATCAAAGAAATTAAATAGACGAATAAATGCATCGTCGTTAATCTCAATATCAGGATAATCAACTTCAAGTTGATGACGGTCAAACATACCACCATTAAGATATGGTATTTTCCCATAAACACGTTCAAATTCGGGATCGTGTTTAGGAGTATTTAATCCGTCGTGAAAAAGATGAGTCAAGAAACCACGATAGAATGATTTATAAAAACGGTCAGCACCTTGTTCTTGACGCACCCATTCAAGTTTATGACGAAGATAGTCAAAATCAAGGTTTAGAAAACCTTTCTTTTGAATGAAGTAACAGAACATTAGTCGGTTAAGCATAACCGAAGTGTACCATTGTTTATTGCGGTTGTCCTTAGTGACAATATTATCATCAATACCGGTAATAAGGTCGGCAAACGCTTTATGCTCTTTCTTGAAACCAGCATAAAAATCCTTAGTAATTTTCTCTGAATTAACAGCAAATGCGGTATGCACCTTAGACCTAAGGTCAACGATATTAGTATCTTCGCCTAATTCGAAAGAGAAACCATCAACTTTAGAGTAAAGTAAATCCGATTTCTGCGCTGTGTCATATTCTATAAGAACTAAATCACGTTTCTCATTCGTCTTAACTGGAACACACCACAAATGATGCTCTGAGTCGTCCAATTGATATATAGCAATATAGTCATTGGCCTGACGGCGTAGTTTTGTATCTATTTTGCGACATATACTATTCGTAGGGATATATCGAACATTAGCAGTGAGAATCTGAAAACCATTACGTTCAGCAATAGCCGTAAAATCAAAATCAACTTCATCAATAGTAATTGTTGGAAGTTGAGATTGACCACGATAGCGATTCCAACCAAGTTCTGATACAAAAAGTTCTTGAAACTCAGCACTTTTTATCAATGATATGAATTGTCGTTTATTTATCATGGCGAGAATTAATTATCAAATCTTAAACCCATAGAACATATAATTGAAGCGTCTTTGTGAATATTGTCATCAACAGGTTTTTTGCAAAGAATATTTTCTTTCCAAAGGTCAATGACATATTCAACGATTTCATCATTATTATGGTTACGATGAAGCATTTTACCCAACGCTTGTTTTGTGCTTTCAACAAGTTGGTAATTATAAATCTCATCTATAACTAATTTCAAATCTTCTTTCTGATCAGGACTGAAGAATATATTATTAGGTTGCTTATAATATTCTTCGAGAAGATTTATAATTCTGTATCGCGTACTAAAGCGATTACCTAACATACCCCCAACATTGGTAATAGACGAATCTTCTTGCACCTTTTTCACCGTGTCAGCAACAATCACATGGTGCTTTTCAAGCGGAGCTGCTGCAGGCGTGTCGGCAGAACAAGCAAGCGTTGAAAGGATTCTCTTTTGAGATTGAGAAACTATTTCTCCATTCTCGTTTTGCCAAGTGAGGACATCAAAATCGTTATAGGTGCGAGCGTATGTAATTACACCGGTTTTACCTAATTCATCTACCTGTTTAGTTGAGTAAATCATATTGCTGAGTGACGGAATAATTTTAGCGAGTTCCGGGTTTACATCGATAGCATTCTTCCAAATTTGATATGCTTGAGAAGAAAGGTCAACTTCGCTATCATCTTCATCGTCAAGAACTCCACTTTTTTCATTGAACATATCTCTAAGGTTTTGTTCGTTTCCCTCAAAGAAGATTTCATCAGAACCAACAATATTAGCATTGGCATTAATGCGGTCGTTCAATCTCTCACGTAAAGAAATGATTTGTTCAACACCATCAGCCGGGAAGAACGAATAGCAATATATTTGGTCGGCTTTCTGACCGATACGGTCAACACGGCCGGCTCTTTGAATAAGACGGATAATCGCCCATGGCAAGTCGTAATTTACGACAATATGACTATCTTGAAGGTTTTGACCTTCAGATAAAACATCGGTGGCGATAACAACTCGATATTGTTCTTCTTTTGGCATATCAGGTTTATCGTTACTGATAGGTGAGAATTTTTCCACCATTTCAGTCGTATTCTTAGTATCACCTGTAACGACACAAACTTGTTTAACCTTGCGTTTACGGAGTTGTCTTTCAATATACTCTGCAGTATCTGAATATTGAGTAAAAACAACTATCTTCTCATCTTTATGAGTGTTACAAATAAGTGATTGAAGTTCGTTAAGTTTTTGGTCGGTAGAAGGAATCCAATTACCACATAACTTCATCATTTCAAACAACACCTCGCAGTCTTTTTTAAGTTTCTGCTTAAGAGTGCGTTTGAAATATTTACCGTCGATCCAAGAAAGATTGTTTTTAAGAGTAATTATTTCATAATACTCTTTTGCTTTCTTTTTATAATGCTCTTCATCGGTAGGTACGATAATTTCATCGCCAATTTCCTTTATCGGAGATTCATCATTAGGGAAAGGCAAACCATTAGTATCCTGGTCTTCAATAAACTCATCGGGCAATGCGTTTTCATCGCCAATAGGAAGTTTTAGTTTATTGTCAAGAGCATAGATAAACACCATATTTCGCAATATATGGCGATAAAGTGTAAGCAAGAATGAAAAACCACTACTATCTATACGCTTGAAAAATGTAGATTTAGCAAAACCCATCATACGTTGCCCTGCGCGAGAAAGATTTTCAACTATTTGTTTTTCAAGTGTTGATGCATCTTCAAGTGCTTTTTCGTTTACATATCCCGAAAGACCATAACGAGGCAATTCAAGGCTCTCCATAAGGTCAATCATTTGAGATGAGTACAAACGGCTATATTGGTCGTTAGGTTCTGTCTTAAATTTAATTGCTTTGGGGAGTCTGTCTGGGAAATATGATTTATTTCCGTTAGGGAATAAAAGATACTTTCTGCCGTTAGACTCGTCGGTTTTGGCATAGTTTTCCTTGATAAAGGTACGAGTGCGACGAACAAGGAATAGCTTCATTAGTTCGTTCCAGTCTTCTGTTTCATCGCTTTTCTCAAAAGCAGCCAAACTGCGTATAAAAGTTTCGCTATGCTTTTGCATAAATTGTCTTTCGCCACCAAGTTTTCTAATATATGCTTCAGGTCTTATTCCAAGGTCTTGTTCTTCTTCTATAAATAAACGTAACTGATTGCTTAGGTCTTTGAAATCCTTGTTGTATGGAGTAGCCGTTAGTAATAAGACATTACTATCTTGATGCTCAATAAGAGACTTTATATTTCTATAACGAGAACCTGAGCCACCATTGCGTAAGTTGTGACTTTCATCGATGATAATCAGTCGGAAATAACGCATATTATCGACATCAATAGGTTTAGCCATTGACATGATTTCCACTTTGAGGTCATATTTTATAGCGTACTTTTGCCACATTTCTTGCAGGTTAGCTGGGCATATAATTAAAGTGCTACTTGCGAAAGTAGTTTCATAAAGTTTAGCAATAGCACAGACTGTTATGGTTTTGCCGAGACCTACAACATCGCCAATCATTGCACCACCACGTTTATCGTTGCGAAGATGTCGTGCGGCAATTTTAACCGCAGTTTGTTGGAAATCAAAAAGTTCTTTTCTAAACTCGGAAGATAGAGAAAACTCTTTGATACCAGAGCGAGCTTCTTGGCTAAGATGATATGCTGTTTTTAGATAAATATAGTATGGTGGTATAATTTCTTCGCTTGCCCAACTTGAATCGAGAACTTCAATAAGTTCCTTTGTAATATCAATACAGAACTTATCGTTCCAACGGTCATCAAACCACTCTGAAAGTTTTTTAGCGTTATCGCTATCAGCAAATTCTGCATTTAGTTCTCCTTGTTTAGTAAGACCGGCATAAGTGAGATTGCTACTACCAAGAATAGCTTGAATTTTATTAAAGTTGTCATCAGGGCGATGTGCGAGATACAACTTAGCATGTAAAGGTTCTCTGACATAAAGTTTAACACAAACCTTTCCAGCTTTTAACTGAGCAGACAATCTTCGGATAGTCCATTCATCACGGCTTGTCGGAAGTCCGATAAGAAGCTGTTTTCTAAAATTCTTTGCAATAAGCAATTTCTGTTCACGAACAAAGAGATCGTCGGGCATATGTTTTTCGCCACTATACAACCAATGAAGCAGTTCATCATCAGGCTGGTGCATACCAATCAATAATCGGCATATTCTATGAATTGGAGTTGTTGAAAACTCTTCATCTACAAATTCTCCTGGCAAAGTATCAATTTGGTCACAGACCAAATGCCAGCCTCTTAAATTGAAATAACCTACACAAAAATCAACACGCTTCACTCCTGTGTTGGTGATTATGTCTTGTAATCCTTGGGAGAATTTCAATTCGATATTGTCGTATATTCGTGCCATAAATAACCTTAATATCCTAACTACCACCCTCTTGTAACTATCTCACAACTTCAATCTTGATAAGAGAGTGTTACTTTTTACAAAGATAGTGAAAATCAACTGAATAGTGAAGTTTTTGTGTTAATTAAATGCAATAAAATGAATTTGTGTTGCAGCGAGATTATCGGCAAGTAGCATCTAAAATCCTGGTAATTAATATTTTATCAAAGTGAAAGCACTCTCTTATCAAAAGAGTGCTTTCACATTTTTTAAGCATTGAAAAATAAAAAATTTAGACAGAAGAACATAAGAAACATAAGGGCTGGCGCGAGGCAATTATGCATTATGAATTAAATTAACCACCTCCCCCCTTCGGGGTACTGACTATGTCTTCAATGGGCTGCACTCGGCAATAATCAAGTAAACTTGATATATTGCTCTCATTGGCTCCATTGTTCCTCCTAAAAATTACTTTGTAATTTTCAAGAGGAGAGTTACTGCCCTCATTGGCTATATTGTTCCTACTAATAATTGCTAAGCAATTTTCAAGAGGAGAGTTAATCTACAATGTTCAATTACTCAGTTGGCAACTCTTTCCCTGCTCGAAGTGATAATGGAGGAAGATATGTGGAGGTGATTATTTTTTTGAGATTTTTTGGGGAAGGTGTTGCGAGATTAAAAAATAAGTTGTACCTTTGCACCGTTGAAAAAACATGGTGGACGTAGCTCAGCTGGTTAGAGCGTCGGATTGTGGTTCCGAAGGTCGTGGGTTCGAGCCCCATCTTCCACCCTGCAAAAGAGAGTGTATCGGTGATACACTCTCTTTTTTGTTTCAAATGGGAATGACGTGGGTGTTCTGACCACCTCGGCTCGTTGAGCCACTCCTCCTAAAAATTACGATGTAATTTTCAAGAGGAGAGTTATTGCTCTCATTGGCACCATTGTTCCTCCTATTTTTCTGCGAAAAACAAGAGGAGAGTTGGGGCTGGCGGTTATTAATGCGAAGTGCGGAATGCAGAATTTATTTAGTGATAAGTGTGGAATTTATTGATATAAGATAGTATGAGTTGGATGGATATTAAGGAGTTGCTTGATAGTGAGGCGAGGAGGATTAATCATGTGGATTTTATTGCTAATGATCCAGTACAGTTTCCTCGTCGTTTTGAGCATTTGCAAGATATAGAGATTGCTGCGCTATTGTCGGCCACTATCGCATGGGGCAATCGCAAGATGATATGCAATAATTGCAATAAGATGCTTGCTCTAATGGATAACCAACCTTATAATTATATTATGGATAAGGGCTACGAGGAGTTGCCCGACATGAATATCCACCGCACTTTTTTCAGTAAGAATCTACGTTATTATCTTCGCGGATTAAACTTTATATATTCAAAATATGGTTCGTTGCACGATTTTGCAAAGCATATGGCGATTTCATCTTCGGAATTTCCTTCGTGGAAACTTGTTGAGGAGATGAACAAGGTCTTTGCTGAAGCGAATAATGGCGAAAGTGATAATAGATGTCTTCCCGGCAATCTACAAAACACGGCATTAAAACGTATCAATATGGCTCTACGATGGCTTGTGCGTGATGATGGCATAGTGGATATGGGTGTGTGGAATGTGATAAAGCCCTCTCAACTATTTATCCCTCTTGATGTGCATGTGGGGAATGTGTCGCGCGAACTTGGGTTGCTCACTCGCTATGCTAATGACCGCAAAGCAACGATAGAACTAACCGAGGTGCTTCGCAAGATGCGACCTGAAGACCCGGTGTGGTATGACTATGCGCTGTTTGGGATAGGAGTAGAGAGGAGATAGGAGTTAGGAGATTATAACATCTACTTTTTTGTCATTATGGCATTCTGTCTAAATCTTTGGGGACATGGGGTGAATAGAAGGACAGAAGTTGTTTTATGGGGCGTTATGCCTTGCGGCATTTTGGCACCACCTCGGCTCGTTGAGCCACCCCTCCTATTTTTCTGCGAGAAACAAGAGGAGAGTTAATGCCCTCATTGACTCTATTGTTACACATATCTTGGGATTGGGTGTTGTGTTTGTTTTTAGCAAATATATAAATTTCTCGATTTTCAATTCTTGACTTTCAATTATTATTATTACCTTTGCAGTGCAAGACAAAGGGGTGCTGTCGTGAGGACGATGGCTGAGATTAGACCCTTAGAACCTGATACGGTTAATGCCGGCGCAGGGATTGTTTGACAATAAAATTCTTTTTTTGACATTCGTCAATATTTCCCCTACCCGATTATTTTACTATTTCAGATTCCCTCTTTGCCTTTTAATTTAACAAGCAAAGAAAATGAAACATTATTATCCTGTATTGACGATTGCCGGGTCTGATTCAAGTGGTGGAGCCGGGATACAAGCCGATATAAAAACGATGTCGGCTCTCGGAACGTATGGCATGAGTGCCATTACGGCTATTACTGCACAAAACACCACAGGGGTGTCGGCTATTCAAGGGGTATCACCCAAGGTGGTAGAGGCTCAAATAGATATGGTATATGCCGATATTCGTCCGCTTTCAGTAAAAACAGGTATGCTATATAATGGCAAAATAATAAAATCGGTGGCCGATGCGCTTGCACGCAATAATGCTGAGAATATTATAATAGACCCTGTGATGATTGCGACCTCAGGGGCAAGATTGATTGACGAAGATGCTGTGGAGATTTTAGTGAAGCAACTATTACCTATGGCCACACTCATCACGCCTAACAAAAACGAAGCTGTGGCACTAACCGATAGTGAAGATGTGGCAGTGCAAGCCCAACGATTGCACGAAATGGGAGCACGCAATGTGTTGCTCAAGGGGGGAGATAGCAGTCGCAACGATGTGAAAATCGATTATCTATCGTTGGAAAACTCGACCAAACTTATTGAGATAAAATCAGATGCTATCAACACCCAAAACAGTCACGGCACCGGCTGCACTCTCTCAGCCGCTATCGCTTCATATTTAGCGCTTGGAAACGGCTTGGAAAAGAGTGTAAAAAAAGCAAAACTATATATTACTCGTGCATTGTTTGCCGGCAAAAATGTTGAAGTAGGCGAAGGCCACGGTCCGGTAAATCATTTTTTTGCTCCACAAAAATTAAAAGTGAGATAGTTATGGAAATTACGATTAATAACAAAAAAGTAAGTTTGCCCGAAGGAGCCACACTGCATGAGGCTCTTGAGCAAGAAGGGATTAAACCCCTTGGAATTGCCACTGCAGTGAACAATGTGGTGGTAACGTCGAACGACAGAGCAACCCATGTACTAAACAATGGCGACACTGTGGTAATTATAAAGGCGTTTCATGGAGGATAGTTTTTTTTAATGCATAATGCATTATGGTGATAATTAATTCATAATGCATAATTTTTAATGGTTAATTATTTATATGATTAGGGTTGCGATAACACCGGTTGAGATATTTGAGGAGGAGGTGGCGTTTATTACAACGATATTAGATGCCGGGTGGAATTATGTGCATCTTCGTCACCCTGAAGCGTCGATTGATGAATTGCGGCAGTTGATTGGCTCTATTGACTCTAAATATTATAATAGATTGAAACTGCATGATAATTTTGAGTTGGTTGAAGAGTTTAAATTGGGTGGCGTGCATTTAAACCGACGCAATAGTATTGCTCCCGATGATTTTAATGGCAGTATTAGTAAAAGTTGTCACACAATTGGTGAAATTGAGGCTTCGCATAATTTTGATTATATCACATTAAGTCCTATCTTTGATAGCATTTCAAAAGAAGGATATAATGCGACCTTCAGCAATGAAGAATTAATGAGGGTGAAATATAGCGATAAAGTTGTGGCTCTTGGTGGGATAACTCCACTGACAGCAACAAAATTAAATGAATATGAGTTTATAGGATATGCCGTATTGGGTTATCTATTCAACTCCCCCGATATTTCTACATTAGAGAATCGATTAAACGAATTTGAAATAATTAAATAGAATAATATATGTTACAATTTATCACACATCCAAGTGAACGATATAGCATCGTAGAACAAGTGAAAATGGTGCTTGAAGGTGGTTGTAAATGGATTCAACTACGCATGAAAGAAGCTACCGACGAAGAGGTCAAGGCTGTTGCCGAAGAGCTAATCCCCCTATGCAAAGAAGCCGATGCAATATTGGTGATTGATGACAGAGTGGAATTGGTGAAAGAGATGGAAGTTACCGGTGTGCATCTCGGCAAAAAAGATATGCCTGTGGCTGAAGCAAGAAATCTACTTGAAGGAGGGCCGATAATCGGAGCAACAGCCAACACTGCCGGCGATATTTTCGCTCTAAAAGGGATTGATGTGGATTATGTGGGTCTCGGTCCTTTCCGCCACACTACAACCAAAGAGAACCTATCTCCCATTCTCGGGCTCGAAGGATATAGCAAGATTATGAAAGAGATACGCGAAGCCGGAGTTCAGTTGCCCGTAGTCGCCATTGGAGGTATCTCCCTTGAAGATATTGACGATGTGATGGCAACCGGTGTGAATGGTGTGGCAATCTCTGGAGCAATTATCAATGCCGAAAATCCTGTAGAATATACCAAAGCAATTCTCAACAAACTATATAACAATTAATTATGGACGACAAATTAATTATTGGAGGAAGAGAATTTAATTCGCGCCTATTTGTGGGTACAGGGAAATTCTCATCTAATGAATTGATGTTGCAAGCAATTCTTGCGTCAGAGTCAGAGATGATAACAGTGGCGATGAAACGCATCGACATGGAGCATGAAGAGGAAGATGACATGTTGCAACATATCAATCGTGAACGAGTGCAATTCCTCCCCAATACATCGGGGGTGAGGAATGCCGAAGAAGCTGTATTGGCAGCCAAATTGGCACGCGACTGCTTCGGCACAAACTTCCTCAAACTCGAAATTCACCCCGACCCCAAGTATCTACTTCCCGACCCTATTGAGACGCTAAAAGCTACAGAAATATTAGCCAAAGAGGGATTTCATGTGTTGCCATATATTCAAGCCGACCCGGTGTTGTGTAAACGACTTGAAGAGGTAGGAACTGCAGCAGTGATGCCTCTTGGTGCACCTATCGGAACAAATAAAGGGCTCAAGACTCGCGATTTGCTCGAAATTATTATTGCCGAGAGCCGTGTGCCTGTAGTTATCGATGCCGGTCTTGGAGCGCCATCACATGCAGCCGAGGCTATGGAAATGGGTGCAGATGCAGTATTGGTTAACACGGCAATAGCCGTAGCCGGTAATCCCGTAGAAATGGCACAAGCATTCAAAATGGCAGTAGAGGCCGGTAGAAAAGGTTATCTTGCCGGGCTCGGAAGCCAATCATTTCATGCCGTAGCATCAAGTCCTCTCACCTCATTTTTAAATGACTTATGAAAATTGAAAATATAGACATTCACAATTACCCAAATTCAGAAAAAGTATATATATCGGGTGAACTTCACCCAATAAAAGTCGCAATGCGACGTGTAAACCTCACCCCAACTGTAAAAATAGTCGATGGAGAACGTATCGTAACCGAAAACGAGCCTGTATATATCTATGACACAAGTGGCGTGTTTACCGACTCAAATGTGATTGTCGACATAAATAACGGAATTCCACGTATTCGCGAAAAATGGATTGCCGAGCGTGATGACTTGGAGCAACTGCCATCAATTACGAGCGAATATGGAAAAATGCGAGAAAGCGAACCCTCCCTCAACCAAATAAGATTCAAGCATAGATATGCTCCTCGTAGAGCTAAAAAAGAGAAAAAGATCACGCAAATGGCATTGGCCCGTCAAGGGATAATCACTCCCGAAATGGAGTATGTGGCTATACGAGAAAACAACAATGCACAACAAGCGGGCATTAAAACTCATATTACACCCGAGTTTGTGCGCCAGGAAGTCGCAGCAGGCCGCGCTGTAATACCGGCTAACGTAAATCACCCCGAAGCCGAGCCAATGATTATTGGACGCAACTTTCTTGTTAAACTCAACACAAATATAGGCAACTCAGCCCTTTCATCGGGGATTGAGGAAGAGGTGAAGAAAGCTGTGTGGAGTTGCTACTGGGGTGGTGACACACTAATGGATCTTTCAACCGGTGACAATATTCACGAAACACGCGAATGGATTATCCGAAACTGCCCTGTGCCGGTGGGGACTGTTCCCATCTATCAAGCCCTTGAGAAAGTGAATGGAGATGTGAAGGCTCTCACGTGGGAAATTTATCGCGACACCCTCATAGAACAAGCCGAGCAAGGAGTTGGTTATTTTACCATTCATGCCGGTGCCTTGCGCGCTCATGCCGATCTGATTTCGGAGCGATTGACCGGGATTGTATCTCGAGGTGGTTCGATAATGACACAATGGGCTGTAATTCACGATGAAGAGAACTTCCTTTACACTCACTTTGAGGAGATATGTGAAATTCTCGCTAAATATGATGTAGCGGTATCGCTTGGCGACGGACTCAGACCAGGCTCCATACATGATGCCAACGACCGTTCGCAATTTATGGAACTCGATGTGCTTGGCGAATTGACCGAAGTTGCATGGAAACATAATGTACAGGTGCTTATCGAAGGTCCGGGACATGTGCCTATGCACAAGATACAAGAGAATATGGAGCGACAATTAGACAAATGTCACGAAGCACCATTCTACACACTCGGTCCACTCACAACCGATATTGCACCCGGATATGACCATATCACATCGGCTATTGGTGCAGCGCAAATAGCATGGTTGGGGACGGCAATGATATGTTATGTTACACCCAAGGAGCATCTGGCGCTGCCAAATCTTGAAGATGTGCGCAATGGTGTGATTACTTATAAAATCGCAGCACATGCTGCTGACCTTGCCAAAGGGCACCCCGGCGCACAACTGCGTGACGACGCATTGAGTAAAGCCCGATTTGAATTTAGGTGGAAAGATCAATTCAATTTATCACTCGACCCTGCTCGCGCACGTCAATACTATATCGAAAGTCACAAAGATGACGATCACTTCTGCACGATGTGTGGACCAAACTTCTGTGCAATGCGCATTTCACAAGCAGTAGCCGGTGAATGTGATAATAAAAAGGAATAACTATGTTTAGTGATGAAATAAAGAGATACGACTGGGACGATACCACACGAGCTATCAACTCAAAAACAGCTCGTGATGTGGAGATAGCGTTATCAAAAGAGCATCTGAATATCGATGATTTTATGGCATTGATTTCACCGGCGGCCGAACCATATATAGAGAATATGGCTCAGCTATCGCATAAATACACTATGGAGCGATTTGGCAAGACTATTTCGATGTATATCCCTCTTTATGTGTCAAATGCTTGCTCCAACTATTGCGTGTATTGCGGATTTAATCACAACAACCCCATGCAACGCACCACCCTAACGATGGAGCAAGTGAAAGCTGAGTGCGAAGCAATTCGCCGATTAGGCCCATTTGAAAACCTGCTTATCGTATCGGGAGAGTTTCCGGCGGTAAATGGTGTAGACTACATCGAAAAAGTGTTACAAACAGCACGCCCCTACTTTAATAATCTCACTATCGAGGTGATGCCGATGAAAGAGAATGATTATTATCGACTCACTCAAAGCGGACTAAACGGAGTCGTATGCTTTCAAGAAACATATAATGAGACCAACTATAAAAAGTATCACCCAAAGGGAATGAAGTCGATATATGAATGGCGATTGAATGGATATGACCGAATGGGCGCCGCAGGTGTTCATAAAATTGGCATGGGAGTATTGATTGGGTTGGAAGATTGGAGAACAGATGTTACGATGTTGGCTCGCCACTTGCAATATCTTCGTCGCAATTATTGGCGAACACGTTACTCAATAAATTTCCCACGAATGTGCCCATCGGAGGGAGGTTATCAACCTAAAGTAGTGATGAGCGATAAAGAATTGGCTCAACTCACATTTGCATTCCGATTGTTTGACCATGATGTTGACATATCATATTCTACACGCGAAAATCCTGCATTCCGAGCCAATATGATGCGTCTTGGCGTAACTTCGATGAGCGCAGGGAGCAAGACTGAGCCCGGTGGATATGCCACGTCGCCCGATGCACTTGAGCAGTTTGAGGTAAGCGATGACCGCACACCGCTTGAAGTGGCAAACGAAATTAGAACTCTCGGCTACGAAGCAGTGTGGAAAGATTGGGATAAGATATTTGATTGACAAATTCGTTTAATGAAATTTATATCTATTTATTCGATTTTTCTTTCTAAATTTGCATTAATAAAATGATGATAATGCATGAAATTTACTAGACGAAAAATGTTGTGGTTTATTTTAGCACCTTTAGCTATTGTAATTGTTGCGATTATTATATGTTATAGCATTGTATCAATCAACGCCAATGGTCTTACTTATGATAATGTAACAGATATAAAACACAATAATATTGGGCTTTTGCTTGGCACTTCACCACAAACGCCCGACAATGAGCCAAACTACTATTATATCAATAGAATTATCGCCACAGCCGAACTTTATAACGCCGGAAAAATAGACACAGTAATCGCTAGCGGAGGTGACTATTCGTCACAACTGGGCAGATATAACGAATTAGTCGCTATGCACGACTCACTAGTAGCACATGGCATTCCCGATAGTGTAATTATACTCGATTACGATGGTACACGCACGTTAAACTCAATCGTAAAAGCCAAAGAAGTGTATGGTTGTGATAAAATCACACTCATATCGCAAAAATATCATAACGAACGAGCTATATTTCTTGCAAAACAAAATGGAATAGAAGCTATAGGTTATAACGCAGCTCCCTCTCACATAGTAACAAAACGCATTAAAAATGAGAGTCGTGAATTACTCGCAAGAGTAAAATTATTTATCGACACATTAATAGGGACAAAACCACATTTTGATACCCCTAAAAATGACGCGTAATCAATTATCATGTAATATAAATTGAAACAATTGTGATTACTGAGCTAAGCGAGAATATTATTAAATGGATTGAAGAACATAGAGATTGCGACACCACTAAACTAAGATTAAGTTGTCGCAAAAAAGATAATTATGCATTATATGAATTTGCAATAATGCAAATTGAATGTAGAAAAAAGTCTGCAAAAAAGCTATCAAAAACGCTCCAATCACCCAAGTTTATATTTCCTACGTCCCTATCGGCTGAGCAATGCACATCGGATAGACTCGCATCATTTCACGCTTCACTCATCGCTGAAGGTGAAACTATTTTAGACATGACAGCAGGTCTTGGTATCGATGCCTTTCACCTTGCGCAAAAAGCTAGTCATATCACAGCAATTGACCTTAATAGCGATGTAGCAGAAGCATTATCGATTAATGCTAAAGAGATAGGATTACAGAATTTCACTGCTCTTAATGCCGACAGCGTTGAATATCTCAAATCAACAACACAACATTTCGACACAATATTTATCGACCCAGCTCGAAGAGGCGACGGAGGCAAGCGTTTATTTGCATTATCTGATTGCCAGCCAAATGTCGTTGAATTGATTGAATTAATAAAGGCACATTGCAATAAGCTTATCATTAAAGCATCGCCCATGCTCGATGCGACACAAATATTGCGAGAATTACCCGATGTTACTGAGCTATATGCAATTGGCACTAAGCAAGAATGCAAAGAAATTGTCGCAATAGTTGATTTTAAAAATTTTGCGTCAATTACGTCTTTACATTGTGTTACTACTTCCGAAACTGATTGTAAATTTTCATTCAGTCAGAGAGAAGAAACTGATGCCATATCAACAAATGGAGAGATTTTGCCTGGGATGTATTTATATGAGCCCTACCCAAGTGTAATGAAATTACAACCATTTAAAACGCTTTCTCAAAGATACGATGTAACTAAGCTACACCAACACACGCATCTATACACGTCGTCGAAAATTATCCCAGACTTCCCCGGGGAATGTTATAAAATAGAACGCATTTTTCCATTCACATCCCGCATCATAAAAGAAGTTTCTAAAGAATTTCCCAAAGCAAATGTAACTGTTAGGAATTTTATTTTATCAGCCGAAGATTTGCGCAAACGATTAAAAATAAAAGACGACAACAAGTATCGTCTTTATGGTGTTACAGTCTCTAACGGAGACCGGCTGCTAATTATATCCACACCTATTTAGATTTTCTCAAACATTCGAGCCATAGCCCGTTTATCTTCACGTTCTTTTATTGATTGACGTTTATCATATTCTTTCTTACCTCTTCCTAATCCGATAACCAACTTTGCCAACCCACGGTCATTAATAAATAATTTTAATGGAACAATAGTATAGCCGGCCTCTTTCCCATCTTTTTCAAGTCGACGTATCTCTTTTCGATTAAGCAATAATTTGCGGTCACGTCGTTGTTCATGATTATTGTATGTTCCATAAAAATACTCCGCTATATGCATATTCTTGACCCATATCTCACCATTTGTAACATAACAATAAGTATCAACCAAACTAGCCTTTCCCAAACGGATAGACTTAATCTCTGTTCCAGTTAAAACAATCCCTGCCGTAAACGTTTCGATAATATTATAATCAAACGTTGCTCTCTTATTTTTTATATTTACATCTTTACTAAATTTCATTATCCTATAAAGTAATAGAGGTTAGAAGAAAATTTAATACAAAAGGCATTATAATAATTACAACTATAGCCAGCAACATAAAGTAACCAACTAATTTCTCTTTAACAGCCAAATATCTAACACTTTTCCATATTATCAATGCAACATAGATATATAAAAAATACAACAACGGTAGAGGGAAAGGTATACAATTTTCGAGAATTTTTATCAATGAAATTATAGCTACTGAATATATTATTACAGTATTATATTTCTTCTCATTGGGTTCTCCTTCAACTAATCGTGACAAGACAACGCCAAAAATTGCCGAAGCAATATAATATGTACTAACTAATTGCACAAAAACAATTATCGCAACTTGTATTATTGACACCACTTCGACACTTGCATCAAATACTAATTTAATAAATGACGACATAGCAGCCAAACCAATCAATGGGAACAAGCCTGCTGAAGAAAGAATTTTTGTGTCAATCCCGGCATGAGAAATATCCTCCCATCCATTGCCGGGAGATAAAAGTAATTGACTTATGTATTTTAAAAACTTTAGCATTAATTTACAAATTTGCCACAAAGTTAGTAAATTAATATTTTATGGTTACATCTTATTGCAAAAAACAAATAAATTTAACAATAAAAAAATAATTGACTGCAAAATAAATCAATTGTGATAAAAGTATGAAAATAAACTACTATCTTTGCAAAAAATATACTAAAAAAATGGATTGTACAATATTATCGCAATTATACAAAGATGCAATAGGTAGTGAACCTACTGAAATTGTCGAAATGCCTGCATCAGGTTCAAATCGTAGATATTTCAGATTAAAAGGCGCACAATCAATTATTGGAGTTATAGGCACTTGTCCTGAAGAAAACGAGTCATTTATATATCTTGCCAATCATTTTAAATCACACGGACTACCTGTGCCGCAAGTCATTGGCGTATCCCCCGACAATATGGCTTATATACAAGAAGACCTTGGTGATAGTGTATTGTTTGGCGCAATTGAAAAAGGTCGTAAAACTCGTTCGTTCAGCAATGAAGAGAAAGCCCTACTAATAAAAACAATACGCATATTGCCTGATATTCAATTTTCAGGTGCAGTAGGTCTCGACTTCAGTAAATGTTATCCACTCGCCGAGTTTGATAAACGAACAATCATGTGGGACTTGAACTACTTCAAATATTGTTTTTTAAAAGCAACAGGATTAGAGTTTCAAGAAGACAAACTTGAGGATGACTTCCAAAAAATGAGCGAGGTACTCATGCGTAGCCAATCAAGCACGTTCATGTATCGCGACTTTCAATCACGCAATGTTATGCTTGTAGATAATGAACCTTGGTTCATTGATTTCCAAGGCGGTCGCAAAGGCCCATTCTATTATGACGTAGCCTCTTTCTTGTGGCAAGCCAAAGCAAATATGCCCGACAGTTTGCGCCAAGAGCTAATTAAAGAGTATATCGATGCATTGCGCAAATATAAGCCGGTCGATGAAAAGTATTTCCACGAACAGCTACGCCACTTTGTATTATTCCGCACACTACAGGTGCTAGGAGCCTATGGTTTCCGTGGCTACTTTGAAAAGAAACCCCACTTTATGCAAAGTGTACCATTTGCAGTGGCAAACCTTCGCTCATTGCTTCATGAAGCATATCCTGAATATCCTTATTTAAGTAAAGTTCTCAAAGAATTAGTAGAGATGAAGCAATTCAGCGATGATATACAAAAACATACACTCACTGTTAAAGTGATGAGTTTTGCTTACAAAAAAGGAATACCTAACGATGCATCGGGCAACGGAGGTGGATATGTGTTTGACTGTCGCGCGGTGAATAATCCCGGAAAATACGAACGATATAAAGGCGTTACCGGATTAGACCAACCTGTCATACAATTCCTTGAAGAGGATGGAGAAATCCTTACATTCCTCGAACATGCTTATGAATTGGTTGACTCAAATGTAAAACGCTATATCGAACGAGGTTTCACTAATCTTATGGTATGCTTTGGCTGTACAGGAGGTCAACATCGTTCAGTATATAGCGCGCAACACATGGCAGAGCATATTAACAAGAAATTCAACGTAAAAGTTGAGCTTGTTCATCGTGAGCAGAATATCGAACAAACGTTCAACGCTAAACTATAACTTATAGTGATGAAAGCGATGATATTTGCAGCCGGACTAGGCACTCGCCTTCGTCCGCTCACTAATGACCGCCCCAAAGCCTTAGTCGAAGTGGGAGGCATTACAATGCTTGAAAGAGTCATTAATAGGCTAAAAAAACATGGCATTGAGGAAATAGTTATAAACGTTCACCATTTTGGAGATAAAATTATTGAATTTGTAAAAGCAAACAACGACTTCGGCATAACTATTCACATTAGTGATGAACGTGACATGCTTCTTGATACCGGCGGCGGAATATTAAAAGCTCGCCAATGGCTTGATGGTGATGAACCAATAATCATACACAATGCCGACATCCTCACCGACTTTGACTTGCATAAAATGGTTAAACAACATATCGACAACAAAGCCGATGCCACTCTACTTGTAGCCGACCGTAAAACAACTCGATATTTTTACATCGATGAAAGCAATCAACTCAGAGGATGGACAAATATAGCAACCAAAGAAGTTAAACCCGCTAACTATTTGGCATCAGACGAGGATAAAATGCTCGCTTTTGGAGGTGTACATATTGTATCGCCATCAATATTTGACGAATTACTCAGATATAACACCGAACCCAAATTTTCTATCACCCCATTTTATGTTGACAAATGCAACGATTTGAAGATAATGGGATATACTCCAATCGAAAAATATCAATGGCACGACATTGGCAAAATTGAATCCATAAAGATTGCGGAGGAAGAATTTTGCGAAAAATAGTATAATTTACGCCTTGTAAATAAAACATATTTACATCAATCCTTTGCTATATGATATTTTTTTTATAACTTTGCACCCGCAAAATCAATACAAAACCAATTATTTTTAATTTTTATTTAAATGGCAACTAAAATCAGATTACAACGTCACGGTCGCAAAGACTATGCGTTTTATCCTATTGTTATCGCCGATAGCAGAGCACCACGAGATGGTAAATTTATTGAAAGGATAGGTTCTTATAATCCTAACACTAATCCTGCTACAATAACATTGAACTTCGAACGGGCTTTGTATTGGGTAA
>JAZNGZ010000019.1:0-54274 GCA_045576735.1 Muribaculaceae bacterium
GATGAATTGCCACAAACCGGCAGCCGCAGCGGGAGATACCGCATTAGGGTTAAGAGCCGATTCAATGATTGATAGATATTTCAATTCGGTGGGAATGCCTTCTTTTATGAAAGCAGCTTCGAAAATGGGTTCATAATAAGGTCACAAGCCAAGCATTTTTTCTACAAGTTTGCTGCGCTTGCTTGTGTACAATTCGATATATTTCTTTACTACACTATTGTAGGGCATTTCGATGACAAATCCCCCTTCGTTTTGAAGATATTGTAACCGTTCGATGTATATCTCGTCGGTGGGGTTTACAATAGTTTTGGAGTCAATTTCAGGAGCCGGGCCGAGATAAGTATTTTCATACCATTTGTTGACTAATTCTTCATAGTCGGCCTCAATACTTGATGGGGGAACAATATAGTCGTCGGTAATTGTTTCGCTCAGTTTCTTGACATTAGGAACTGCAAAGGTAGCTATTGCACAACATAAGAAAATTAGTCCTAATGCAAAATTCTTCATAAATAACTAGTTAATAGCTTGAATAGGTAAAAAATATTTTTGTTAATTAAATATGTCTATTGGTTATCTTGGCGCTTTAACGCATCGAAGATGGTGATGAGGCGTTCAAGTTCGTCTTCGTTGTTGAAGGGGAATGTTATTTTCCCTTTTCCTTTGCTGTCACATGAAAATTGAACAGGAGTTTTAAATGCAGCCGAGAGATGTTTTTTTAGGATGTCAAAGTCGCTATTGTTGAATTTCTTTTGCGAATTTGATTTAGATGATGTTTTTGCAGTTTCGCCTTGATTGTAACTTTTAGCCAACTCTTCAACTTTGCGCACCGATAGCCCGTTTTTTATTATCTCGTTGTACAATTTTAATTGTAAAGAGGGTTTTTCGATAGAAAGGAGTGCGCGAGCATGACCCATGTCAACGCGTTTATCGCGTAGGCCTAACTGCACTTCGGCAGGAAGTTTCAGAAGTCGGAGGAAATTGGCGATAGTGGCGCGCTTTTTTCCAATGCGTTCACTCAATCTTTCTTGAGTGAGGTTGTATTGGTCAATGAGTTTTTTGAAAGTGAGAGCGATTTCAATGGCGTTGAGGTCCTCGCGTTGAATATTCTCAATCAAAGCCATTTCAGTAAGCTCGGTGTCATTTACAGTGCGTATATATGCAGGCACCGATGTCAATCCGGCACGAAGTGCAGCACGATAACGACGTTCACCTGCAATGATTTGATATGAGTCGGGACCCATTTTGCGAAGTGAAAGAGGTTGGATAATGCCTAGTTCCTTGATAGAGGTTGCCAATTCGTCGAGCGCATCCTCGTCAAAAGTGGTTCGAGGTTGGTCGGGATTAGGGCTTATTTGTGATAGTTCTATATCGTTAATGGCCGATGAACCACGAGCGGGGACATCGTCCATTGAAATTAAAGAGTCGAGACCTCTACCTAGAGCGTTGCGTTTTACTGCCATATATTATTAGATGTGTTATTGGTTATAATTATGATGAATTATTTTGTTTAAGAGTTGCGTTTATGTTTTGCGATTATCTCTTTAGCAAGCATTATGTGACTTGTTGCTCCGCGGCTTGAAGCGTCGTAAAGAAGAGCCGGCAAGCCGTGGCTTGGTGCTTCGCTTAGACGTATGTTGCGAGGGATTACGGTGTTGAATACCATGTCGCCGAAGTGTCCTTTAAGTTCTTCGAAAATTTGGTTAGCAAGACGTAGACGTGCATCATACATAGTCAACAAGAATCCTTCAATTTCAAGCGATGGGTTAAGCTTTGATTTTATAATGCGTATGGTGTTTAGTAGTTTGCTGATTCCTTCAAGAGCGAAATATTCGGCTTGTACAGGGATAATCACTGAGTCGGCAGCTGTTAGAGCGTTAACAGTGATAAGTCCTAATGAGGGAGAACAGTCGATGATTATATAGTCATATTCATCTTTGATAGAATCAAGTAATCGGGCTAGAACTTTTTCTCGACTTGGTTTATTTACAAGTTCCAGCTCGGCACCGGCAAGGTCTATACGAGATCCAACCAAGTCAAGCCCCTTGACGCATGTCTCAACTTGAGAGCCGTTGATAGGATATTCGTCGACCAAACATTCATATATCGAAGACGACATTGATTTGGGGTCGATGCCATATCCCGACGTAGCGTTTGCCTGAGGGTCGGCATCTATTATTAACACGTGTTTGCCTTCATTGGCTAGCGATGCAGCCAAGTTTATAGTTGTAGTGGTTTTTCCAACACCACCTTTTTGATTTGCTATTGCTATAATTTTTCCCATATATATACATTATATAGTTTTGCAATGCAAAGTAATTACAAATTTTTTACAAGAGTGAAATATTACATTATCAAAATTGGTTAATTGTTGATAAGTGATGATAAATGTTGATAACTATGATTTGAAGTGCATATTATTGGTTGCAAGTAATGTTTTTTTGACATATTAATATAAAAGGGTGAGCATTGTTTGATTGGTAGACTAAAACGGCGTATTGGTATAATATACGAGAGAGTTATTTGTAAAATATTGTGATAAGTCGTATATTTGTAATAACTAACATGCTGACCTTACGCTATCATGAATGAACTATTACCGGGTTTTGACCCTATCACATTGGAGCAAATGAAAGGTATTAAGCTGATGAATCGTACTGATACTAAATTTATCACTACGATTGACCGGCTTGAAGAATTGTTGCTCAAAGCTCAGTCGCAATATTGGGCTCAAGATATTGATGGCGATAGGAATATGCCATATTTTACTCGCTATTTCGATACTCCCGAGTGTGGAATGTATGTGTCTCATCAAAATGGCAAAAAAACTCGACAGAAGGTGCGAGTGCGCAGCTATGTGAGTTCGGGATTGGCATTTATTGAAGTGAAAAATAAGAACAATCACGGACGAACTAAGAAAAAACGTATTGCAATAGCACATAAAGATGTGGGACAAGATGAATATAACGATTTTCTGAGTCAACATCTTAGCTATAACCCAGAGATATTACTCGGTCAAATAGAAAATCAATTTAATCGCATCACCCTTGTTAATAAGCAAAAGACGGAGCGACTCACTATCGATACCGGGTTGAGGTTTCACAATTTGGTGACTGATAATAAAATGGACCTCGACCGATTGGTAATAATAGAGTTGAAACGTGACGGAAATGTCTATTCGCCTATCCGAGATATTATGCGCGACCTTCACATTCATCCACAAGGGTTTAGTAAATATTGCATGGGAATGGCATTGACCAATGAGTCATTAAAGCGAAATCGTTTTAAAGAGCGATTGTTGCTATTGGAAAAAATGAGAATAATATAAATACATGATAAAATAAATTAAAGTTAGATGGAAGAGCTAGAAAGTATTGTCTCAAGTGCAAATGCATCAATAGGAAGTTTTGATTACGATTTCATAGTCCTTATTTGTCGATGCTTTTTTAATATGGCGATAGTGTGGTTTATTATCCACTTCTTATATTATCGTAAAAGTCAACGTCGAGATTATTATTTCACCTTTATGCTCATAAGTTTGAGTATATTTTTCTTGATATTCCTTCTTGGTGGAGAAAAGATTAAGGTGGGGTTTGCCTTAGGGTTGTTTGCAATATTTGGTATTATAAGGTATCGAACGGAGTCGATGCAGGTGCGTGAAATGACTTATTTGTTTGTGATTATTGCCATCTCGGTAATAAATGCATTGGCCGGTTCGAGCTATTTGGTGCTTGCAACTTCAAATGTTATTTTCATTCTCACAATATGGATATGTGAAGGGAACACATGGCTCAAACACACATCGTGCAAAACCGTGCAATATGACAAAATAAATCTCATTACTCCCGATAAATATGATGAATTGATAGAGGATCTCAAAAAACGCCTTGGCTTGAATATCGTTAAAGTTGAAGTGGGAGCAGTAGATTTTCTACGCGACATGGCGGTGTTGAAGGTGTATTATAAACCTCAAACCGAAGAAATAAATACAGTAGATAATATTATTAAACTTAATAGAGAACAATGGGCACAAAAAGATTCATAATAGCCTCGTTATTGAGTGCTGCAATTGCAATGCCAACGATGGCACAAATTGACGATGAGATAAGCGATTTCGGTGTTTGGACTTCGGTTGGAGTTGAAAAAAAGATAAATAAAAAATGGGGATTGGAACTTGAAGGTGAATTCCGCACTCAAGATGCCATGAATGAAATATCTCGTTATTCAATAGGCTTATCTACCGACTATAAATTGACTTCATGGTTGAAAGCCGATGTGGGTTATGTGTTTTTAAGAGACCATAATCTTGCACAATTCAAAGAAGAACCCATTTCGGAAGAAGACGAAGGTTGGGTGATTCAACAAGGAGAATTGACCGATGCATATTGGACTTCGCGTCATCGTGTGAATGCATCGTTGACCGGTAGTGTGAAATGGGGCCGTGTAAAATTCTCGCTCCGTGAACGTTGGCAATATACATATCGCCCCGAAACCGATAAGATTGAAACCGATTATGTGTTCTATGACCCTTCATTGCCATTGCAACCCGAGGTGAGTGAGCCAGCTAAGAAAATTGTCAAAGGGAAAGGCTCAAATGTGCTTCGTTCTCGCTTGCAAGTGGCTTACGACATAAAGTCGGTGCCATTCGAGCCCTATGCATCATGTGAGATGTATCACGATGATGGAGGATTGAAGAAAACTCGCTACACAATTGGAGGAGATTACAAGATAGCTAAAAAGCACACTATTGGATTATATTACCGTTATCAAGATTTCTCAGGAAGTGATGAAGGTGAAAGTACACACATTCTTGGTATAGGTTATAAATTTAAATTCTAAAAAGGAAGAGTAAAGCAATTTCATAATAAAGGGACTTTTTGAAATGGGCCAGACTTGAACGTTGGCTCATTTCTTTTTATGAAATAAATTGCCTAACTTTGTAGAAAATAAAAATCTTAGTTATGGCAAATGATAAACCAATAATATTAATAACCAATGATGACGGCATAAAAGCTCGTGGTATATTCTATCTTGCCGATGCTGTTAAGGAGATGGGTGATGTGTATATTGTGGCACCCGATGAACATCAATCGGGACAATCATCAGCAATGTCGATTAACAAACCATTGCGCATTACATCATATCCCGATTATAATGGCATGAAAGTTTATTCGGTTAATGGTACACCTGTTGATTGTGTGAAATTGGCATTACACACTATTGTGCCACGTCGTCCCGATTTATTACTATCGGGCATTAATCATGGTAGCAATGCCGGAAATAATATCATATATTCGGGAACGATGGGTGCTGCCCTCGAAACATGTATGCTAGGTATTCCTTCAATAGGTTATTCATATTTGAGCCATTCTCCCGAAGCCGATTTTACTAATACATTGCCATTTTTGAAATCAATAACGGGCAGTGTCATGGAGAAGGGCTTGCCCGATGATATTTGCTTAAATGTCAACTTCCCCAAGGGTGAGATAAAAGGCGCAAAAGTGGTGAGAGCTGCCAAAGGTTTTTGGACCGAAGAATATGCCGAATATACCGACCCGATGGGCAAACCATTCTATTGGCTTACCGGACGATTCCAAAATATTGAGCCTGACGCTCCCGATACCGACTATTATTGGCTCGACCGAGGCTATGCTTCAATTGTTCCGTCTCGTCCCGACCAATCGGCCCTTGATGCAGTTGAATTAATTGATGATTTAATTAAAGGATATGGAAATGAATAATGTTGATGAAAAACATTTGAAGCCAGGTACTATTATTCCTAATGGGAGGTATGAATATGTAGTAGAAAAAGTACTTGGAGAAGGTGGATTTGGTATAACATATAAAGTGTTTGCCGATGTAAAAACCGGTAACATAACACATCGCAATTATTATGCAATCAAAGAATATTTTCTAAACGATAGTTGTGAACGTGAGAATATAACCAACTGCATGATTTGCTCCAATCCGGTAAAAGATAAAGTCGAAGCCGGTATGCGCGACTTTGTGTCTGAAGCTCGCCGGCTTTCTAAGTTGGCACATCCCAATGTGGTGAAAGTTAATGAGGTGTTCGAAGCTAATAATACGGCTTATTATGTAATGGAATATCTCGAAGGAGGTAATTTGTGGAAATATATTAAAGATTTTGGACCTATGTCGCCGGCTGAAATGCTTGATGTGATGAATCCAATCATTGACGCTGTTGCATATTTACACAGCAACCGCATTACCCACCTTGACATCAAGCCTTTGAATATAATGTTGAAAACCAATCAGCAATCAACCGAAATTAGACCCGTGTTAATTGACTTCGGTTTGTCAAAACATTATGATCCCCATGGTAAAGCTACATCTACCATGCGTTTAGGAGGATTTTCACCGGGATTTTCGCCGTTGGAGCAGTATGTGGGGATTACCACATATTCGCCTCAGTCTGATGTGTATTCATTGGCCGCAACGATGCTTTATTGTTTGTCGGCCGAGCTTCCACTCATAGCATCTGAAATGTCAAAGAAGGGTGTCCTTGACGATACTATGAATCGTTTTGTGAAAAACTCTCAGTTAAGATTAATATTGACAAAAGCTATGCAGTCTAATGCTGATGAGCGAATGAGTACTGCCGGGGATTTGGCACAAATGTTGCGAGGTGTCAATCCGTTGATGTTGCAAAACGATAGCACACAGTTTGTAGATGTAACATCACCAAATCCTACTAGCATTGTGCCCTCAGAAGAACCCCTAGGAGTAAGAGCCGAGTCTCCACATATGCATCATAATAACAGTTCCCCGGCAACATACAATCCCTATCAACAGCCTCCTCAATATCCCCCGCAACGACATCAAAATCGCTCTACAAAATCGGCGATTAAGGTGTGGATTGCAATTTTATCTGTTGTGATTGTTGTGTTGGCCGGAGTTGTGATATATTTCTTGCTAAATAAACCAACCAACACAAATGACTCAAAAGAAGAAAGCTATACTCAAACTCGTGAAGCCACAATAGAGAATGAAGAACGGGCCGAAGATAAACCGGTATCATTGTCAAATCCTCATTGGGCGAGTGGTATGTCTGAGTCTCAAAAAAGTGTGATAAAAAATTTGCTCGGTGAGATGGTTAGTGTCAACGGCGGTACTTTTTCAATGGGAAAGAAGGGAACAACAAAAAGCGTTGGCTCTTTCCATATAAGTAAATACGAGATTACACAATCGCAATGGCAGGCGGTTATGAACACGTCGGTTCAAGATCAATATAATAAATATAAGCATTATAAAGCGGGTAGGGACAAGCCTCAGCGTCGTGGCATTGGCAATAACTATCCTATGTATTATGTTAGTCAGAACGAAGCTAAGCAATTTTGTGAAAAACTTAGCCAGCTCACAGGATTGAAGTTTGCGTTGCCCACCGAAGCGCAATGGGAGTATGCTGCCAAAGGCGGTAATAATAGCTCCTATATGTATAGCGGTAGTGACAATTTGAGTGCGGTGGCTTGGCATAAAGGTAATTCTAAAAAAACGTCACCAGTAGGACTCAAATCACCTAATGGGTTAGGGTTGTACGATATGAGTGGTAACGTGTGGGAATGGTGTCGCGAAAACTCAGTATTAAAAGGAGGTTGCTTCCTACACAATGAAACAAATTGCAATGTCAATTGGCGTTGGATTGAGCCTCAAAGTAATACCGGTTGGGATCGTGGTGGTTTCCGCATCGTAATGGAATAACTTTAAAGGAACTAGTAGATAGGAACTAGTAGATAGTAGGAGCTAGATGCAGTTGAGTTTCTGTCGATAGTATTGTACTTTTGTTATATCAATAAATATTGGAGGTGTGTCAAATTTTTAATAGTTGGCACATCTCTTTTTGTTTTCTTAAATAATCAATATATCAATGTCAATTGGAGTGGTGCATTATAATGTGAGTTGCATATCAATCACATCGAGCACTTGACCTAATTTCTCGCCCACTTGCTCAAAATGCGACACTTTTTTGAATCCTAAACGGTGGTGCAATTCGATGCTTACCTCATTATTGGCTGTGATGCACGCAATTAACACTCTGAATCCCATTTTGCGACAATCTTTGATGAGGCGATTCATTAATTTTGTGCCTATCCCTTTGTGGAAGTATTTTGGCGCGAGATATATTGTCGTTTCGAGGGTGTTGTGATAAGCCGCGCGTTCTTTCCAAGGGTGAGCATAGCAATATCCTGCAATTTCGCCATCTTCTTCCCACACAATATAGGGACAATGTGCCGAAATATCCTCAATGCGCTTGCGCATCTGCTCCACACTCAACGGCTCCATTTCAAACGAAATAGTAGTATTGAGAATATACTCATTATATATCTCAACAATTGCACTCGCATCACTCGCTGTTACATTCCTAATCATCATGAATTATGAATTACACATTATGAATTACTTCCCAATGCCCACCTTTTGCCCCTCCAATGCGTGTTATAATATTTGCATTACGCAGAATTGATATATGGCTCCTTGCAGTGCGGTCTGAAATATTTAATGAAAGTCCAATCCCTTTAGACGTAATATATGGATTTTCAATAATACATTCAAGAACTTTCCATGTTAAACTATTAAAAGATGGATGAAGACGTTTTAATTTATTAGGAAATTTATTAGGAAGATTATTAGGAAGTTCGTTGTCGATTGGAGTGCCTTGATATTTTTTGAGAGTATTAAGTATTTCGCCAAGCATAAAGTCGATGAACGGACTACAATCAACCTTATGTGAACTTAATGCAATGGCATTATAATACTTTTGTTGATTGTGATGAACAAGACTTTCTATTGGGAGATGTTCAAAAATGGGGTGTAATTTTCCTAAAATAAGAGATTGCCACATTCTACCCATACGCCCATTCCCATCAATAAAGGGGTGTATAAACTCAAATTCATAATGAAATACGCAGCTACGAATTAATAGATGGTCGGGTGCATATTTAAGCCAAGTGAATAAATCTTTAATTAGGAATGGTACTTGCTGTGCTGGAGGTGCCATATGAATACAACGATTCCCACTGAAAACACCTACATCACCTTGTCTGAATATGCCATTATCGTTAATTAAAGCTTCCATCATTACTTTATGGGCTTTTAATAAATCTTTGACTTCAAACGGATTTAATGATTGGAATAGTTCGTATGTGCGAATCGCATTTTTTACCTCTTGGATTTCTCTAAGTGGAGCAACTACATTTTTGCCATTAATAATATCTGTAACTTGTGATTCTGACAAATTGTTTCCCTCAATAGCAAGTGAGCTATGTATAGTTTTTATCCTATTGGCTTTACGCAACTTTAGTCCGTCTGATTGTTCAAGACGAATTACATAGCGTTCAATTAAAGAAGATATTTCTGCAATTAAATTAATAGCATTGCTACTAACTGTAAATGGTGGTATATATGTGAGTTTCTTACTCATAACTTTCATTCCAATTCTGTTTTACAAAGATACAAAACTTTACTAAGTTATAAAAGCAGATAATATAGAATATTTACCAACGATGTCAATGTGCGAATGTGGAATGGAAACTAAGGGTCACTGCGCTTTTGCGTGCTTTGTAGGTTATGGTGGTGGGTGGCTCATGGAGTTTAATGAGGAGGTCTTTAGGGCCGTTAAGGAGTTTAATGATGTTGGGGGCACTATGTTATATAGGTCTACTAGGGGGTAGAGGATGATTTTTGACTTTTGAGATTTTCTAGAGGGGGTTCGTTGAGATGTGAGGGTTTGTATTTTCTCATTAAGGTTTTGTTTTTCTTGTAGTTTCTCTTGTTCTTGTTGAATTTCCAGGTTTATGAGGAATTCAACTTTATGGTAGATGAGCCAATATATTTCATCTTGAATATCGTAATAAAAAGCGTAGCGAGGACCGAGGTTGCCGGCTATCAATTGGGCGGTAGCCTCTCTTAGTAGTTTGGGTTGAGGTACTCGATATTGAGCAATGTACACGTCAAGTCGGCGCAACACTTGGTCAATATGTTTTTGATATTTCAATCCGTGGAGGGGGTGAGTGTTTTTTGACATAGTTGTTAATGGGTTTAGTTGTGTTTGGTATTTGATAGTGCAAAGATACGATGTAAAAAATGTTAAAAAATGCGATGATGCAACAAATATGAAAAATCGATTATTGAGCAGAATTAGCGGAAATTATATTGTTTCATGTCGAATGATATAGATTTACGTGGATGAGTGGGCGATTTAGTAAATACGTTGTTAATATTATTTAACTTGGGGGGGGGTAAACATTGTCTATATTTGCAAAAATAAAATATTACTAAACTAAAACAAATCAAAAAAGATGAAACAAAAAACTATTCTTCTTCTAATCGCAATGTTACTAAGCATCTCAGCTGTAGCTCAAACAGCCGTTCAAAATTATAACAAAGGGATTGATTACCTTGATGCCGACAATTACACCGAAGCTGCAAAATGGTTTCGCAAAGCCGCCGAGCAAGGTTTTGCCGAAGCGCAATATAACCTTGGGGTGTGCTATGAAAATGGCTATGGGGTGCCGCAAAGCGATGACGAGGCGGTAAAATGGTATCGCAAAGCCGCCGAGCAAGGTTTTGCCGAAGCGCAACGTAACCTTGGGGTGTGCTATTACGAAGGCATTGGGGTGCCGCAAAGCTACACCGAGGCGGTAAAATGGTATCGCAAAGCCGCTGAGCAAGGACACGCCGCTGCGCAATGTAACCTTGGAATCAGCTATCTCACCGGCAAAGGAGTGCCACAAAGCTATGCCGAAGCAGTAAAATGGAATCGCAAAGCCGCCGAGCAAGGGCTCGCCAAGGCGCAATCCTGTCTCGGGTGGTGCTATGAAAAAGGCTATGGGGTTACACAAAGCGACGCTGAGGCGATGAAATGGTATAGGAAAGCCGCTAATCAAGGAGACCCTTTTGCTCAAAGCTTTTTGGACAGACTCCAACAAATCACATCAGGAAAAGAGGTTGATTTAGGTTTGCCGAGTGGCACGATATGGGCAGGTTGGAATTTGGGAGCAACATCTCCTGAGCAGAATGGCGATTACTACGCTTGGGGAGAAACTACCACAAAAAACAACTATTCAGAAAATACATATAGATATTACAATAATTCGACAAAGAGATATATTAATATTGGCAGTAATATCAGTGGAACACAATATGATGTAGCTCGTCAAAAATGGGGCGGCTCATGGCGAATGCCCACAAAGGCTGATTTTGATGAATTATTACAAAAATGCAAATGGACATGGTGTCAATATAAAGGAGTAAATGGTTGCAAAGTCACAGGCCCCAATGGCAACAGTATATTCTTACCTGCTGCAGAAGCTCGCGGTGGATCTGGGAATTGTGGGAAATATTGGAGCGCATCGCTGAATAGTGGTTACTCTTGTTCTCGTGCATTTGGTTTGGAATTTTACCAAAATAACTACCATATCTTTTCTGACTATTTTTTTAGTCGGGGATTTGGGCTAAAAGTTCGTCCTGTAAAATAGCGAAGTGTTTTAATATATTAAGGAGTGAGCATTGGACTGGGATTGTCCTTGATGCACACTCCTCTTTTTGTGGGATTAATAAGTGATGTTAGGGAGGCTAATGACTTTAGCGCAAATATTTTTTGCCTTTTTGAACTGAATTTCAGTGTGAGTTGATTTGTGTGGTGGTTAGTGTGAGAGGAGTGTGTTGTATTGTCCTTTGCTTTTTGTGGCTTTGCCGTAGGCGATGGCTTGGGTGGGACAGAGGTGGTAGCAACGAAGGCATAGGGCGCAATGGTTGCTCCATTGTGGGCGATTATCGCTCATTGTTATATTGTTGAGGGGGCATGCTTTGGCGCATTTGCCACAACTGATGCATTTGTCGGTGGCGTGAAATGGCCGGGGCGACATGCAATATCGTTTGAAGTAGGGGTAGATGATAGCAGTTTTTATCCATGCCCAGCTGCCACATATCACATCATCACTATTGTTGCTCGAAGTGATTTTTGAGGCAATTTCGGCTATTCGAGCAGGGGCTTCAGCGAGTTTTTGTTGTTCCAATTCTTTGCTATCCACATCAAAGCCTTTCATCAACGTGTAAGTGTTGGGCATTGTCACCGAATAGGCACTTTGTGCATACCAGCCACGACTGCTTATGAGTTTGCGCCAATGTTTATGGGCATTCCCTATATCATCACCACAAGTGCAAACCATAAAGTGGGAATTATTGGTGGGGATATTAAGTGGAGCCGATTTTATGAAATCAACAACAACAGGTGGCACTCCCCACGAATAGATGGGGAATACCCAAATGAAACGTTTGTCCTTGCTCATGTCGCAATTGAATGATGAGGGCGAAATGAGCGACTCGCCTTGAAGTTCAACGACCTGTTCGTTGAGTATTTTGGCAAGTTCGTGAGCCACATAGCGGCTGTTGCCGGTGCCAGAGAAACAAAGTATCATTTTCGAGGAGATTAATGAATGGTTACTTGTGTGGCACCAAAACCATATTCACGGAAAGAGGCATCTTGTGCTTGGCAACGAGGATATTTTTTCTTCAATTCTTGCAACACTGCTTGTCGCAATACCCCTTCACCTTTGCCATGGATAAACACAATCTTTTGACCTTTGAATTTGAGGTTATCGGTCATCACGCGGTTAAACTCGCGCAACTGAACATTGAGCATGTCGTAGTTTGATAATCCGGCAGTTGTGTCGAGTAATTCATGAATATGAAGGTCTACTACAATCGTTTCAGGGCGTAAGGCGGGAGCGCTTTTCGCTTTAGGTTTGTCGGCTTTGAGGTTTTTCTTTGCTTTCATTGCATCTTCAAGTCCACGGCTATCGATTACCATAGAACGCAAAGGAATGTCGTTTTTTACTATGTCGATAGAAATCACAGGAGTGTCGAAATACACACTTTCGTGGAAACAGTGTAGCTTGTAGAATTTGGTAGTGTCAAGTCGATACTCCACGGCTACCGGAGCTTTTAGCGCAAATTCTTTGTCGCGCTTGAATGCCACATATTGAATTGCCACTCGGTCCATTGAGGGAAGGTCTTGATTAGTCACCTCGCAGAGAAATAACTGAATGTTTGGCTCAACGATTCCGGCATAGCGAGTAACCCAACCTTCGCCGTCGGCGCGAGTAAGATAGGTAAAATATAAGTAATAGTTTGAGTCGTTTACTATGTAAGCGTCATATGTAGTAGTGTTTAGTCGCTTAATATCGGCAGGCTCGTAAGCTAGTACGATGTTGAGCAAATCTCCTGTTTCAGTTTCTTCATATTCCTCGGGTTTGGGAGCCTTGGGCTGTTCGGGAACGAATGTTGGAGCCACCGCTTTCTTTTCGGCTTGAGGTTTGGGAGCTGAAGCCGATCCCACAACCACGCACTCACGCAATGGCATGGGTGTTTCAAAACCATCATCATCTACATACGCAATATTGCCGTCAATTTTCACTATGCGACCACCTCCCACGGCATTGAGGTAACGCACTATATCTCCTACTTGTGCCATAATTTATGTTGTAATAATTTTATCTAATTGAGCTTGTAATTCTTCACGATTAGGTAGGTATAATTGGTATCTTGCAGCAAATAGTTGATTAGAAATGCCTTGTAATGCATATTCCATCATTAATTTGTTTTTAGAAGAACCAAGAACTATTCCAATTGGCTCGTTATCGCCATCAGTATTTTCTTCTGCTTTAAAATAATTTAAATAAAGATTCATCTGACCGATATCCTCATGTTGAATTTCGCCACGTTTTAAATCAATGAGAACAAAACATTTTAGGATACGATGATAAAACACAAGGTCTACATATAGATGCCTTCCTGCAATGCTGATGCGATATTGACGTCCGATAAAGGCAAATCCCTTGCCTAATTCTAAAAGGAAAGTTTCTAAGTTGGCAATAAGCGCTCTTTCGATGTCGTCTTCTATCGGTTTAGGATGAGAGGGTAGGCCGGTAAATTCTAATACATATGGATCTCGAAGAACATCTTCTGCTTTTGAGATTTCTTGTCCGTCTTGTGCTAATTGTAAGATACATTCTTTATCTTTCCCAATCGCTAGTCGATGGAATAACATGCTATCACGTTGTCGCTTTAATTCTCGTACACTCCAATGCTCTTTTTCACATTGTCTGATATAAAATGTCATTTCGAGAGGATCTTCAATTTTTAGGATTTCGATGTAGTGACTCCACGACAAAAGTCCAGACACTGTCTGGATTTTTGGAAATCGCAAGTAGAATTGTCTTATCATAAACAAGTTGCTACGGCTGAATCCTTTTCCATATCTTATGCGAAGATCTGCCGATAGTTTGTTGATAAGTTCATCTCCATAAATAGCTTTAGCTCGTCCTTTTTGTTCATACTCTACGATGTATTGGCCTATTTGCCAATAAGTGTTGACCAATACTGTGTTTATCGTGGAAGCAACTTTTCCTTTTGCGTCAACTAATAGTTTGCCAATTTCGTCTATTAGCTGTTGATATTGTTTATTATTTTGAGCATGTATGATATTCATAAGGGACTTCGATAAATTACTTTGTGTTGCAGAGTGATTTTATGTTAGCAAATTTATTGTTTTTATTTGAAATGGTCAAATAAGAGTTGCTAAAAAGACTTTACTTAATCATAATTATAGTATCTTTGCACAATAAAACAAAGAATAAATGAGCGAGATTAAAGATATACGCATTGAGGAGTATAATTACCCTTTGCCCGATGAACGAATTGCGAAGCACCCCCTTGAGCAACGCGATGAGTGTAAACTGCTTGTGCGCAATGCCGATGGCGCGATTTCGGAACACATTTTCAAGCAATTGCCATCGTTGTTGCCCCATGATGCCATGCTCATTTATAACAACACCCGTGTGATTAACGCTCGATTGCGCTTTCGCAAGAGTGAGGGTGGGGCATTAATCGAAATCTTCTGCCTCGAGCCGGTATCTCCTGCCGATTATGCGGTGAATTTTGCCATGACCGATGAATGTTCGTGGCTATGCTTTGTGGGAAATTCAAAGCGTTGGAAACAAGGCGACCTCTCGGCCATAATCAATATCGATGGGGTAGATGTGACGTTGAGTGCCACTCGCATCAATAAAGAGGGAAATGCTTCGGTGGTGCGTTTCTCATGGGACAATCACGACTTCACTTTCGCTCAAATTATTGCTGCAGCCGGGGAGATTCCCATTCCCCCTTATCTCAACCGCTCAACCGAAGCAAGCGATAGTGAAGATTACCAAACGGTGTACTCCCATATCGACGGTTCGGTGGCTGCTCCTACTGCCGGGTTGCATTTCACTCCCGAAGTGCTTGAGGAAGTGTCAAAGCGCGGAATACCTCGCCGTGAGCTCACTCTACATGTGGGAGCTGGTACGTTTCAACCGGTGAAGAGCGATAGTATTGGCGAACATGAGATGCATAGTGAGTTCATCGCCGTGCCTAAATCGTTAATCGAGGAGCTTGCATCAACCTCTCGACGTGTGTTTGCCGTTGGAACAACCTCGGTGCGCACACTCGAAAGCCTTTATCATATAGGTTGCCTCATTGCTCAAAACGAGTGGAACGGTGAATTGCCACAATGGTATCCTTATAGCGAAACACACCCACATCTATCAGTGGCCGACTCGCTAAATGCTATTGTGGAATATCTCAACGCATCGGGTAGCGACACACTTATCGCCTCTACGCGAGTAATCATTGCTCCCGGATATAAATATATGATTGTAAAAGGAATTATCACCAATTTCCACCAACCACAATCAACACTTCTACTACTCGTTTCAGCCTTTGTTGGCGGCGACTGGCGAGCAATGTACGACTTCGCCCTCGCCCATAACTTCCGCTTCCTCAGCTACGGTGACGCCTCTCTATTAATGCATAATTCATAATGCATAATTAACTCGGTCAAGCCTCGTTGAACCCTTCGGTGTTCATAATGCACAATAAATTCGGTCAAGTCCCTCTCTTTATCTAATCAATTCTTTGGGGATTAGATTGGGGTCGAACATTACACGGGAGTGGTTGTTCCAGATGAGTTTTCGCTCTGTGATTTCAGAGGTGTCGCGGTTGATTGTCTCGCGGTAGATTTTTGAGATGCGGTAGTAGTTGCCGTCATGCTCTTTGTGGAAGTGGTGTCCCTCTTCAACGATGCGATAGGTACATGGGAATTGCTGAGTGGTGCGTAGCTCGGTGTAAAGAAAATCACCCTCGCACCAGGTGCATAGTTGTACCGGTTGGTCGGTGTCGTTGCGAAAACGGTAGTCGATGAAGTTGTAGTTTACCGATGTGCCGGCACTATAAGGCACTCTCACACCGTTGGGGTCGGGAGCAAGAGCGTCGGAATGGTGATGTATCTCGGTTATAGTCATCGGACTGTTGAGAACAAGCAGATTGATTGTGTTGGCAAGGTTGCATAGTCCGCCACCTAATCCGGCTTTCAATCGTCCGTTTACGATAACGCGCCCTTCGGTAAATCCGTTTCGTTTTGATGTCTTACCCACGCGTTTCCAAAAAGAGAACGTTTCCCCCGGATTTATAATCAATCCGTTGATTTTGCTACACGCCAATCGTATGTTTTCAGCCTTGTTGAGTTGATGTTTAGGGTCGATGCCCGGCCCGCGTTTAATCATGTCGTTGTGCGATTGGTATACGATTGTTGGGAGCTTGTCAGAGCTGATTGTAGATGCGAATGTTTCGCTGCTGATAATGTTTTTTATGTGGCGTTTAAGTATCTCTTTCTTTAGCGAAATGGCATATGTGAATGGCGATATTTCGCAGAATAGTTTTTTACGTTTCGCAGGAGTGCTTTTGAGATGACGACACACGTTGTCGATTTGTTGAGCGATTGAGTCTCCAAAACAATTATCGAAAAATGCACTGCCTATGGTGAACGCCCATGGCTTGAGCATTTTCATGCTGTCGAGTTTGGTGTATGTGTTGATACTGCCGGCAATGCACACCGGAGCGTTGATGTTCTTAACAAGCGCTTCGTTGAGAGCCTCAACATCGCCCACATATCTATATCCGAGCAAATCAATGCCGTAAACACCTTTCTCTACATATCGCTTGGCTTCGTTGACAATATCATCAATATTGCCGCTAAGGATTGAGGGACGCTCGGTTACGGTGCCTACAAAGGGCATATATTTCAGTCCGTTTGTAGCGCAATATTCGTTTATGGCATCAGAGAATATTGTGCCCATAAGAATGTCGAAGCCACATTCAACAGCAGTTTTTGCGCCAGCCAACCCTTCCTCTTGGGTGTATGCCACAACTTCGAGAATAGTGGTCTTGCCACACTCTTTCATGTGTTGGCAAAGGCGTTTCATCTCATCAAGGGGTAACCCTTGTTCTTTCATTCCCCAATATTTAACCTCTGATTTTTTACATTCTTCGAAGATTTCGGCAGCATTTCCTACTGTGAAATCATTGTGGGTCAACATTACGATGAGGTTGGGATTTGTTTCCATTCTTTGCTTATTTTTTTACTTTGTCGGGGTTCTTAGCGATAAACTCTTTCCACGAGCGACAACCTTTGTCGATTTGTGGTCGTGATGATTCATAGAAATGGCATAGGGCGGCACCGAGGGCGTCGGTGGCATCGAGTTGGGGTAGAAGGTTCTCGCGAGGAATGTTGAGAATGCGTCGCAACATCTCTTGCACTTGTTCTTTGCTTGCAGCTCCATTGCCGGTGATGGCCATTTTGATTTTGCGTGGCTCATATTCGGCTATCGGCACATCGCGCGCCAACGCAGCAGCCATTGCCACACCTTGGGCTCGTCCGAGTTTGAGCATTGATTGCACGTTTTTGCCAAAGAACGGAGCTTCGATAGCCATTTCGTCGGGAAGATATTGCTCCACAAGCATAGTCACTCGCTCAAAGATGCGTGATAGTCGCAAATAATGACTCTCAAACTTGCTCAACTCAATCACGCCCATGGCAATCATCGACGGTGTCTTCCCTTTAACGCCAAGAATGCCATAGCCCATCACATTTGTGCCGGGGTCGATACCGATTATAATACGGTCCCATTCGCGAAGAGCCTTGCTTGAATTCATAATCTAAAATAATGCGAAACTTTATTAATGCGGAGTCTCTTTAATGCGGAACTTTCTTTAATGCGGAATTATGACCACCTCCCCCCTTCGGGGTACTTCTCCTATTTTTCTTCGAAAAACAAGAGGAGAGTTATTGCTCTCATTGGCGTCATTGTTCCTCCAAAAATTTTTCAAATTTCAAGAGGAGAGTTACATCCTCAACTTACAACTCTCAATTTTCATGCGACAGCCTTTATGTCCATTCTGTCATTCTGTCTAAAAAATTCAACTTACAACTCTCAATTGCTTTGGTCAAGCCTTAGAGATTCCTTCGGGGTTCTCAATTATCAACTTTAATTATTTCCATATAGGTGGTGAAGTGGAGGACGCGTTCGCCAACCTCGCGCGAAAGAGCCTCTTTGAGTTTGGCGGCAGTAGTATCATGCCAAGATTCTGCTTCACTTTGTGACGAGGCTTGTAATTGCACGGCGTAGCTTGTGGCTTCGGGATCCACTTGTGTCATGATGCGTGTGAATAGCGGATTTTTAAATAGTCCGCTATCCATAGCAACAGGAAGATATATCTCTTTTACCCATTTGATAAAAAGGGTATTGATTGATTTATGAACGTGAAACGTAGTGTTTAGTAATGCCATATTTAATAATGGTTTTGTATCCTTATATCGCTATAAAAGATTAATATCCATAATCATATCCATATCCATAATCATATACTTCATTAAATTCGGCAGCTATAAATAAAGCATAAAATAAAATTGTTAAAATAAAACCTATTACGGATAGTATAATACTTATAATCCCCCAAGTTTTAGCCTTACTCGCTTGGCGCTCAGCTTCGTCATAATGGCCTTGGCGCCAATATTTTTCAACGTTATTGGCACTTACTATTGCAATTATACCAAAAACACACCCAAAACCTCCGCAACACATGAATGTCAAGACTGTAGAGATGATTGCCAACGTTAAATGGTTGTTGGGACATGGGCTATTAGGTTGTTGGTATGGTTGTTGGTATGGTTGTTGGTAAGGAGTTGGTTGTGGAGTCGGTTGATGGAAAGGTGGGGTAGGATTGTAGCCAGCAATGATTGAATATAGTTCGGGAATGTCTTTTGCTCTTCCCCATTGAGCCATACCTTCGTGCCATACAGGGGTGTCTTCAGTTATGCCTTGAGCGCGCAGTTGGTCTAACGAAAATGGACCAAGTTGTTGTCCGTTTACATGAATGTAATATTTCATAATTTTTATATTTTGATGTTTTATGTCTTATGAGTTGATAAAAATATGTAGAATTTAAGTGGTAAGGTAGATTCGATATATGTCACAATCGTGATAAGTCAAGTTGTAATAATTCTCTAATAATGAGTGGCTTATATGGTAGTCTATTTTCAAGAATATAGTAATTCATCGATTATTAAATTTGCGAGACTTTACGGTCGATGCGTCGTTGTTTGAGAAATCGGGGGATGAATTTGATGTGTCGCACTATGGTGGGTATTGTGCCATAGTATTTACACATTATCTTAAAACGTTCCTTGAGTGATGCTTTGCGGTTGGCAGTTGTCAATCCTTCGCTTAGGTAATCGATGATTGAGTGAGGAATATACACATTTTTGTTTGAACGTTGTAAGCAACGAATACACCATTCATAGTCGGCCGAGAAGCGATATTGAAGGTCGTAGAGCCCGGCAATGCGTCGCGATGCGATAAATGCTTGGTGACATACCAACATACCTTGTGCAAAACTTTTAGTGGTAAGAGTTTCAGGGGCGGTGAGGTGTCGGTCGCCAATGCGTTGACGATTGGCGTTTACAAGTTGAGTTTGTCCGTAAACAATACCTGGATGATTGTTTGCTTCAATAGAGTCGGCAATTAGTTGTAAAGTGTCGGGAGCATGGAAAGCATCACCGGCATTTAAAAAAATCAGATATTCACCTATGGCTTCATCAATGGCCTTATTCATTGCATCATATAACCCTTTGTCGGAACTAGAGAATATGCGTGCATTAGGAATTTTGGCGGCTTTAGCAAGTTCTAAGGTGTTATCTTTGGAAATGCCGTCCATAACAATGTACTCGTATTGTAAACACGTTTGTTCTTTAATGCTGGCAAGAGTTGCCGGCAAAGTCTCGGCTGCATTATATGTTACGGTTATTATGCTAAAAAGTGGAGCCATTGATTAATGTTATCTATATTATGTCACAAATTTAGTGATAATTTTTGATACATTAATGAAGTTGAGGGCGTTTCTTTAAAAAAACTAAAAAAATAGAGTGCGAAATTTGTGTTATCATATATAGATTCCCTTAAGATAGCTACTTTTATAGCTCAATAAATTGGCATTTATTACAAAATTGAGGAGAGGCGTTTTTTCTCCAGCATTTTCTAAAGTTGATAAACGAGTCACTGTTTAACGTTGGTAGCACTCCATCGGTGAATACATTGCCAAAGTTTAGAATTTTAGGGAACGGTTTTGCACAGCAAGGAGTCATATATCCGTCCCACGTGATGTAAAAATGAGTCCAAGGAAATGGACATTTTTTGAATCCATTGCTGCCTCTGAAGTTGAGCCCGGTTACTTCGATATGTTCGAGCCGTTGGGCGGTTGCTAAAGCGTTGTTAAGTTCTGTTTCAAATTGTGGAGTGTAGAAAAATCTATAGTAGTCGACATCGGTATTAGTGAGACTTACTAAATTGAGGTAGTTGAAATTGATATACCTAACTCCTAGTTGGTGTGTCAGCTCAATTAAGTTACTCATTTGGTGGAAGTTCTCTTTTGATATTACCACGTTAAACATTAGGTCAACTTTGTGTGCTAAGGTGAGGGGTAAAATCTCTTTAATATTGCGAATTGCTTCGTCAAATTTAGCATTGACACGAATTTGTTCATACACATCTTCGATGCCGTCGATTGAAACTTGTAATGTGTCGATATATGGTAGCGTTTCTTTGATTTTGTCAATAAATCCCGGCACATTCGTGTTTGTGGATAACGATATAACGATACTTTTCTTTTTGCTTTTTATGTATGACGCTATTTCAGCTAAATGTGGGTATAAAAACGTTTCACCAAGTCCTGTTAACCCTATAGAATCTAAATATGGATAAATTTCGTTGATGATTTTTTTTGCATTTTCAAGGTTCATGCATCCTTTATCCATGGCTTCTCCATAGGAGTATTGGCGTGGACAAATCACACATTTGTTGTGGCACAAATTGGTTAGTTCAAGCATGACGCATGAGGGATATGCTACTTTGTTTGATTTAGATAATTTCAAACTGTTACCATATATCTTATTGCCGATATATCGTAGCAAATCCCTATTGAAGTGGGTGCGTTTAATTATTTGCAGTATTTTGAAAAATTTACGTCGGGTCATGTAGGTGTTGCTCAATTATTCAAATCTAGAAAGAAAGTGAGTTAAAGATACTCTTCTTCGTCGATGTTGTGGCTTAGTTGATTGAGAGGACGGAGCACGTTGCAAAGTATTTGACTCCAATAGCTTGCAAAGTCATCTTTTATTGCTACAAGTGCCACATCAATCATCGTTTGAGGCGAGTTTTTGATTGTTTCCACAAAGTTGTATAACACTTGGAACAAATCGGCAAGGCTTTCTGATATGCTTGCTGCGATAGGAGTGTCGGAATATTTCATATCCTCCTCGAATACTTCGAGATATAAATCATCAGCCCCCATTAGCGTTTCAATGTTTCTGCGCACCGATTCGTAATAATCTTCTTCGAGTGCGTTTTCGAGATATGCATCTTCTTCGTCGGTGAGAGGTGTTACACGCAAGTCGGTAGCTGAAATGTATATGCGAGGCAATAATCGCAACATTTCGGCTATAAATTCGTCATGACTGCTTTCGCGTGCATTTTCGATAGCCATGCAATATTCGTTGCAAAGGGCGATGAATGCTAATGAGTTATTGTTGAGTGAGGTTGATTCCATATCTTGTTATTTATATAGATTGTGTTTATTGATATATTCAGCCACTTGAGGGTGTATTAAATGGCTTGTGCCGGCACCTGAGGCGATAGCTTGGCGTATCTGAGTGCTCGACACATCGGCAAGAGGAGCCGAGATGATAGCCACATTTGGGTTATCGGTAGCCGATAGCTCGTATCCTGGGCGAGGATAAACCACCACACCATATTCGTCGATTATACGTTGGTAATCTTTCCATCGGTCGATGATATTCCAATTGTCGCCACCAATCACGAGCATAAACCGATAATCGGGGTAGCGACGCGATAGCTCATCGAGCGTGTTGATTGTGAAGGAAGGGCGAGGCATAGTCAATTCGATGTCGCACACCGAAACCGATTCCACTCCTTCGGTTGCCAATCGAAGCATTTCCAATCGGTGATTGTCGTCGAGTAAAAATTTTGATGCCTTTAGCGGATTTTGGGGCGATAGGGTGAGCCACACCTCGTCGAGCCGGATGTGTTGAGCCAAATATTGAGCCAACATAATATGCCCATTATGTACCGGGTTAAACGACCCGCCAAATATGCCTATCACTTTACCCATTGAGTGATATTATTTTACAAATTCTTCGATAAGCGTTTTTGTTTGTTCCACAGCAGTGGCAAGGTCATCGTTGACCACTTGGAAGTCATAGCCGTTGGCAAAACTTATTTCATATTCGGCTTTGCCCACTCGTTCATCAATGACTTCGGGACTATCTGTCCCTCGTCCTTCTAGTCGACGGCGCAACTCTTCCACGCTTGGAGGCATAATAAAAATGCTACGGGCTTGATTGCCATAGAGTTTTTTTACGTTCACTCCACCTTTCACGTCGATGTCGAGTACCACATTGTGACCGGCTTCGCATATTCGTGCCACCTCGCTTTTGAGTGTGCCGTAGAATCGGCCGGGATATACCTCTTCATATTCTACAAAAGCATCTTCGGCAATAGCCTTGCGAAATTCTTCATCGCTGAGGAAGAAATAGTTCACCCCATGTTGCTCACCCTCACGAGGAGAGCGGTTTGTGGCCGATACCGAGAATTGCATGTCGATTTTCCCTTCGGCAAGTATAGCATTTATAATTGTCGACTTGCCACAGCCCGAAGGCGCTGATATGATAATGATTTTTCCTGCCATAGAGTGGGGGTTACATCACGTTAAGCACTTGTTCTTTTATTTGTTCAAGCTCGTCTTTCATTCTCACCACGAGCTTTTGCATCTCGGCATGATTGCTTTTCGAACCGAGGGTGTTGATTTCGCGACCCATCTCTTGTGAAATGAACCCTAACTTTTTGCCTTGGCCATGAGTGCCGTTCATTGTTTCGATAAAATAGTCGAGATGTTGGGTGAGGCGTTGTTTCTCCTCGTTTACATCAAGTTTTTCGATATAATAAATCATTTCTTGCTCGAGGCGTGATTTGTCATAGTCAATATCTTTGATTTTGGCCAACCCTTCTTCGATGCGTGTGCGTATTTTTGCCACACGTTCACCTTCATATTGAGGCACCTCGCTCAATCGAGCACGAATATTGTCGATGCGTTGAGTGAAAAACTCTTCGAGCTTTTTACCCTCTTCGCGACGGAATTGCATCAACCCCTCTACAGCCTCGTCGACAGCTCGGAGCAATGCTTCGGTTTCTTCCTCGCTAAGAGTGTTGGTTGCATCGGTTTTCATTGTTTCGGGCATGCGAAGCAACACGCTATACCAATCAGCGGGTAGGGGTATCGACAATTCTTGCGACATTGCCTCTATTTGTTTTTTATATTGAGCCAAAAGAGCCACGTTGAGAGTTGCGGGAGTGTCGCTCACTGCAGTTTCTACGTGAACACTCAAGTCAACTTTGCCTCGCTCCAATTTTTTCGCTATGTGGTTGCGCATTTCGAGTTCCTTTTCGCGATAGGCGGCAGGCACTCGTGCCGAGATGTCGAGTTGTTTACTATTGAGCGATTTTATCTCAACGGTGATTTTTTTGTTGGGGATTTCGACAACTGATTTGCCAAATCCGGTCATTGATAATAACATTATAAGACTATTTTATCGTTTATTTTTTTGCAAAGTTAAGTTTTAATCGTGAAAATGCGTAAATTTGCAGCAAAAATATTACAAAAATGGCAGTTATATTAAATATTGAGACTTCAACCAATGTGTGTTCGGTGGCTGTAACCGCCGAAGGAATGGTATTGACCCACTTTGAAGATGACCGCGGACAAAACCATGCGGCGCTATTGAGTGGATATATCAAAACGTGCCTCGACTACTTGCGTGATAAAGAAATGACTCTCGATGCAGTGGCAGTGAGTATCGGCCCCGGGAGTTACACCGGATTGCGTATAGGATTGAGTGAGGCCAAAGGGCTTGCCTATGCTCTCAATATCCCTCTTATTGGTATTGACACATTGCAAATTATGGCCGTGTCGGTGATGTTTAACCACGAAGTCGACCCCGATGCATTGTTTGTGCCAATGATTGACGCCCGTCGCATGGAGGTATATACTGCCGTATATGACATGGCGCTTGACGCTCAACTTGCTCCCACACCTTTGATTCTCGATGAGACATCTTATCACGAATGGCTCGATAAAGGTGAAAAACTATTATTCTTTGGAAATGGTAGCGACAAGGCAAAAGAGTTGCTCGAGGCTCACCCCGGTGCACGTTTCATCGCCGATATTCACCCACTTGCAGTTGATATGATGGCACTTGCCGACCGAGCATTCGCGCAACAACAATTCCTCGACCTCGCCTACTCAACCCCTGCCTACCTCAAAGAATTCCAAGCCACCAAGCCCAAGAATTTGATATAGCTTATTATTGTTGTCCGATAAAAAATAAAAAGGATATTAAAATTGGTCTCAATCGCTGAGTTTAAGCGATTGAGATTTTTTTTTCAATTTATGAGCCTCCTATGTGAGTTTGTTGAGTGGGAATTGCCGAAGGTAATGCTTAGTACGTAGCCGGATATTGGCTCGTAGAGGCAATGTCCGGGCGGGAGAAGTATTGAAATCGTATCTGAAAGATACATTATTTACTCTGATTAAAGATTCCTACAGAATCTATCTCTATTTAATACGATACCGGGCTTATCCACTGCGTGGTTAAACCCGGCTACATACTAATCAACCCCTTTGGGGTTGCATTTGCTCTTTAAAAAGTTTTATCAGACACCAATAATAGCTTATATAATTTACTTTGATACATCGGTGAAGAAAACACCAAAGGCTTCTTCACTGTCAATTATCGAATTGTTGATGAGAATTTTAGCATTTTTCATTATTTTGACTACTTATTATTGTTATTTGAAAAATAGTTGCTATATTTGCAGTGCGGTGGGTGTACCAGAAATGGAGCCTGCCGTTCCTTTTTTATAATTCTGCGACATGAACGATTTCCTCGTTATGTATGCAGATTATTTTTTTAAACTTCAAGTATTGCCCATCGTTAAGTTTTTCGAGTCCTTTATAACGGCGGAGGGCTTGGTTGAACACACCTAAATCAAAATCGGTATTAGGGAAGTCAATAACAGCTATTTCGGTTTCATGTTTAGACGCACAATGTTTGAGGGCATTTCGAATATTGTTTTCAGTCGCATTTTCTGCACCTGCTACTTCAAAAGGAAGATTATCCCAAGTCCCTTCACAACTTTTTTCGCCGTATAGGTTTTGAGGTTCTTCTCCTAATATAACAGAATGTCCATTCTTAAAGCCGACATTTTGGATAGATGTTTCATACCACCCTTTTTTCTTGTCAAAATTATGATCTTTGTGGGTTGCCTTACCCCCCTCCTGTAGTTTCGTCAAATTCAACGTCAGTGTAGTCGGGATCTTCTAATAACTTCTTATAAAGTTTGCGATTTTGTTTAATACGTTCTGAGAAGATATTTTCTTTCTTATGTATGATGCTACACGCTGCGCATAGGTCGTTATCGGGGATTCCTTTTGCTAATTTGCCGTTTGTTAATTTGCAGGTTTTGCAACGGGAAATAGTATATGGGTTGTGGGCGGGGAATGTTTTATGCTCTTTGCCGGGGTTGAAGCGGAACATTTGTCGTGTGTCGCCTTTGGTGCTTTTTTTATTCAATAATGTCGTTAACTGAATAAAGAAAATAGGGATGTATATGGGCTCAGTATCTTTTTAGTGTGGGCAAGCAGAAAATGGTTCACTGGCAAAAAACGAGGGGAAACGTGCGAAGCACGGGGAGCGCAGCGATATGTAATAACCGCGTGGTTGAGGGTGTTAGCCCGAAACCTCCGGACCGAGACTACATTCCTCTCTCAGAAACCGTGCGAAGCACGGGAAAGCGCAGCGATATGTACCCCCCGGCTAACCGGGAAATTTTATTATGGGTTTTGAGTTATAAAAAAGCAGATTTTTTATCCATAAATTTTCAAACACCCAAAGTTAATCATTGTCAGCGATTTATAGAGATTTTACAACTATTTTGTTTTATGATAAACATATAATGAATATGAGAGATAAAGTAATGATTATGTGCTAATTTTTCGCGTCTTTTCAGGCGCATGGTGGTGGTAGTTTGCTAACCGGGGGTAGAGCGAAGCTATACCCCCGGTTATTGCATATCGCTACGCTTTCACGTGCTTCGCACGGATTCCCACACCTTTTGCTACAGAGCCAGAGTACGTAATCGCTATGGGTTGAAATAGATATAGAAGTCCCCGACAAGTGGGGCTTGCCGGGGACAGAGGGGATATAAGGGGAAGTTAGTTGGCTTTATTTTGATTGGCTTCTTTGGCTTCTTTGATTTTTTGCCATTTGCGGATTCTTTCTTGGCGCTCGATTTCGGAGGCATTTTCAGCGACATAGTTTATCGCTAGAGCCAAACCGATGCCAATGATAATTGATAATATGCCTAAAAATTTAGTCATCATGAAGCGATTAATTAAATTGTAAGACAAATATAAGAAAAAAAATTGGAATAACAATGGGTGAAACGATAAAATTTAGGGTTGAGGTAGAGAGTAACGGAGAAAAGGTGTTTAAGACGCTAAATGTAAATGTAGAGGATTTCAATAATTTGATAGAGGGAGCCAGAGAGTAAGCGATGATCCTTGTACTGGGTCTAATTTAGAAGACTCTTGCCATTCGATTTCAATGGGGGTATCGGCAGGGAAACGCACCTCGGTGGGTATATTTGATGAATCGGGAGAAAGAATCTCGATGCGATAAAGAGTGCCGTTTTGAGAGGCAAGATTGCCATAATATATAGGATAAAGTTGAGTCATAAGAAAAAAGTATAAAAATTTGTGGTGAAAACTTTTTTATTTGGGAAATGGTTGTAAATTTGCGACAAGAACGAAGGGTTACTCTCATGTCGGCTCGAAAGAGCGCAGGCTTCGGGTATGACATCGTTCTTTTTTTATTATACAAATGTCATGTTGTAAAGCAATTCGCCATCGGTTAATTTACATTTGAATTCTATATTATAACCATTCCAAGATACATGATAAACAGAGAAGTCAAATGTGTGATGTATACCAGATTCAATCCGAACCCTTGTTGCTTTGGGTATCCATTGTTTAAAATAAATAGATGCTTCTACGATGTCTGGTAGCAAGGGATTTCGTTTGTTTTTATGTATCATTTCATTAAAAAACACTTTGCCAATTCCTATTGTATTTCCATCATTTGAGGTGACATAAGACCGTCTTATTGGATTTGATGTTTTATTTGAGTCTTGAACTTGAGTAATGTCCAGATTATTATTAGCCCAATCCACTACCTTTTGCTTTAGTTGGGCGTATTCTTGTGGAGATGGACGTTTTTTTGCTCGTTGTGATTGTGCCTGACGCAAGCATTGACAAGCTGCACACAAATCATTATCAGAAACCTTTGATGCAAGTTTAGATTCAATGTCGCAGTTTTTGCAACGGGAAATAGTGTATTCCCACCATGCCACCATTTTGGCAGAAGCCGATGGATTAAATAGATTGGCAGTGATACAATCAGTGATTTTTTTTGTTACTTAATAAAAAGTGAGTAATTTTGCATCAAAGAAATAGACAAGCAAATATAAAATTACAGCATATGATTAAAAATATAACTCCTACAATTAAATATATCGGTGTAGATGATACTACACTCGATTTGTTTGAAAGTCAGTATATTATTCCCAATGGGATTTCATATAACTCTTATCTTATTCTCGACGAAAAGGTGGCGGTGATGGATACTGTCGATCGTCGCAAGAGTGAAGATTGGTGGGCTAACCTTGAGGAGGCTCTCGAAGGTCGCACCCCCAACTATCTTATTGTGCAACACATGGAACCCGACCATGCCGGTAATATCGTGGCGGCACTCGAAAAATATCCCGAATTAAAGGTTGTGGCCTCGAAAAAGGCTATCGCAATGTTGCCTCAATTCTTTGAGGGGTTTGATTTCACCGGTCGCACGATAGCCGTGAATGAATATGAAAAATTGAGTCTTGGCGCTCACTCTCTTCAATTTATCATGGCACCTATGGTGCATTGGCCTGAAGTGATGGTGACATATGACCATGCCGATAAGATTTTATTCTCGGCCGACGCTTTCGGTAAGTTTGGAGCATTGTGCCACGATGAAGAATGGGACTGTGAAGCTCGTCGTTATTACATAAACATTTGTGGTAAATATGGCATTTCGGTGCAATCATTGCTCAAGAAAGCCTCTGAATTGGAAATCAAGAGCATCTGTCCGTTGCATGGGCCGGTGTTGAGCGAAAATTTGGAACATTATATCGGCCTTTATGATATATGGAGCAAATATGATGTGGAAAGCGAAGGTGTGTTTGTGGCCTATGCATCTATTTATGGCGGAACAAAGGTGGCTGCTCTTAAATTGGCTGAAATGCTTAAAGAAAAAGGTGCAAAGAAAGTGGCAGTGGCCGATTTGAGTCGCGAAGATATGGCCGAGGCGGTTGAGGACGCATTCCGTTATGGTCAACTCGTAGTGGCCGCTTCTTCATATGATGGCGATGTGTTCCCTCCAATGTATGACTTCTTGCATCACCTCAAACTCAAAGCATATCAAAAACGTCGCGTGGGTATCATCGAAAACGGCTCGTGGGCACCATCGGCTGGTCGTGTGATGAAAGAGATGCTTGGTAAAATGAAAGAGGTGGAAATCGTGGAACCAATGGTGACGATACGTTCAACAATGAAACAAACCGACCTCCCCGCAATGGAGGCTCTTGCCGAAGCAATGATGAAATAAGGCACTTTTAATATGGATTGTCGATGTTTTCCTCGCTAAGGAATATATTATTAATACTAGCTCTTATAGTGAGTTTTACCGGTTGGCCCCAACAGCCGGTCGATGAGTTATATTTAAAAGGAGAGGAATATTGCGATGCTGAACGATATTCTGAGGCATTTGGGTATTGGGAGCAAGCTGCCCAAATGGGACATGTGAGAGCCCAATGTGTTGTTGGAGTGTGTTATCGCGATGGAATTGGTGTAGAGCCTAACGGAGAAAAGGCGGAATATTGGTTGAAACAAGCAGCTGATAAAGGTGATGCCGAAGCACAATATTATTTAGCCGATTATTATATTGATAATTCAACGTCTTCAAATGTTAATGGCGATGAGATATTACGTCTATTGCAAATATCTGCCAACAAAGGGTTTGGGCTTGCAATATTTCGATTAGGCGAAATTTATGATTCAGGAGATTTTATGTCTAGTCCTAATCCTGAAAAGGCGATAGGGTATTTGTCTAAAGCAGCAGAAAAAAGTAATGCATACGCTCAATTTTATCTAGGAGAACATTATATGTTTGGACGTGTTGTGTCACAGGATATTGAACGTGCTGAATATTGGTTGTTTAGAGCGGCAGCACAAGGGATGACCGAGGCAATAGACTTGTTGGTTGTACAGTTTTGCTATTATAAAGAGGAACACGGCGAATATTTTTATGATTCGGAAAGGGCAGATGAAATTTTGTCTCAATTGTCTGATGGTGGAAATGCATATGCATCGTATAGAAAAGGAATGGAGGATATGTGGAAGAGGGTGAACTATCGAGATGCTTATTCAAATAAGGATTATTGGGATGTGTATGAGAATTTAAGTCGTGCTGTCAATTTGACTAATAATGGAGAGACGCGTCCTACATTGGGTGATTTATATAATAATAAGAAATGGCTAAAAGATAGAAATGAAAATTATGCTACTTCAACTTCTCTAATGTTTCTGGATCTAGAAATTAGTGCTCAATATGGGCATGCAGATGCTCAATGTCTTTTAGCATTAATGTATGAAGAAGGAATAAATATAGATAAGGATGTTGACGATGCTATTTATTGGTATCGTAGAGCTGCTCAATATGGTAATGCTGAGGCGATAAAGGCTTTAGAACGATTGGGTGTAAGTGTGGAATTTAATAATGATAAAAAAACTAGGCCTATGATGAGAAAGGATGTTAATAGCTCAAAAGAAAGAAAGTAGAGTAAGTTAACCAAACTCAAGGTCGAAGAATAACCATTTTTTAATTCTCTAAAATTAACTAAAACTCGCATAAATGCAATATCTTGGCGAGGGACAAACTAACCACAAAAACAATGTCAAAGTAAAAAATAGGCAAGCCGACAAATTTCCTCTCGATATTCATTGACCCGATTAGAATATTGGGGGCATTCTCATTAACATTGTGTCATTCCTTTAGGGGAGGTTTATTGCGCTTGCAAAATTTCAGTACAAAATCAGATGATTTAGGCGCGTTTTTTTGCAGAAGTATTGATTTTATCGCAATTTTGTTTGCAGTTTGCTGAATAATGATTATCTTTGCGTGCAATAAAATTTAAACATATTTTTCTATGTCATTTATTGCAGATCGAGTAAAAATGGATGGACTCACATTTGATGATGTCCTCTTGATTCCGGCTTATTCGGAAGTTCTTCCCCGTTGTGTCAGTCTAAAGACAAAGTTCTCTCGTAACATTTCGCTCAATGCACCAATTGTATCGGCAGCAATGGATACTGTTACCGAAGCGCAATTAGCTATTGCTATTGCTCGCGAAGGAGGTATCGGTGTTATTCACAAAAATATGTCGATAGCAGAGCAAGCTCGTCAAGTGCATGCAGTGAAACGTGCCGAAAACGGTATGATTTACGATCCTGTAACAATCAAATGTGGAAGCACTGTAAGTGATGCACTTGCTATGATGAAAGAGTATCATATCGGTGGTATTCCTGTGGTTGATAATGACAATAAACTTGTGGGTATTGTTACAAACCGCGATTTGCGTTTTGAACACGACCTCAATCGTCTTGTCGACGATGTGATGACATCGGAAAATCTCGTAACAACCAACCAATCTACTAATCTTGAAGAAGCAGCCGAAATTCTTCAACAACACAAGATTGAAAAACTTCCTGTTGTGGATAGTGAAAACCACTTGATTGGCTTGGTTACTTATAAAGACATTACTAAAGCTAAAGATAAACCCAACGCATGTAAAGATGCACTTGGTCGCCTTCGTGTTGCTGCCGGTGTAGGTGTTACCGGTGATAGCATGGATCGTGTTGATGCACTTGTTGAAGCCGGCGTTGATGCAATAGTTATCGACACCGCTCATGGTCACACTAAAGGTGTGGTTGAAGTGTTGAAAGCCGTGAAAGCAAAATATCCATATATCGATGTAGTTGTAGGTAATATCGCTACAGGCGAAGCAGCTAAATATCTCGTTGAAAATGGCGCTGATGGTGTGAAAGTGGGTATCGGTCCCGGTTCAATCTGTACTACTCGTGTTATCGCAGGTGTAGGTGTGCCTCAATTAAGTGCCGTTTATGATGTTGCAAAAGCATTGGAAGGAACAGGAGTGCCCTTGATTGCCGATGGTGGTATTCGTTACTCAGGCGATATTGTTAAAGCTCTTGCCGCAGGTGCTTATTCGGTAATGCTTGGTGGTATGCTTGCCGGTGTTGAAGAGTCTCCGGGTAGCACAATCATCTACAACGGACGTAAGTTTAAAGCTTATCGCGGAATGGGTTCGCTTGAAGCAATGGAAAAAGGCTCAAAAGACCGCTATTTCCAAGCCAACGAAAGCGACACAAAGAAACTCGTTCCCGAAGGTATTGCCGCTCGTGTGCCTTACAAAGGAACATTATATGAAGTTGTATATCAAATTTTAGGTGGATTGCGCGCAGGTATGGGTTATTGTGGCGCTGAAAATATTGAAAAACTCCACACTGCCAAATTTACTCGTATCACTAATGCCGGTGTGGCCGAAAGTCACCCACACGATGTGGCAATCACTAGTGAAGCACCAAACTATAGTGCGTCACATCAATAATGAACAGGTTTCATAATTCTATTAAGAACGGAATTATGGTATAAATAATAATATAGAGATATAATAAAACCTAAGTGTTTTACGTTATATCTCTATATATTTTTTTATGAAATAGAAAAATTTAAATCAAATAACGATGAGAAAACGTTTAGCGTCATTGGCACTTGTTGCCGCTACTTTCTTTTGTGCTTCGGCCAATAATAACGATCCGGTATTGATGACCGTAGATGGCAAAGATGTGAAACTGAGCGAATTTGAGTATCTTTATAATAAAAACAACTCTCAGCAAACTCAAAAACAATCGGTGGATGAATATCTCGACATGTTTGTCACTTATAAGCTAAAAGTAGCCGATGCAATAGCAAATGGTATCGACACTACAGCTTCTTTTAAATCTGAATTTAATGGCCATCGCAATGAATTGGCTGCTCCTTATTTGCAAGATAATTCAACAATCGACCGCTTGGTTAACGAGGCGTATACTCGTATGCAAGAAGAGGTAAATGTGAGTCACATTATGATTCATATCTCGGAAGACCCCGTTAAGAATAAAAAGTCGAAAGAGCGTCTCGATAGCATTCGTAAAGAAATTAAAGCCGGAAATGCTACTTTTGTTGATATGGTCGCAAAATTTTCAACTGACAATTCAACAAATCAACGTGAAGGTTTGATGGGGTGGATTATTGCTAACCGTTGGCCTTACGCTTTCGAAGAAGCTGCATGGGCTACACAAGTAGGCGACGTGTCGGAAGTGGTTGAAACATTTGCCGGTTATCACTTGATAATGGTAAATGGTCGTCGTCCGGCTTCAGGTCAAGTAAATGCCAAGCATATCCTAAAACTAACCCAAGGCAAAACGCCCGAGGAAGCAGAAAAGGCTAAAAATCAAATTGATTCTATTTATAACGTCCTTTCAGCGAAGTCTCCCGAAGAATTAAGCACTGCGTTTAGCGATGTGGCAATGATGGAGTCGGAATGTCCTTCAGGTAAACAAGGTGGAGAATTAGGTTGGTTTGGAACCGGACAAATGGTGCCTGAATTTGAAACTGCAACATTTGCATTAGCTAATGGACAAGTGTCAAAACCGGTTAGAACTCAATTTGGTTGGCACTTGATTTATCGCGTGGCCGACAAAGGCGTTGGTACTATAGAAGACTGTAAACCTGCTATAATGATGTCAATTAATAGCGACGACCGCGGTTTACTTCCTCAAAAAGAAATGGCTGCGAAAATGCGTGCTAAACATAATCCTCAAGTTGTTTCAAAAAACTATAAGAAACTAATCAAATACCTTGAGAAAAACGGTGCATTTGACTCTACATTTATCGCGAAATATGCCAATAGTGATATGGCTATTATAAAAATAGGAAAAGAAAGCGTCCCCGTTAAAAAACTTATCAAGTCAATCTCATCTTCAATTGTGATTTCTAAAGATGTTGAATTTGGTAAATCTCAAATAGAAAAAGCACTTGAAACAGAGATGGATATTTTTGCAATGGGATATGAACATGCTCACCTCGAAGATTTTTATCCCGAATTCCGTAACTTGGTTAATGAGTATCACGATGGTATTTTGCTTTATGAAATAAGTAACCGCAATGTGTGGGAAAAAGCTTCTAAAGACAAAGAAGGTCTTGAACAATATTTCCAAGAAAACAAAGCTAAATATGATAATTGGACCGCTCCTAAATATAAGGGTTTTGTTATCTTCGCATCAAGTGATTCAATCATGAACGAGGCTCAAAAATTCTTAGAAGGAAAAGATATTGCTGTTGATTCTGTGGCAAATGTTCTTCGTCAGCAATTTGGTCGTAAAGACGTGAGAGTGGAACGAGTAATTGCTGCTAAAGGCGAAAATGCAATCGTTGATTACGTAGCATTTGGAGGCGAAAAACCATCGTCAGATAAGAGCAAATGGCATTGTTACTTTGGTTACCAAGGTCAACTTTTAACTTCTCCCGAAGAAGCCGCCGATGTGAGAGGTGCTGTTACTTCTGACTATCAAGGTAAACTTGAAAAAGAATGGATTGAAGGGCTTAAAACAAAATACTCGGTAAAAATCAATCAAAAAGTTCTTAATCAATTGAAAAATAAATAATAATTTTATTATTGCTTAAGATATAGATCATCACAATTGTTGTATCGCAATTGTGATGATTTTTTTATATGATAAACACTTGATAATCTCGTTAACCTTGTTTTTTTAATTCAAAAACGGCGAAAACGCATGTGGAAAAACACAAAAAAACAAAAAAAATGAAATAAGAGTATCTTATTGATGCATTTATTCAAAAAGATGAAGTAATTTTGTAGAATTATAGATTAATGCAAAAATATATTCACGTGAGAATAGTAAGAATAACAATCAGTGTGATTTTGGGTGCCATAATTTCCATGGCTGCTAGCGCTCAAAACAATATTGCCGAAGAGGTGGTATGGGTCATAGGTGACCAATATATTTACAAATCTGAAGTTGAAGAAATGTATCAACAAATGCAGTATGAGAAAATACCTATTAATGGCGATCCTTATTGTGTCATTCCCGAGCGCATTGCTCTAGAGCGTTTGTTTCTTCATCAAGCCGACCTCGATACTATTGAAGCGCAAAACTCGATGATTCAACAACAAGTTGATAGCCGTATCAATTACTATATTGCCAGTCTTGGCTCAAAAGAGAAAGTTGAGGAATACTTCCGTCGCTCAATTCCTCAAATCAGAGAGGAAATGATGGAGCAATGGACTAATCAATCTCGCATTCAGCAAGTGCAAGCTTCGTTGTCAAAGGATTTGAAAACAACACCATCTGATGTGAGAAAATATTTCAATACATTGCACGAAGACAGCATTCCATATGTGCCTATGCAAGTGGAGGTGCAAATCTTGACATTGAACCCTGTTATCCCACGTCAAGAGATTGAAGATGTTAAAGCTCGTTTGCGCGACTATTCTAATCGTGTAAATAGTGGTGAAAGCGATTTCTCCACATTGGCCATTCTTTATTCAGAAGACCAGGGTAGTAGTGTGCGTGGAGGTGAAATAGGATTTATGGGACGTGGAAATCTCGATCCTGAATATGCTGCAGTGGCATTTAATCTCAATGATACCAAAAAAGTGTCTAAAATTGTTGAGTCGCAATATGGTTATCATATTATTCAACTTATTGAAAAACGTGGCGACCGCATCAATACTCGACACATATTATTACGCCCAAAAGTGTCGGATAAAGACCTCACTAAAGCTATTAACCGTCTCGACTCCATTAGAAACGATATCGTCGCTCAGAAGTTTACGTTTGAAGAGGCTACTTCTGTGATTTCTCAAGACAAAGACACTCGCAACAACAAGGGTATTATGGTGAATGATAAAACCGGTACAATACGTTTTCAAATGAGCGAATTGCCCCAAGAAATATCTAAGGCAGTAAGCACATTGAACCCCGGTGAAATTTCAAAGCCTTTTATCATGAAAGACCCAAAGACAAACAAGGATATTGTTGTGATTGCTAAGCTCACTAAACGCATCGAGGCACACAAAGCAAATCTATCGGATGACTACCAGCAAATTAAAGATATGTATGAAGTCGCTGCCAAACAAAAAATTGTAGAAAAATGGGTTGACGAAAAAATTAAAGATACCTACATACGCATTGAAGAAGGCTGGCAAAATTGTAATTTTAAATACAATTGGTTGAAAAAATAGAGTAGGGGTGTATTGATGAATTTTAGGCCAATAAATATAGCAAAAAGCGGTACATACTGGTTGATAGTGTGTGCCGTAGCCTTTATTATCCCATTTGTTGGTTTGGCTCAAAATAAGTCGACCAACAGTTCTAAAAAAAACGAGGTAAAATCAACAATTAAAGACGCTGACCATGCCGATAAACAAAAAGTCTTTCTTGAAGAAGCCGACTCTTTATTGCGTCGTAACGGAACGGAATTTTTTGTATTAATTGGACGTTCCAAGCAAGTGAAGTTTCGCCATGGCGAAATGTATATGACATGTGATAGTGCTCACTTCTACGATAAGAAAAACTCTTTTAGTGCTTACGGCAATGTTCATGTGTGGGAAGGTGACACTCTTGAGGTGTATGGCGACTCCCTTAACTATAATGGGAATGAAGAGGAAGCAAAACTATTTGCATTCCCCGGGAAAAAAGCTAAAGGGATACACAAAGGTAGTACATTGGAATCAGATGTGCTATATTATAACTTCAAAGACGAATTGCTATTTTATACAACTCGCGGTGTGTTAACTCATAAAGATAATAAACTTACATCCAACGAAGGCCACTATTCTTTCATAACCGAGCAAGCTAAGGCATATGGCGATGTGGTGCTTGAAAGTCGCTCTAAAGGAAAAACTACGATTATCCGCACCGAAGAGATGAATTACGATAAAAAATCAGGAGTTGCGACGATTGAAACTGAGGCGACAATCGAAAATGATGATGCAATTATTCGCACTACAAGTGCTGATTATAATACAAATACGCACATAGCTCAACTTAAAAGCCCTCAATCAACAATTACGAGCAAAAAGGACGGTGCTGTGATTGTTACCGACTTTGCCGACTATAATACCGATACAAACATAGCCCAATTGCTTAGCCCCGGTTCCACTATCACAAGTAAGGATGGGGCTGAGATTATTACGAATAAAGCCGATTATAATACCGAAACCGGTTTAGCACAATTATTGAGCCCCGGTTCTATTATTTCGAGTAAAGACGGTACAATTTACACCGATTTAGCCGAATATAACACTCGCACTCATTTGGCGCGATTGAAGAGTCCGTCTATAATTGAAAATAAGGATGGTAGAATTAATACAAGTAATGGAACTTATAATACCGAAACTCGTATAGCCTATCTATATGATCATTCCTACGTGACAACAAAAGATGATAAAGTGCTAGAGGGTGATACATTGTTTTATGACCGTCGAGAGGGTTATGGTACTGCTAAGGGCAATATGGCACTGATTGATAATGAACGAAAGATAAAATTAACCGGAGATTACGGATATTATAACGAGCTTATTGATAGTGCTTATGTCACAGGTCGTGCACGAGCTGAAGAATTTGACACTGAAAAGCCTATTTATATGCATGGTGATGAGATTATTGGTCGCCGTGTTATTAATCGTATTCAGCCCGATGATTCTACTTCTGTTGCAGTGTTGGATACCTCTCATATCGTAATTGCAAACCACAACGTGAGAATATATCGCGAGGATATTCAAGGTGTGTGTGATTCAATGACTTTCCGTCAGCAAGATTCAATGCTATTCATGCACAAACACCCCATTCTATGGAGTGGAAACCCCGATGACACACATTTGCCTACTCGCCAAATTTTTGGAAACGTGGTGGAAATTCATTTCAACGATTCTACAGCCGATTGGGCGCGTCTTCCCGATTTTGGATTTGCAGCCGAACTAGTTGAAGGTGAGTTTTATAACCAAATGAGTGGTACAGAAATGTATGCTACATTTGAAAATCAAAGCATTAAAACATTAAATGTTAATGGGAATGTGCAGGCTATATATCTGCCCATGGAAAGCGACTCGACCTATAATAAGATAGTAAATCTCGAAAGCAGTTTTCTCGAGGCGTTCTTCAATGAGAAAAATTTGGAAAAATGTAAAATTTGGTCGCAGTCGAGTGGTACAGTAACTCCGTTATATTTGGCAAAGAAATCCTTGTTTTTCTTGCCTAAATTTAAATGGTTTGAAGCCATCCGTCCTAAGTCGCCCGATGATGTGATGCGAGTGTCTCCCGAAATGCAACAACTACTGCAGTCGGCGCCGGCAACTCCAACACGTCGTACGCTCTCAAAGTAACATTGCATCAAAAAATATTAAAGCGGAATAATGAAGGTTGAAATCATTATTCCGCTTTTGTTGTTATATAGGCTTATAAACCGTTATAATAATGTCGAGCTTATTCGATTACATTATATGTGATTGTTTTTGTTGCGCCTTTTGAAGCGTCGGCATGAGTGAAATTGTGTTTTTGTGATTCTACTTCTACTGTGTCTAGTGAAGTTTCATCGTTCTCATATTTCCATTCTACAGCCACCTTTATTGTTTTGGGAGTAATGTTCCAAATTTTACCTTTTTTAGATGTGCCGGTAAATAGTACTGCACAATTATAAGTGTTTTCACCTTGAGCAGGAGTTAGTTTTGATAGAATTGTTTTTGTTGCATTTGTATCAGTAATTGTAATAGCTCCGGGATACTCAATTAGAGCATTCATTTTTCTTGTCGTGGTTTCCATTGTTACCGGTTTGCCCACTTCTACTTTTTGAGCTTCAACTTTACCCACTTCAGCAGGTTTTGCTGATGCGTTTTTTTCATCGTCACTACTCCCACATGAGAATGCTGAAAGTGATAATGCCATAATAGCTAATGAGTATAATACTTTTTTCATCTTCTATGATTTTTTATGTGATTTATGTCAACAAAGATAATTAATTGTTGTCAATTATCAATCTTTTTCAGTATTTTTGTGAATATGAAAAGGTTTTATTCGATATTATTCGTCATTTCAATCCTCCATTTGACAGCTTCGGCTCAAGAGGAGTATCAATATCAATTTGCCGGCAAATGTGGATTGGAATTAAAAGAATATCTTCACAAAGAATTTTGTCCTTCGCAATATGTTGAGGCCGATAAGGTGTGGAATGTGTTTAGGCAAAGTGATGTTAATGCCGATGGCAGTGTGCTCGACCGCTTTTCGTCCAATCACGTCGTATTCCCTTCCGATCAATTTTCCTCACCGGCAAATATGACAATAAATCACATCGTAGACCTATCGTGGTGGACTGAGCCTAACTATATTTATGATTTATACAACATATTGCCATGCAATATCGATGTGCCTACATATAAAAGAGATTATATGCCGGGAGAAGTTGTCGACACAATTTATTCAAATGGAGTGTGGGCAACCGGGTGGATTTACATCAATTCAATTCCTCTCAATGTGTATTCTCCTCCTCGTGGATATGAAGGCGATTTTGCCCGCATCATTATGTATATGGCCACAGTATACTCCACTGCTCAATGGGCAGGGCAAGGTGTGAATTTCTTCCTTGATGGAGCATATCCCACTTTAAACGGATACTCAAAGAAACTATTGTTGCAATGGCATGCGCTCGACCCGGTGAGCGAGGTGGAACGACATCGAAATGATGTGATATTTCAAGTGCAATATAATCGTAACCCATATGTGGATTTTCCTCATCTCGTCGATTATATTTGGGGAGAGAAATCAACCACACCCTATTATCCCGAATATGACGAAGATGCAGTGAAAATGCCTTTGCGTGCCATTTATTCCATTTCGACCGACAAGAAAATCGACTTATATTCACCATATATCCCCGCCAATGCCACTTGGACAATTGATGGTGTTGCAGTTGAAAGCGAGTCAATCGAAACAAACACGCTTGGGCTCGGAGAACATGAATTGCGATTTGAATCAACAACAATTAAAGGGAAACTGAAAATAAAGATTGTGGAATGATGCAAAATCTGAAATATATATCAAACTTATTTGTCAGCCTATTGATGCTTGTCGTGTGCGTGGGTTGTAGTGACGATGATGAACCGGTAGAGCGATTGCGACCATCGTTGAGCGTGTCATCGCTCAATCTCGAAGTGGGCGATTCGGCTACATTGCATGTGGATAATATCGACTCCGTTATATCAGCCGTAACGAATGCCCCGCAGGTTGTCGCATTGCGAGTAGAGGGTGCGAATGTCGTAGTAAAAGCTCTTGCACAAGGCGACGCTGTGGTTACAATCAATGTAGAAGGTGCGCGATTGAAATGCGATGTTATAGTAACCAAAGATGACACTCCTCAATATGATTTCAGTCAAGAATTGCTCGATGAACGATGCCGATTTCTTTCACCTACTCTATCGATGTATTACGACACGCCCGGCACAATCTTCACTATTGCAACCGACGGCACAATAGAAGTGCGAAGCCTCATCTCAGGCGACCACATATCATTCAATCCCGGCACAAAAAACTTATCCGAAGGCCCACTCCCCAATGCCTCACTAAAAATTAACGACTCACCTATTGAGTTAAAACAAACAACCCTCCACCGCCTCACCCCCACAGGCTCAATGTGGCTCAGCCTCCTCGACACCCATGGCAATCGAATGGTATTGGTGGTAACGGAATTATAAAACATTTCACATATAAAAGATAAAGTAATTATTTGTTTGTTCGCACTATCGTTGATATAATAATATATAATAGGCCATTATGAATAGCAATTGCTATTCTTCTATTTTATGCAAATATAGAGGGATAATATGTCTTACAATAATATTTTGATATAAAATAGAAGTGTATTTACATGCACAAAGCGCAATATAATACACATTATTACCCTCTTTTACATCAATTATGTGCATAATAAGCATTTTTAACTACGCTTATTGTGTATATAATTTGCATTTTAGTGTAAAGTTTCTTATTTTTGCGCCATTAAGTTATCGATTTATGAGTAAATTTAGTGTACAATTAAAAGAACAAATAACAAAAAGGCTGTCAATTGATAATCCATGGTGGACAAAGGGGGCAATTCCTTCTGATTACAATCAAATGCCACCAAGAGCCTATTTGAACGAGTTTTACTCTTTAGTCTCTGACACGACAGTGAGACGAGCAGTTATATTGATGGGGCCTCGCCGAGTTGGTAAAACTGTGATGATATTCCACACAATAAAACAACTGATTGATAGTGGCATAGCTCCCAATAAAATTATATATATATCAATAGATACCCCAATATATAACAATATATCATTGGAGGATTTATTTCTTGATGCACGTTCAACGCTAAAACAAGATGAAAATAGTGATGTTTTTTATGTATTCTTTGATGAAATTCAATATTTAAAAAATTGGGAGATTCATCTAAAATCATTAGTAGATACTTATCGCACATCAAAATTTATTGCATCGGGCTCGGCAGCTGCCGCATTAAAAATGAAAAGCAATGAAAGTGGAGCTGGTCGATTTACTGACTTTATGCTTCCTCCATTGACATTTTTTGAATATCTTGACTTGCAAAAACTTAATAATATAATCGTTGAATGTTCAAATGGTATTGCTCCATATGATACGATTAATATTGATGAATTAAATCGATTGTTTATTGATTACATTAACTATGGAGGGTATCCAGAAGTTGTTTTCTCTGAAAAGATTAGGTTAAATCCCGGACAATATATCAAAAATGATATTATTGACAAAGTGTTATTACGCGATTTGCCAAGTTTATATGGAATAACTGATATTCAAGAGTTAAATAAACTTTTTGTTCATATTGCTTTCCGGTCGGGCAATGAATTTTCATATGAATCATTGTCAACCGAAGCCGGAATAAAAAAAGATGTATTAAAAAAATATTTGGAATATTTAGAGGCGGCTTTTTTAATTAAGGTTGTTAATCGCATCGACCAAAATGCAAAACGAATGCAACGTGTTACATCGTTTAAAGTGTATTTGACAAATCCATCTTTGCGCTGTGCATTATTCTCTCCAATAACAAACGACGATGACTTTATTGGCAGTATGGTAGAAACCGCGATTTTTTCCCAATGGATTCAAGGCGGAAAAAGTGATTTTTATTATGCTAATTGGATTAAAGGTCGCGAACAAGGAGAGGTAGATATTGTGTGGGTAGATCCTGTCACTCAAAAGCCATTCTCTCTCGCTGAAATAAAGTGGAGTGACAGATATTTTGACAAACCAACGGAGTTGAAATCCTTATTTAAGTTTTTGGATAAAAATAATAATATTAGAAAAATTATTGTTACGACTAAAACAAAGTTAGGTCAATCAAATGTTGAAAACCATAATCTATTATTTATTCCATCGGCAATTTATGCTTATTGGGTGTCGGATTTCTTATATAGAAACAAAAAACGAGAATTATTGATGTGTAATGAATAATATTGCTAACTTTGTAAATGAAGTTATAAATCCTAAAATTTAGTATTGTGGAAGAATTAAATGAACAACAAAAATATGCTGTAACATATAATGGCAAACATTTGCTTGTATTAGCAGGTGCTGGTACTGGAAAAACAAGAACAATTATCGAACGAGCAAAACATTTAATACAAAATGGCATTTCTCCTTCTCGTATAATGATTCTATCTTTCACAAGAAAATCAGCGAGAGAAATAGTTTCACGAATAAAGGCTCAATCAAAATCAATTCAAATAGAAGGATTAACTGGACAAACATTCCATTCATGGTGCATGTCAATTATAAAAAATAATCCTTCGATTTTTCGCCAAAATGACTATACTATAATCGATGAAGATGATAGAGAAAGTTGTTTTAAATTGATTTGTGGCAAGAATTTAAAAGATAAATCAGGGAATACATTAAAATCGAAATTGATTTTAAGCGTATATTCGTATGCAATGAATGCTAAATGTAATATGTCTGAAGCTATTCGAAAAAAAATATTTGATAATGCATCATCTGATGATGAGCATGTAAATAGTTACATTCAAGCGAATAAAAGCATATACGAAGAAATTATAAAAAAATATATTTGCTATAAAGAATCTAGAAAGTATTTTGATTATGATGATATTCTTAATGTAGTTTCAAAGGCATTAAAAAGTAATATAGAAGTTCGTAACTACATTAATTCAATGTATGATTATATCCTAGTAGATGAAATGCAAGATACAAATCCATTACAATATGAACTGCTATCTTCTTTTTATGAAAACTGTAAACTCTTTTGTGTAGGAGATGATGCACAATCTATTTATGGCTTCAGAGGCGCAGATTTTAACTCTATTCATTATTTTACAAAAATTGTTCCAGACTCTGAAGTATGTAAACTTACTCTAAATTATCGGTCTACACAAGAGATCCTTGATTTGTCTAATTGGTTGTTACAAAAATCACCACTTAAATATGAAAAAGAATTAATAGCTCATAGAGGAAAGGGGTTAATGCCTCAAATAGTACATTGGAGAGATGAATGGGAAGAGGCAAACAATATAACTGACAAGATTTTGGAAAGTGTTAATATTTTAAACTACAAGTTCTCAGACAATATGGTTCTAGCTCGAAGTGTATGGGGGTTAAGAAAAGTTGAAGCTGCATGTATCCGTAAAGATATTCCTTATAGAATTTTCGGAGGGACAGGTTTAATGCAGTCAAGGCATATTCGTGATGTAGTAGCTCCGATGAGAATAGTTTCAAATTATCAAGATGAAATTGCTTGGATGCGTTATTTGAAATTATGGAAAGGTATTGGCGAAATAACGGCATCAAAAATTATTGGAGATTTAATATTAGAAGAAAATTTAGATGAGTGCCTATATAAACTGATGGAAATGAATTTGCAAGAAGAAATATCTTCGACACTAGTTGCGATTTCTGATTTACAATACAATCCATCAGAATCTATATCTAAAGCCCTCCATATAATGAAAAAACGATTGCAAGAAATTTATGGAGATGAATGGAATTGGAGAAAAGAAGATTTCCCCATATTACAAGATGTAGCATTATCTTCTAGTAGTATCAGTGAATTTGTTGCGGCATATGTTCTGGATCCACAATTAGACACTACGATAAAGAATAGCGGTAAAGAGGAAAATCATTGCATTCTTTCAACGATTCATTCTGCAAAAGGGCTTGAATCAGCATTATGTTATATTGTTAATGTTTCAACATTCTCTTTCCCAACAAGTCGCGCGATTCAAAATGGCGAAGACTCAATAGAGGAAGAACGGAGATGCTTATATGTCGCATTAACTCGAGCTAAAGATTGGCTATATATATACCGAGATATTGCTTCTACTCATATATTAGAACAACACAAAGAAGAATCTAGCGATATACAATATTATTTTTTGAATGATTTGCCTGATTCTTTAATAGAATCCTCTATAATTGGAGATAAGAGATATTTATGTGATGACGAATATCATGGGATGCAAATTTCCGTTGAGAACGAATTTGATTTTGATTAAAAATAGTAGATAATACTAAAAAAAAGAAACTGTGCCTAAAACAATATTTTGACACAGTTTCTAATATTATTTATTCTCGTGATTCTATTTATTTACTTGGAAGCGGTTGATACCGTCGCGGAGGAATGCTACAGTTTGTTGAGCGGCAGCGATACCTGCGTTGATGTTTGCTTCAGCAGTTTGAGCTCCCATTTTCTTAGGAGTGAAGAAAACGCGATCTCCAAATTTAGCTTTCAATTCTTCAGCACTATCGGGTTTGATGTCGGCAACATATTTAATGTCGGGACGTTCTTCAAGCGCTTTAGCAAGACCTTCTTCGTCGATAACTTCTTTGCGTGCAGTGTTGATGAGAACACCATTTTTAGGCATCAATTTCACGAGGTCGTAGCCAACTGATTTTTTAGTTTCGGCAGTGGCAGGAATGTGAAGTGATACGAATTGGTTAGTGCTATAAAGTTCTTCAACCGAGTGGATAGGTTTAACACCTGCTTCGGTGATAACTTCATCGGGGCAATAAGGGTCGAGAGCCGACACTTCCATGCCAAAACCTTTAGCTATGCGAGCCACGTTGCGACCCACTTGACCAAATGCATGGATACCGATTGATTTTTCTTTGAGTTCAGTACCTGATGTACCATTATACATATTGCGAACAGCCATCACAGTCATACCAAATACCAATTCGGCAACAGCGTTAGAGTTTTGTCCGGGAGTGTTTTGAGCAACAACGCCTTTAGCTTTTGAAGCTTCGAGGTCGATGTTGTCGTAGCCAGCACCTGCACGAACCACGATTTTTAATTGTTTAGCAGCATCGAGCACTTCTTGGTCGACAATGTCGGAACGGATAATCAAGCCGTCGGCATCGGCAACAGCGTCGAGTAACTCTTGTTTTGAGCTATATTTTTCGAGAAGGGCAAGTTCGTAGCCAGCTTCGTCGAGTACTTTGCGAATACCATCAACAGCAACTGCTGCAAAAGGTTTTTCGGTAGCAACTAATACTTTCATAATTTATAGATGTGTTATTAGTGTTTTGCTTCAAATTCTTTCATCGTTGCAATAAGAGCATCTACGCTTTCCATTGGGAGTGCGTTGTAGATTGATGCACGGAAACCACCCACTGAACGGTGTCCTTTGATACCAACCATGCCTTTAGAAGTAGCGAATTCAACGAATTCTTTTTCCAATTCAGCATATTCAGGTTTCATCACGAAACATACGTTCATGATTGAGCGGTCTTCAACAGCAGCTGTACCGGTCCACAATTTGCTTGAGTCGATAGCATCGTAAAGTTTAGTAGCTTTAGCCACGTCCATCTTTTCGATTTCTTTCAAGCCACCGAGGCTCTTATAATATTTAAGTGTTTGCAATGCTGAGTAGATAGGCAACACCGGAGGAGTGTTGAACATTGAACCTTTTTTGATGTGAGTGCGATAGTCGAGCATTGTAGGGATAGCTCGTTCTACTTTACCAAGAGCGTCTTCCTTAACAATCACGATAGTAACACCCGAAGGAGCGAGGTTCTTTTGCGCACCGGCATAGATTACATCATATTTTGATACGTCAACAGGACGAGAGAAAATATCACTTGACATATCAGCTACCAAGGGAACAGGAGAGTCGATGTCTTTGCGTACTTCAGTACCGAAGATTGTGTTGTTGGTAGTGAAGTGGAAATAATCTGCATCGGCAGGAATTACGAAATCTTTGGGAATGTAAGAGAAGTTAGCGTCTTTAGAAGATGCTACTACATCAACTTCGCCAAATAATTTTGCTTCTTTGATAGCATTAACAGCCCAAGTACCTGTTTCGAGGTATGCAGCTTTCTTTTTCAAGATGTTGAAAGGCACCATGCAGAATTGCATACTTGCACCACCACCGAGGAAAAGAACGTGGTAACCTTCGGGCACTTCAAGTAATTCTTTTACTAATTGAGCTGCTTCTTCGATCACAGCAGTGAATTCTTTGCTACGGTGTGACACCTCAAGGATTGACAAACCGGTATCGGCAAAGTTCATAATTGCCTCAGCGGTATTCTTAATTGTGTATTCACTAAGAATAGAGGGGCCTGCATAAAAATTGTGCTTCTTCATTTCAATTTTTTATTTGTTGTTAGTTTATGGTGGCAAATTTAATAATTTTCTATTGTATAAACTAACTTTCTGATAGAAAAAGCACCTAATTGTTGAAAAATTTCTCTAATTAGGTGCCGGTCGCATAATATTACTTTTTAGAATTGACTAATTCCCCTACTTTGTCGAGCGGAATTTCTCCACTCATTGAAATGATTGTTATTTCATCATCGTCATCAACACACATTAATACATATGTGATTTTTTCGCCTGAAGATAATCCATATATCGAAACTTTTTCGCCTTCATCATTTATTCTCGCAAGGGTTTCGAGGCCATATCCCTCTACGATTTTCTTGACATAATTCCTTATTGTGTACACAAACTTTTTATTATCGCACTCAATAATTTCAATAGAGTTAAGATTACCGGCGATAGAGCTTATGCGAGGGTCACCAATCATGCTTGAGCCAAAATTCTTGAACATCGCACTTGAGATATACACACTTGTCACTCCTTTATAATTTGAAATAGGTTCAAATGTTGGAGGAAATTTCGAGGCAATATAATATTCTTGAAGTCTTGAAGCTAATTCATTATACTGCTCAAGAGATGCCATTTTAATAGTGTCAAACTGAAGTTTGTATGATGAATTTAGTCCTAAACCTTCTAATCCTTCTAAACTTTCCAATTCGCTCCAATCGACATAAATAGTGTCCTGCCCTTTGGCTTGAATTGTTGTGGAGATAATAGCTATTGCTATAAGTAAATATTTTATTGTTTTCATTATATTATATCTGTTATAGTGTTATTAACTTCGTTGATTGTCGACTCGGTTTTATTTAGCCCTTCGTGGGCTTTATTTAGATTTTTAGAGAGCAAAAGCAATGCCTTTTCGGTGTTTTCGTAAGCCAACTTCTCGTCACTTATCGATTTGTGATTATGAGGAGTAAACACCTTATTGCGTTTTACTCGTTTCTTCTTGGTCTTAACTTTCGAATTGGCTGTTATTGTTTTTTGAGCCAACTTCTTGTCATTTTCTTTGGGAGTAACAACCGGTGGTTCAATTGTAGCTTCCTCAACTGACTCCTCATTGTCATCATTTTGCTCAACATCCACCACTTCATTTTGTCCATCAGCCTCCTCAGACTCTTCTATCATAGCAGTAACACCACTTTGCTCATCGGGGAATTGCTCGCCGGGAATAAATCTCAAAGCAATTACAAAGAGAATTATAATACTTGCAGCGGCCGAAATTACGGCAAATGGTTTTATCTGTTTTTTGCGACTATGTATTCCTTTTGCTTCAAGCTTGTCGATGTGAGATATTAGCCTTTGCTCCAAGTCACTTGGAATGTCAATATCCGTTTCTGTTGCGGCTTGTAGAGTGACAAATAATTCCCGGTCGGGTTCGAGCTCGGCAGGTATATCGGTTGCCGTTGCAAAAAAGTCGCACAACAACTTTTCTTGCTCAATAGAGGTGTTGCCCTCATAATAGGCGTCGAGCAATCTCTTTATTTCATCTATGTCGTATTTACATTTCATTGTTGTAATGACTTTTAACTGTTACTATTAAATAATTCTCTCATTCGGCGACGAGCCCGACTCAATAAAGTCCTCACGTTCACTCCCGTCAGCCCGGTTATCGACTCTATTTCTTCAAGAGAACAATCATCGAACGCTCGTAGTTGCAACACATATCGTTGTTGCTCCGGGAGGCTATTCATCAGATGTGCTACCAACTGTAACGACTCTCGATTGTCGGCCAGCTCATCGCTATCATCTGAAATCAGGAGGGTATCCTCTGTAACTTCGTTGATAGGCAGGGTGCTTCGCCTTATTCGGTCGATGCAAATGCGTTTAATAGTTGTAACGCAATAGGCTTCGGGGTTGTCAATGTTCGGTAGGTCGTCGCGCTTTTCCCACAGTCGGGTAAAAGCCTCTTGCACTGCATCGCTTGCATCATCACTATTGCGAAGAATTGTCATTGCCGTTGCATACATTCGTCGATAGTGAGGTAACAAGAGGCGCTTAAATGCGCTTGAATCCATCTATTCTTGTTGTTCTTGTTCCTTCTCTTTTAGGCCATCTTTAATAATGTCTTTGCCACCAATGTTGACTAAATTATTTTGTTGTAATATTTCGGCACTTCCAAATAAATAAACAATCACACTATCTTGATCATCAAATACCGTAACTAACATTTCCACATTCTCACCTCGGGGTTGAATAAACACTTGCACAGCAGTGTCGTCTTCGTTGTGCTTTATAGCAAGCATATCTTCCGTTTTTGTAATTGTCTTAACGTTATCTATTACAGTTTGTCTGGTATCGTCATTTATGCTATCAATTTTAAAAAAGACAATTTCTTCTACCTTTTCCTCTTTTAACTTAGGCACCATATCACTAGTGAGCTTAATTGGTGTCACATTGCAAATTGTATCACATTTCGCAATAAATTCCTTAAGAGTGATTGCTTGAGCTGAGATGCCGCTCGCGAATGCCACAAGTGCTATAATTACAAATTTCTTTATTTTCATCATTATTTATTCTTTAATTAAACATAAATTTTAACCGGTTTTGTAAGTTAGACGAACAAAATTGCGATTTGTGACACTAAGAATAGAATTTCTCAATATTTTTTTGAGAATAAAGCTACGAGAAATAAATAAATAATGTAGGAGATAACTATTTTTTCCAACGTTGGTCGTTGAGGGCTTTCATTTTTGCTTCAGAGGGATTGTCACAGGCATTCCATAGCGTGGGGTGACCGAGCTCTTCGGGCATAAATTGTTGTTGCACAAAGTTGCCGGGATAGTCGTGTGAATATTTATAGTCACGACCGTAGCCCATTTCTTTCATTAGCTTTGTTGGAGCATTTCGAAGATGTAGTGGCACTGGCAGATTGCCTGTTTGCTCAACAAGTTGCAACGCCTGATTTATAGCCATATATGCCGAGTTGCTTTTTGCCGATGTGGCAAGATATATGGTACATTCTGCAAGAGGAATGCGTCCTTCGGGCCAGCCGATTTTGTGTATTGTATCAAAAGTGGCATTGGCAAGTAGCAATGCATTGGGATTGGCGAGTCCTATATCTTCAGATGCAAGAATAACCAATCTGCGTGCAATAAATTTAGGGTCCTCACCTCCTGCAATTAGGCGTGCGAGCCAATATATCGCCGCGTCGGGGTCGCTTCCGCGCACACTTTTTATAAATGCCGAAATTATATCATAGTGCATCTCTCCATTTTTGTCGTATGCGGCGGGATTTTCTTGCAATCGCTCTGTCACAAGCTGGTCATTTATGACCATTTCCTCATCTTGGGCAGTAGACTTTTCGAGTAGGTCAAGGATATTGAGCAATTTGCGTGCATCACCACCCGAAAATCGGAAAAGCGCATCGGTACTTTCTACTTTTACGTCACGCTTTTTAAGAATCTCATCAGTGGTCAAAGCCCTATCGAGAAGTTGTTGTAGTTCAGGAGCTTCAAGAGGTTTGAGCACATATACTTGAGCACGAGAAAGGAGCGGCCTAATAACCTCAAAAGAGGGGTTCTCGGTGGTTGCCCCGACAAGAGTCACTATACCACTTTCCACTGCACCCAAAAGGCTGTCTTGTTGTGATTTATTGAACCGATGAATTTCATCGATAAACAAAATGGGGCGTCCTTGTGAAAACATGCTTCGAGCATCGGCCTTACATTGGTCGAGCACATCGCGCACCTCTTTCACACCCGAGTGCACAGCACTTAACGTGTAGAAAGCTGATTTGGTTGTATTGGCGATAATGCGTGCGAGAGTGGTTTTTCCCACTCCGGGAGGTCCCCAAAGGATAAACGACGACACATTGCCCGAGTCGATCATGCGACGCAGTATGCAATCTTTACCCACCAAGTGAGTTTGCCCTATGTAATCATCGAGCGATCGTGGACGCAGACGCTCGGCAAGTGGTGCGGTCATTATTGTGAGAAATTATAGAAGTTTCCTTATTGAAATTAAAATGCAAATTTAATTACTCCGCCTCAAAATCGCAAAAAATAGAGCGCAAAACTGATTCTAATCTATGGGCATTGTTAATTGTTTATAATATGTAAGAGGAAAATGTATATATTATCGTTTTTTTTGATTAACTTTACACTCGCAAGTTGTGGCTAGTTTTGTTTTGTGTCAATATTGCAAAACAACAGGCACTTCTTGAGTGTTGTTAAACTAAAATATATAATGAGAGTCTAAATAATAAAATCTTTTATATATTCGTTTGTTTAACAATTAATATGACAAGAGTTATGGAAGAAAATAAAATTAACGAAGAAGATAATAAACAACAAGATGTGGTTATTGAGCGTCATCGCACTCCAAGTGCGCGTGAAACAATGCCTAGCCCGGGAAAGATGTTCAAGCTCATTTTTGGCATAATTATGGCTACTATATATATTGCCATGGGAGTGTGGTTAGCCGGTTGGATTGACTTCGGCGAATTTCGCTTCCCATACGGCTTCGATGGCACTGGATTAGAGTGGATAAAGCATCTTGTAGGCGCAGTCTTAGTCATATACGGTATATTCCGTGCAATAAGATTTTTCAAAGGAAACGATTACTATACCCGCTAAATTTAAACTTAATGAAACAATTTTTGAAATATATCGCATTTTCACTAATCGCAGTCTTTGCTATTTCTTGCGGAGGTAGTAGCGGCAAATCCTCAAAAGGGACGACAAGCACAAGTGGCACAATGACATTGATGTGTGATAATAGCTTTGAGAATATAATGCAACAAGAAATAGATGTTTTTGAATTCATTTATCCCAAAGCTCATATTCTAGCACGATTTATTCCACAACAAGATGCGATGGATTCATTGTTGCAAGGGAAAACAAAAGCGATAGTAATAGCACGAGATATTACAGACAAAGAAAAAGCTTATTTGACACAAAAACGTTATAGTGTTAAATCGTGTAAGATTGCTGTTGATGCACTTGCACTAATTGTTAATCCCGAAAATACGATTGAAGTTATCTCAAAACAAGAATTAAGTGATATCCTATTAGGAAAAGTTACTAATTGGAATGAAATTGAGCCGAATAAGACCGGTGAAATTAAGGTTGTTTTCGATGATGAGAGTTCAAGCACTGTGCAATATATGCGCGATTCATTAATGAATGGTCAAAAATTTGGCGAAAATGTTTTTGCACAAGGCTCAATACAAGGTGTTTTTGATGCCGTAAAACAACACAAAAATGCTATAGGAGTTATTGGTGTCAGTTGGATAACAACAGATATGAAGGAGAATATTTCAACTGAAGAATTGACTAAGCAAATAGAAGATGAAGCACCTAGTACAGTCGCCGAATTTGATAACTCAGTTAAAGTCCTTCGAGTATTAAATAGCTCGGCAGTGGCATGTAAACCCTATCAACAAAATATATATGATGGTAGTTATCCATTGTTCCGACAAATCTATATGATAATATCTAGTCAAAATGGAACATTGTCACATGGCTTTTACTCATTTGTGACAAGTAGAAATGGACAAAAAATAATACTTAAAACAGGAATTATGCCGGCAGTAATTCAACCTCAAATCGTCGAATTAGTGGAACCGGAACAATAATAGAAAGATATTTACAGATAGAATAAACTAGTAAACTAAATAATATTAAATTTTAAGATGATGAAAGTTAAATTTTTGTTAGCTCTATTTATGAGTTGCGCTTTAGGGCTTTCTGCTCAAGGCTATTTAGATGGTATCGAATATTATCGTGCCGACCAATATGCTAATGCTCGTACTATTTTTGAACGTACATTAAATGATGCAGACACCGATAAAGCTGTATCTTATTACTATCTTGGTCAACTTGCAATTAAGTATCGTCAATTAGACAAGGCACTCGAATACTTCAACAAAGGTATCGAAGCTAATCCTAACTATGCATACAACTATGTTGGTCTTGCGGCATTAGAGTTGAAAAAAGGAAACAAAAAAGAAGCTGAAAATTATATTAAAACAGCGAAAAAATTTGGTAAGAAAGATGCTCAATTACTTATTGATGTAGCTCGTGCATACTATGATGCCGACAAAGATGCTTATCGTAAAAATATCGATAAAACATTAAAAGATGCTTATAAGGCTAATCCTGAGGAACCTGCATATTATCTTTTCTTAGGTGATACTACTATCGTAAAGGCTACTAACAACCGTGAATTGGGTGATGCTGCTGCTCAGTATGATATGGCAATTAATTTTGCACGCAATAGTGGTAGTGCTTATACAGTTGTTAAATATTCAAGTTTATATGAAAAATTGAATCCTGAATATGCAATTTCTAGTATGAGAGAGTTTTTGGCTACAAATCCAAATTCGGCACTTGCTCAACGCGAATTGGCTGAAAGACTTTATAATCAAAAAATGTATGATGAAGCTGCAGTAGAATATGGTAAATATATCAAAATGCCCGGTCACTTTACAGAAGATGAAGAACGTTATGCAGTTTTGCTATTTGCAAGTAAACAATATAATGAAGCATTTGATATAGCACAAGCTGCTGCCGCAAAATCCGAATCACCATTTGTGATGGAACGTATTATGTTCTATTCAAAGTCAGATCTTAAAGATTATGCAGAAGCTTATAAATATGGTAAAGCATTCTTTGATAAATATCCTGAAATACAAAGCCACTCGATTGGTGACTACTATTACTATGCTAATACTGTAGAGAATTATGCAAAAGTAGATACAGCAAATGCAGTTGCTCTTCGCAATATTGCCATTGATTCATATAAAAATGTTATAGAATTAGATTCTACTGCTATTTCTGCGTATAAATCATTAGCAAGTATTTATCAATCAAACAATGATTTGGATAATGCATTGCTTTACACCGAAAAATACATTGAGTTAACTGAAAGTCCTAAAGATAGCGACTATAGATTATTGGCAACAATTTTGGCAGACAAAGCAAGTGTTGAGCCTGATGCTGCTAAGAAAGCGGAACTACAAACTCGCGCACTTTCAACAATCGACAAAGCTGTCGAAGTTACAAATTCTCCATACGTAGCTCGTGCAGCAGGGTTGATGTATTATCAAATACAAGGTAAATATACAACTGATTTTGAAAAGTATTTCTTGAAATCTTTGGAACTTCTTGACTCAGACAAATTCTATGCTGAAAAAGCGCAAGATGTATACAAAAACGTATTGCGTTCATTAGGAGTTTATTATTACAATGGCAAGAATATGGCAAAAGCAAAAGAAATATTTACACGTTATCTCCAATTTGCCCCAGAAGATACTCAAATAGCTAATATTGTTAAAAGTTTGTAATAAATAGAAGAAAATAATTCTATCAAATAGATAGAGTATTTAAGATAATAAAGCGCCTCGGAGTTCCGGGGCGCTTTATTATTGAATGTGTTCTAGTAGCCATAAATATGGTACCCCTAGTGCGCATTAAGTCACCCAATTTCGTTAAATGGCGAGAGGAGTCTCTCAATAGAAGAATAGAGAGTTGATACAATAGGTTTGATTTTAGATTGGTGGCAATATTATTTCGTTGCTTTAAGAAGCTATAAGGTGCTCATGGGTGAGTAGCTCAGTTTTGGGTATTTATCAATAAAAAGGGGCTGTGTCAAAATACTATATTTTGACACAGTTTCTTTTTTAAGTAGCAAGGTTTCGAAAATCTGTAAAATCGTCAAATTTCATTTTTTTGCAGAATATTCGATTCACGGAGTCCAAAAAGCGGTTAAAAAATATGATTTGAGAGAAAAATGTGAGATTTTCTCCATTTTTAAGCCCTTTGGCAATCTTTGAGCACATTTTTTTGATATTAAAGGCAATGGCAAAGAAGGCAAAGTCCATAGTAACCTTGTCTA
>JAZNGZ010000020.1:0-2509 GCA_045576735.1 Muribaculaceae bacterium
TGCTCCTCTAAATTAGAGGAGCTGTCAGCACTGCTGACTGAGGAGTATTACCGGAATTTTGACACACCCTCCCTCCGACGTAGTTCACCCCTCAACTCTCTATTCCAAATAATACATACGTCGTTCTTCGGGGGTCAATTCTCTGTTTTTAAATCGCTCACGCGTTTCATCTATCAATTCCTGCAAAGGAGGGAACTCTATAATATTAATTTTGCTACCTGTTGCATAGGCTATCTGCCTTCCATCCGGGCTGAAAGTGGCATCCAAATAATCAGATTTGCATTCAATCGTCTTTACACAAACCCCATAGGTTGTATCCCATATTTTAATGGTTTTATCCAACGATGCCGAAACGATATATTTCCCATCGGGGCTGAAGTTGGCTGACCAACCCCGACCTGTATGCCCCTCAAGCGTTTTTATGCACTCCCAATTTTTTGTATCCCATATTTTGAGGGTTTTATCAAATGATGCCGAAACGATATACTTCCCATCGGGGCTGAAGGTGGCTGAGTTTACATCATATGTATGACCTTCTAAAGTTTTGATACATTTCCCAGTTTGTGTATTCCATATTTTGATAGTGTAATCCCATGATGCCGAAACGATACATTTTCCATCGGGGCTGAAGGTGGCTGACCTAACCCAATCTTTATGCCCTTCGAGCGTTTTGATACACTCCCAATTTTCAGTACTCCATATTTTGAGGGTTTTATCCCTCGATGCCGAAACGATATACCTCCCATCAGGGCTGAAGTTGGCTGAGGTTACATCACTTCTATGTCCCTCAAGCGTTTTGATACACACCCCACTTTGTGTATCCCATATTCTGATGGTTTTATCCCTCGATGCCGAAACGATATATTTCCCAACGGAATCAGGGCTGAAAGTGGCTGATTCTACCCAATCTTTATGTCCCTCAAGCGTTTTAATACACTCCCCATTTTTTGTATCCCATATTTTGATAGTTCCATCTTTTGATGCCGAAACGATATATTTCCCATCGGGGCTGAAGTTGGCTGATTTTACAGGTTTTTTATGCCCCTCAAGCGTTTTTATACACTCCCAATTTTTAGTATCCCATATTTTGAGGGTTTTATAAAATGATGCCGAAACGATATATCTCCCATTGGGGCTGAATGTGGCTGAATTTACTACGCCCGTATGCCCCTTAAGCGTTTTGATACATTCCCAATTTTCAGTACTCCATATTTTGATGGTTCTATCGAATGATGTCGAAACGATATATTTTCCATCGGGGCTGAAGTTGGCTGAGTTTACCCATAATGTATGTCCCTCAAGCGTTTTAATACATTTCCCGGTTTGTGTATCCCATATTTTGATGGTATTATCGCTTGATGCCGAAACGATATACTTCCCATCGGGGCTGAAGTTGGCTGAGTTTACTATTTCTGTATGACCTTCCAATGTTTTGATACATTTCCCGGTTTGTGTATCCCATATTTTGAGGGTACTATCATTTGATGCTGATACGATATATCCTCCATTGGGGCTGAATGAGGCAGAACGCACAATATTTGTATGTCCCTTAAGCGTTTTGATACACTCCCAATTTCTTGTATTCCATATTTTGAGGGTTTTATCAAATGATGCCGAAACGATATATCTCCCATCGGGGCTGAATGTGGCTGATTTTACATTTTCAGAGTGTCCCTCAAGCGTTTTGGTGCATTCCCAATTTTGTGTATCCCATATTTTGATGGTTTCATCCAATGATGCCGAAACGATATATTTCCCATCGGGGCTGAAGGTGGCTGATTCTACAGAATGAGTATGCCCCTCAAGCGTTTCGATACATTCCCCACTTTGTATATCCCATATTTTGAGGGTACTATCACCTGATGCCGAAACGATATATTTCCCATCGGGGCTGAAGTTGGCTGAGTATACAAAACCTGTATGCCCTCTTAATGTGCCGGAATTATGTTCACAAGCGTATCGCAAAGCCATTTCAGCCTCGGAGGTATATGGTCGATCAGGGTTATTAATATCGCGAGGTAATATATCCAAGCACAACAATCGGGCAGTGTAGGATTCGTCGGCGTCTGTCAATGCGATAGCCTTTTCTGCAACATATCGTGATTGATTTTCATACATTTTCCAAATAGTTCTATCCAACTCCAAATTATTGCGATAGATATATCCACCAATGGCAAGACTCACTACAGCGAAAAGCAATGCACCACCAACCACCAACCACCTGTTGCGACGTTGTTCGCGCTCATAGCGTTGCCACAACACATCAAAACGCAACCCGAACATTCGCGCCACAACCTTAATGGCTGCAGCATCACGCCCAAGTTCGTTCATATTGATGCCCAACAACTCATTATCGGCAGTGAGATCACGCAAGGCCGGAGGGAAACACTCATTTGATTCATCTTGAGCAAACGGCTCGCCATCGATGATGTACGGGATGATATATTGCGTGCGCCCCGATTGGATAAAATACTCCACCTCCTTGTTTACCCAAGGCGAGCGAGCCGAA
>JAZNGZ010000021.1:0-48615 GCA_045576735.1 Muribaculaceae bacterium
AATGACTTCTCCGACAAGTACATTAAAAATGTGGCAAAAAAATTAAACAATAGACCTCGTAAAAAATTAAATTTTTCAACCCCTAAAACGGAATTCTTCAAACAAATTGCTATTTTTGCACTTGCTAGTTGAATCTGCAAACAATCAGATATTGCCTATGAAAGCAATTTTATGACACATTTATAATGTGAATATGAGATTTTTTTAGCATCTTTGTAAATTAAAATTATCATCAAAATATTTGATTATTATTTATGGAGTTTACAGCTAATCAAATCGCCTCACTCGTAAAAGGAATTGTTGTAGGAGATGGTAACGTAGCGGTCAAAACATTTGCTAAGATTGAAGAAGGTCATCCTGGAGCTATCTCATTTTTGGCAAATCCCAAGTACACTCATTATCTATATGAGACAAAGTCATCTATTGTATTAGTTAAAAATGACTTTGAACCAGAACATGAAGTTTCGGCAACACTTATTAAGGTAGAAGATCCTTATGCTACACTTGCGTTATTGCTTGATATGGTGTCAAAACTTATGAATCCTCAACCCACTGGAGTGGAACAGCCAAGCTATATTTCAAATGGAGTTGAAGTTCCTCATGATGCATATGTTGGAGCTTTTGCTTATGTAGGAAATGGTGTAGTTATTGGTAATGGCGTGAAAATATATCCGCAAGCTTATGTTGGTAATAATGTGGAAATAGGTGAAGGAACTATTATCTATTCGGGGGTTAAGATTTACCAAGGGTGTAAAATTGGAAAAAATTGTGTAATTCACTCAGGCGCAGTTGTTGGTGCCGATGGATTTGGATTTGCACCCACAGAGCAAGGGTATAATAAAATTCCTCAAATAGGAAATGTTGTAATTGAAGATAATGTTGAGATTGGAGCAAATACAACAATTGACCGAGCAACAATGGGATGTACTCGTATTAAATCGGGTGTGAAACTTGACAATCTAATCCAGATTGCCCATAATGTTGAAGTTGGAGAGCATACGGTTATGGCAGCCCAAGCGGGTGTCGCAGGATCGGCAAAGATAGGGCAATGGAGTATGATTGGCGGTCAAGTAGGTGTTGCCGGACATATCACAATTGGAGACAAGGTGTCGATAGGAGCTCAATCGGGTATACCTTCAAATGTTAAGTCGGGTAGTCGACTTATGGGTTATCCTGCAACCGATGCAAAAGATTTTATGCGTCAAGCAGTATATATTAAAAACTTAGGTGATTTAAATAATCGAGTGAAAGAATTGGAAAAGAAATTGAAACAACAAGAATAATATAATCACATCATAAATGAAACAGACTACATTAAAAGAAGCATTCAGTGTTAAAGGTAAAGGTTTACACACTGGGTTAGAAATTGAAGCAACTTTTTGTCCCGCTCCTGAAAATCATGGCTATAAATTTCAGCGTATTGATTTGGAGGGAGAACCAACGATTGATGCATTGGCCGAATTTGTGACGTCTACAACTCGTGGCACAGTAATTTCTCGTGGAGAGGTAGTGGTGAGTACTATTGAGCATGCTTTAGCAGCATTATATGCAGCCGGAATTGATAACTGTTTGATAAAACTAAATGCTCCTGAATTGCCTATATTGGATGGTAGTGCAATAGAATATTGTACAAAAATTGCTGAAGTGGGAATTGAAGAGCAAAAATCAGATAAGGATTTTTATATTGTTAAGCAAAAGATTGAGGTTAGAGATGATACAACAGGAGCGTCAATTGTAGTATTGCCTGATGACGATTTTAGTATCGATACCATGGTCGCATTTGATTCTCCAGTGTTGACCAATCAATTCGCAACATTAGATAAATTGTCCGATTTCCCTTCTCAAATTAGTGCTAGTCGTACATTTGTTTTTGTGAGAGAAATCGAACCATTAGTAAAAGGGAATTTGATTAAAGGAGGTGATCTTGATAATGCAATTGTAATATATGATTCAGAATTGCCTCAAAGTGAGCTTGACCGAATTGCTGATTTAATGAATGTGCCAAGAAAGAATGTGTCAGAATTTGGCTATATTAATAACAAACCTCTAACATCTGACAATGAGCCTGCTCGTCATAAATTGATGGACGTTTTAGGTGATATAGCATTGATTGGACGTCCATTAAAGGGTAAAATCTTAGCAACTCGCCCCGGACACTCTATTAATACGACATTCTCAAAAAAGATACGTCAAGAAATTAAACGTCAAGATGTTCAGGCTCCGGTATATAACCCATCAGTTGCTCCATTGATGGACAATAATAAAATTCGTGAGTTGCTCCCACATCGTTACCCATTCCTTTTGGTTGATAAGATTATCGAAAAAAGTGATAACTATATTGTCGGCGTAAAGAATGTAACGACCAACGAACCTTTCTTCCAAGGACACTTCCCACAAGAGCCTGTTATGCCTGGAGTTTTATTGGTAGAAGCAATGGCTCAAACCGGTGGGCTTTTAGTATTGGGAACTGTTGATGAACCTGAACGTTACTCAACATATTTCATGAAGATAGATAATGTTAAGTTCCGTCAGAAAGTAGTACCTGGTGATACATTGATATTCCATGTGTCATTCATGACTGAATTGCGTCGTGGATGTGCGGTAATGAAAGGGTACGCTTTTGTTGGTGAAAAAGTTGTTACTGAATGTGAGTTTATGGCTCAAATAATAAAGAATAAATAAAACAATTTAGATATATTATGAAACAACCATTGGCATATATACATCCGGGTGCTAAAATTGCACCAAGTGTTGTAATTGATCCATTTGTTACGATAGAAAATAATGTTGAGATAGGCGAGGGGACTCGTATAGGTAGTAATGTTACAATAATGGAAGGTGCTCGTATCGGGAAAAATTGTACAATTTTTCCAGGTGCGGTAATTTCAGGCATTCCTCAAGATTTGAAATTTCAAGGAGAGGAGACATTGGCAATAATTGGAGACAATACTACTATTCGTGAATGTGTAACTATCAATAGAGGCACAGCTTCTAAAGGAAAAACAGTAGTAGGTAGTAACTGCTTGATTATGGCTTATTCACATGTGGCTCATGATTGTGTTGTGGGTGACAATGTTATTATTTCAAATGCTACACAAATAGCAGGAGAAGTTATTGTTGATAATTTTGCTGTGATAGGTGGTGGTACGTTAATTCATCAATTTTGTCACATTGGTCCACATGTAATGATTCAAGGTGGTGCATTGGTGAACAAGGATATTCCTCCATATGTAAAAGCTGCACGTGAGCCAATATCTTATACAGGTGTAAATTCAATAGGGCTTCGTCGTAGAGGATTTACTAATGAGCAAATTCGCGAAATACAAGAGATATATCGTTATCTTTATTTGTCTCAATTGAATGTAAGTGATGCAGTAGAACGCATAGAGGCAGAATTGCCCGCTACAAAAGAACGTGATGAAATAATTATGTTTGTGCGCAATTCTAAACGAGGCATAATCAAAGGATATGTATAAAAACGGTTATACACATTTATAAAACAACAAGCGTCGTAATCAATGATTATGACGCTTGTTGTTTTATTGTTGTTGGGTTATAACTCAATAAGAGTTAAAATGGTAGATCATCATTGTCATCGCTTCCAATTGCAGGAGGAGGTGCGATTTCACTATTTACAACTTGAGGAGGTGCAGGAATTTCCCCTGCAGTAGGCGCAGAAGCATCAACTTTATCTGCTTTCCATCCACGTATGCTAGTAAACCATCGACCATTGTACTCGCGGCTTTCAATATCAAAGCTAAGACGAACCATATCTCCTACAGCAAGAGGATATTGGTCAGCGCGTTCGCCAAAGAAGTCGAAGTGAACTTTTTTAGGATATGTTTCTTGGGTTTCAAGTACATATTCTCTTTTTTTCCAAGGGTTGCCTGCTTTTGAAGTACCCGACATTTCGGGGAGTGCAACAATAATTTTTCCTGTAATTTCCATTATATTATACTTAAATATTTTTACAAAATTAGGTAATGATTTTTAACTCAACAATTTTTATCGCATAAACTTATTAACAGAGTTCGAGCCATCAAGGTAAGTGGTACGAACAATATGCACTCCTCTTGGTAGAGCGTCACATGAAATAGTTGCTTCTTGACCACATACAGGGATATACATCATTCTATAACCTGTTGTAGAATAGACTTCAATGTAGTTAATCATTGTAGTACCTGATATGTGTATCATGTCGTTTGCATAATAGAATTTAGAGTCGATTTTCAATTCTTCTTCCATTCCTGCATTTTGAGAAATTGCCGGATCGCTTTCGTAGTAGTTTTTGTCAAATGTGGTTACGGCAAATCTTAAACCGGGATCATCAGAATCATATATGAATTCTGTGTCAGTTACAATGTGGCCAACAACTTGTTGCGGATCGTTTAAATCGACAGTATTGCCATCGCTTAGATATACTGAATAATATTTTATAGGGGTGTTTTCTACATCGAGCGAAGGTTCTTCCCAAGATATAATATATTGTCCATTTACATATTCTTGTGTCACATTTATTGGTGCATTTGGTGTAGTGATTCCATTGTAGTCCATCGGTACGATATGAGCAGGATATTTGAAGTAATTATCTTGCAACTCACTATATAAATCGGCTATTTTAGATTGAGAATCATCTATTACATGGTCGGTGCGAAAGAAACAAACTCCTGAAGTACCTTTTTGTGCTCTAATCTTTTCAATTTGATCTGTTATTACAGATGTCTCCCAATCATTTGTGCCATCTACCATTTTATATGGAGCAAGACCTATCACCAATTGACGACCATCACAGTTTGTAACCCATGTTGACATATTGGGAGAGAAACCATTTTTCTCATTCCAATACATTTGAGGGATAAGCAAATCATGATTACCCGATTGCATCCACTGGCAAGCATCTTGATATACACTTCCGTATGCAGTCATATTACCATAGCCAGATACATTTTTATATGTCCCTATTGGAGCTGCACCAACTTTAATGTCGGGATTGATTCCTTTGGCCATTTCATAAAATTCAGCGATAAATGTGTTAATATTTTGACGTCGCCAATCATCTTTAGGTAATCCTTCGGGATTATATGTTGCGTATGAATCAGCATCATCAAAATCAGAACCGGGATATCTAGTATAATCAAAATTCACACCATCATAATTATAGTTTGAAATTAATTCGCGATATACATCTAAAAGATATTCACGAGTTTCGGGTAACCCGGGGTCAAGATAGTAGGCACTATTATACTCAACGCATAATTCGGGATGTGTCGTTATTGGGTGCTTAACTGAGTTGCTTTTATATTTGTTAGCATCAGATGTTGTGCCAATACGATAGGGTACAATCCATGCATGGCATTCCATGTTTCTTTTATGACATTCTTCGATGACAAATTCACTTACATCATAACTTAATCCTTTGGCGCCATTTCCGGTTACATATCGATAGGCAGGTTGAATTGTAGACTCCCATAAAACGTCACCTTTTACTTGCGCTTGAAATATGATTGTGTTGAAATTAGCTGCAGCTAATTTGTCGAGGATTTCACAAAGGTTTTCTTTTTGAGTCTCGACATCATATTCTCCTTTTGGCCAATCTAAACCGCCATTAGTAGTAAGCCATACCGCACGTATTTCATGCTTTGGTTGTGCATATATTGATATTGCTGATGCAAGTATAAGCGCAAATAAAAATATTTTTTTCATATTCTGCTATATATTTATTATGCGAAGATAGTGAATATTCTCAAACTCAACAAATTTTTAGCTCTAATCATTGAAAATTAGTCAACTATTAGTAACTTTGAACAATAAAATAAAGGTAAAAGTTATTATGAATAAAATAAGTGATTGGTGGACATCGCCAACTGAAAGTGAAAATGGCAACCTTATTATGGTAACAGGACGCCGTGATGTAGATAAATTCCGCAATAATCCACGTTTTAATATCAGAGTTGAGGTTACTTGGAAATATGATGGAGATTCATCGGGTATGCCTGATTATGAAACGTCTTCTTTAATGGAACAGGTTCAAGAAGCTCTTGAAACCGAATTTAAGAAAGATCCTGTTGCTGTTCTTACCGGAATATATACCGGTGACAATGAACGTAATTGGATTTTCTATACACTTAGCACCCACATTTTTGGGCGTAAAATCAATGATGCTCTTGCATCCTTTGAATTGTTACCAATTTCGATATATTGTGAGAATGATCCCGATTGGAATGAATATAGCGAAATGAAAGAACTTTCAGAAATTAACGCAGGAGATTAATCATTCAAGGAAGGATTAATATACCGAGCAACCGCATCGGCACATCGCTCTCCATCAATAGCTGCTGATACTATTCCTCCGGCATAGCCTGCACCCTCTCCACAAGGGAATAATCCCTTTATGCAGACATGCATTAAGGCTTCTTTATCTCGAGGAATGCGAACCGGTGACGAAGTTCGCGTCTCATCTCCAATTAAAATAGCCTCGTTGGTCAAAAATCCTTTAGATTTTCGTCCAAAATCCCTAAATCCCTGTTGCAATCTTTTCGAGACTTTTTGAGGTAATAATTTATCAATTCGAGCACAATGTATGCCTGGGGCATAAGAAGTTGGAGGTAAAGATTTCGAATCACGCCCCTCTACAAAATCAACCATTCGTTGCGCAGGAGCATTTTGTGTTTGATTACTTGCCTCAAAGAATTTTCGTTCAATATCCTCTTGGAATTTCATCATCTTCAATACTCCATATTGCTCGTATTCTGGCAAATCTTCGGGGAGAATTTCAACAACCATTCCGGAGTTGGCCCATTTTGTGCCTCGATTTGACGGAGACATACCATTAACCACCATTTGATTAATATCACTTGCTGCCGGAATAATAAAACCTCCGGGACACATACAAAATGAATATACGGCACGGCCATCAACGCGCGTAAGCATAGAGTATTCAGCAGCGGGTAGATACTTTCCTCTGCCGTTCTTATTATGATATTGTATGCAGTCAATTAAATGTTGTGGATGTTCCAATCTCACACCAACAGCCAGACCTTTTGGCTCAATTGTTATGTTTTTTTCGTTTAATAGATAATATACATCTCTTGCCGAATGTCCGGTAGCTAAAATCACAGGACCATTAAAGCAACGGCCGTCATGGCTCTCAACTCCAATAATTTCATCATTTCGCACTAACAAATCGGTTACCCTTGTTGAAAAATGCACCTCTCCACCACAATTTATAATCGTGTTTCTCATTGCTTTGATCACATTTGGTAGCTTGTCAGTTCCAATATGAGGATGAGCATCAATTAAAATATCTTGAGAGGCTCCATGCTGATGAAATATTGCAAGGATTTTATCTACCGAGCCGCGTTTTTTGCTGCGGGTATAAAGCTTCCCATCAGAATATGCACCGGCTCCACCTTCGCCAAAACAATAGTTTGAATCGGGGTCAACAATGTTTTCTCGTGCTATTCGAGCCATATCTCGACGACGAGAATCGACATCTTTGCCACGCTCCAATACGATAGGGCATAACCCCAATTCTATTAATCGTAATGCCGCAAACAATCCTGCCGGACCGGCTCCGACAACTATAACGTGTCTTTTATCGGCGACATTGCGATATTCAATTGGCGTTATTAACGAGTTGCTTGAAGGTAGCTCATTTATATATGCTTTAACAGAGAGGTTTACAACTACATTTCGTTGACGAGCATCGATTGACCGCTTTATTATCTGCACCTTTTTTATTGAATTTGCATCAACTTTCAACATCGTTGATACATATCCTAAAAGTCTTAATTCTTCATATGCAATCTCAGGGGCTACTCTAAGTTGTAAATCTTTTATCATAATTAAATGAGTTGTTTATCTTTTTGTCTACGCATTATTATTGCCAATGTAATAGCGGCAATAATAAATGCTAATAAATCTGATACGGCAAGACTTGTCCACACTCCTTTAACGCCCCATATCTGAGGAAAAATTAATAGGGTAGGGATAAGGAATATTAATTGACGAGTCAATGATAGGAATATAGAAATCATTGGCTTACCAATCGATTGGAAAAAGTTCTGAATAACTATTTGACCACCAACAGCGGCAAAGAACATAAAACTAATTCGATATCCTGTGGTTGAAATATCAATAAGAGTTTTATCTGTTGTAAATAGTGCTGATAATTCTTGTGGAACTAATTCGGCTACTACAAATCCTAATGTTGTAATTATTATCCCGGCATATAGCCCGATATATAGAGTGCGCTTAACTCTATGCCATTTATTTGCGCCATAATTATAACCTAAAATGGGTTGCATACCTTGAGTGATGCCAAACACAATCATAACGAATAACATTCCCACACGGTTGACAATACCATATGCACCCACTGCTAAGTCACCTTGGTCTCCTCCTGTTTCCAATAGAGCTTTGTTTATAAAAATTACAACTACACATGCACACACATTCATCAAGAATGGTGATAACCCTATCGAATAAACATGCTTGATTATTGACCATGATAATTTATTATGCGAGCGGTTGAAATGCACAAAACTCGTTTTTGACAAAAAATGATATATATGCCACACTAATGACACTGCTTGACCACATATTGTGGCTAATGCGGCTCCGGCGATACCCCATTGTAATACAAAAATAAATATTGGAGCTAAAACAATATTTATTAGCACCGACAACAAAGCTGATAGCATTGCTTTCTTGGGATAGCCTGTGGCTCGCATCAAATTATTTAATACGATAAATAAATATGAGATAGGGGTGCCATACAAGATAACTTGCATAAATTCCCGTGCATATTTTATTGTGGCGTCAGTAGCTCCAAAGAAGTATAATATTTCATCGAGGAAAATCAATGATAGACCACCGAATATTATGGAATGAATAATGCTTAACTTCACCACATTTGACAGTACATCGGTAGCGCGCGAATAATCTTTCTGGCCTAAATATATCGAGCTTATCGCAGCGCCACCGGCTGCAATAAACACACAAAATGCAATTACGAGATTCATCAATGGAAATGTAATTGCCAATCCTGATATAGCCATAGTACCCACACCTTGTCCTATAAAAATGCTATCGACAATATTATATAACGACGTAGCCACACTCGCTATAATTGCAGGCACTGAATACTGAATCAATAACTTCCATATTGATTCGGTTCCGAGGGTAATAGGCGTATTTGTTCTATTTTCTGCCATGATTTTGTTTAAGTTTTACAAAATTAACTCAAATCAGTGCAATAGTTGCAATTTAGAGTATTAATTTTGCGTAAAAATAAAACAATTCAAAATGAAAAAAGTAGGAGTATTATTTGATTTAGATGGCGTATTGATTGATAGTGAGGGACTTTACACTGATTTTTGGAATGATATCGAAAAGATATATCCTACCCACATTGAAAACTTTGCTCTTGTTATAAAAGGGAATGCGTTGTTTAAAATCCTCAACACATATTATCCACAGGAATTACATCAAGATATTATAAATCGTGTTCATGAGTTTGAACACAACATTCGTTATCCTATATACGACGGAGTGCTTGAATTTCTAAAGTCGTTGAACGATGCCGGTATTCCTGCAGCGATAGTTACCAGTAGCGACGATGTAAAGATGAATGCTCTTTATGCTGAATATCCGTCATTCCGACAATATTTTGATGCGGTTATAACCGGTTCAGATGTAACCGAATCAAAACCTCACCCACAAGGCTATCTCATGGCGGCAGAAAGAATAGGGTGCAGCCCCGAAGATTGCTACGTATTTGAAGATTCACTTCAAGGCCTTGATGCCGGTATGGCTGCCGGAGCCACCGTTATAGGTTTAACCACCAGCAACCCAATCGAGAAATTAAAAGATAAAGCCCACGAACTGATTGACAGTTTCGTAGGCTTCAGTATCGAAAAGATGCTTGCTGTTAAAAAGTAATCTTAACAAGCTTTAAAACTCATATCCAATCCTTTCACCGAGTGGGTCAATGCTCCTACTGAAATAAAATCAACACCACATTCACCATAAGCGCGGAGTGTGTCGATAGTGATACCGCCCGATGATTCTATTTCAACCGCACCGTTAATCATCTTAACAGCTTCGCGTGTGCGTTCAGGGGTGAAGTTGTCGAGCATAATACGGTCAACACCCACTTCAAGTGCTTGCTTTATTTCATCTTCGTTGCGCACTTCAAGCTCTATTTTGAGGTCGCGACCGGTTTCTTTGCAATATTTTTTTGCCGACTCAACCGCTTCTTTAATTCCTCCGGCAAAGTCCACATGATTATCTTTAATAAGAATCATATCAAACAATCCTATACGGTGATTGCAACCACCACCAATGCGTACTGCCTCTTTTTCAAGCATACGCAATCCCGGGGTTGTTTTGCGAGTGTCAAGCACTTTTGTTTTCAAGCCTTCAAGGAGTTTTTGATATTTAGCTGTTACAGTAGCAATTCCACTCATGCGTTGCATTATATTAAGCATCACACGCTCAGTTTGCAATAATGAGCGTACACGTCCTTCAACCTCAAATGCAATATCTCCGGGCTTCACTTCGGTGCCATCATTGATAAATACAGTCATTTTCAACTCAGGGTCAAATTTGTCAAACACCTTGCGAGCCATTTCGACACCAGCAATAATACCTGTCTCTTTTACTATAAGACGTTGTTTTCCCATTGCATCGGCAGGGATTGTGCTCAATGTAGTATGATCACCATCGCCCACATCTTCGGCAAATGCCAATGTCAACAAATCATCAATCAATTCATCTTTAGTCTTCATATCAATAATCTTTATATATTTTCTGCAAAGGTAAGCATTATCACACAATGAGTTCTAAAAATTATTTAAATATTTTCAATATCGATATAAATTAACATTAAAATTAATGACATATATTTACACATTATCTTTTTTATACAAAAACTATTTTGTTCCTGATAATATTCCTGAATCATTGTCGCTATTATTTATTCGTTTTCCTCTACTACTATTTTGCACCCCAAAATCGAGATTAAAAGAAAGATTAAACATTACTATCTGACTTAGTTGTGTTGAATATGCCAACTGCTTATATGGAGCCAATTCGGAGAAGTTATCTACACTCTGCTCGTATCTCTTTGTAAATGGATTCAGTATCATTCCTTGTATACTGAACTTGTCGTGATTATAACCGACTGCGATAGAGTGCAGTGCTTCTCCTCTGCTTAATGTCTCACCCCAAAGATCATGCTGGCTTGTGTTCATCTCTGCCATTATTGCCCAATTCTTGTACATTCCGACAATACTGCCTCTTAAGCCGAAGTTTGAATGTGTATATGTATAATTGTTCCCTTTACTTATATATCTATTGTAGAATGGGTTCAATTTTATCGTAATATATTCTTTCCAGGGACATATCTGGATTGTTGATTGAAGATTCAACCTATGAAACCCCTTCTGATTGGCCATTGTTCTTACGAAGCGGTTGCCCTCGAATAGGCTTTCCTCCATAATAGGATTATGGTCATAACTATATCGCCCGAATAGCTCTATACTTACAGACTTGCATTTCCAACTCGCAGTTAGACTATTAGATACAAATGATACACTACGTAGATTAGGATTACCTCGACGCACCTGATATATATCGATTTCCTGAGTAACATCACTAAGGTCGGAAAGTGATGGTGAGTAGCCGGACATATAGGCATTGTATCTAAAAAAGAAATTCTTTGGGGTATTGTATGAGAGAGTAATAGTTGGTCTTAATATATATTTCTCTTGGGATAGTTCACCCTGTTGATGCCATGTCCTTACACCTCCGATACCAAGCGTGTATGTGAATCTATTTATCTTCTGATTATATTCTGCAAATAAATAACTCTCAGCAGTATTCATACTTACTTTACTGCTAACATTACCATCGTAGATATTATTCATATATGCCTGTGTATGCTTAACACCGGCAGTCATTTTTCCCTTGCCAAGAGGTCTTTCATATATAGCTTCACCGATGATTGAATACTTATCCCCCTCAGTTTGTGAGATAATTGTAGGGGTATTATCCTCTATGCCAATTTCCAACATTGAAAACTGCCTATTACTTCTACTATTGATATATGTCCCAACAATATCAAAATATAGATATTGGTCATTTTTCAAATTCAACTGATAGTATATGTCCAACGATGGGATATAAGAACACTGTTGTAGTTTATCCGAAATACTAAATATTTTATCGCCTTGATATAGGGTACTATTTCTATCCGTTACGGCATTTGGCTTATCATCAAAATTACTCCTCAGTGCAATATTTAATACACTATGTTCATTAGTTATATTATAGTTGATGGCGAAGTCCATATAGTCAAACTTTACCCTTGTCGGCTCTCCAAGTTCTATGTTATGAATTGTATAGTCGGGATAAACAAAATTCTCATAGTTCTCTCTAGTCCATTCCAAGTCACGTCGTTGCCACGAAGCAACTGTACTTATGGCATACTTTTTCCAATTATACTTTGCAGAAAGATTGTATTCGCCATATCCAAAATGTGTAATGCCATTTGTGAAATCCCCTGCTATGTTTCCTCCATTCTCTTTCTTCTTTACAATATAATCAAGGACTGCAGCAACGCCTCCGTATCTTAACCCTGGATTGTCATGATATTCCACTCTTATTACATCAGTCGGACAAATGGCACTAACCTCTTCTTTAGTGGCTACAATACCATTTATTCGCAACTGCACATCTTCACCTAGAGTTGTTTTAATAGTCTTATCCATAGGACTCACAAAAATTCGGGATATAGGTATTTGCTGCAAAAGGGTGATGCCATTGGTGGCTGCTTTCTTTTGTTCTTGAGTCGGTAGAATCATCTGTCTGTCAGACTTTTTAATTACAGCATCAGCTACAACCACAATCTCTTCTAATAATTCAGCAGAAATAGTCAATCTAATATCTCCCATTTCTACATCCCGGTCAAGATTAGTTATATCTATTCGCTCTTCTTTATAGCCAATATATTGAAACTGTATCACATTATTTCCATTACTAACATTTTTAAGAGTGAAACGGCCATCTATATCTGATGTTGTAACCATTACAATTTTGCCGCTGTCATCAAGAATAGAAGCAGTAACACCTATAAGAGGAGTCCCTTCCGTATCATCTATAACTCTTCCGGAAATAGTATTCCTTGAATAAGCTGAAATCTGTACTAAAACAAGCCCGATAAGTAGTAAAATCTTTTTCATAAATGTAGTTTTTAAATGTTATTATCTACGGCAAAAGTACCCAAAAAGTCATTTATCCTCATTTTATATTATGGACTTTATGAACTGCAAGTCAACCTTAAATACAGCAGAATATCAATGAGTTACAAGTGAGCAAAATGAAAAAAGTTTATATTGGGGCGATCTATGCATTATATTCGTTTATATGTTGAAGAAAAATATCGTAAAATTTTAGTAATTTTATAACGAAATTTAAATTTGTAAGATATGAGAATAATGATTTATATGCTATGTCTATATTCATTGATTATCTCTTGTTCTGCATATAGCAATGATAAACAAAAAGCTGATGATAGCATAAGGTTGGCTTTACAACATGAAAATGATGGAGCCTCGCTGAGTGAAGATGTAGGAATTGTGGAGGCATTGGAGTTTTACAAGGCACATGAACCTACAGATACCACAACTATAATGACAGCAACAAGACTTGTTGCGAGTCATTACTGGTGGGCTGGGAAAAAGACTCAGGCGTATGAAATATTGGAGCAATACCTTGCAAAGTATCCCAATGATGATAAATGTCTATATACTCTCCTCAACTTTCTCGTATTGGATAGTGAATATAAAAAAATGGAACACTATCTTTTGCAACGCATGAGTACAGAAGATTCTATACGTTCATTTAGAAAACTTCATGAACTTGCTGTAGTCAAATTCTACAATGGTGATACGGACGGAGCAATAGCATATTACGATGAAGGATTTAAACTTGTTAAGGACGCTGAAGATTCTACATTGATGTGGAGACTTGCACTTCCAGCATATTCCGACATACTAAGCTCTGTAGGCGACCAAAGACGGGCTATTGAGATTCGCAAACTAGTTCTTGAACATGATAGAGGAAATAATCCGACAGAGGAGACTCTGTCATATGCATCATTAGCATGGTATTATCTGCAACTTAAAGATCTTTCGACGGCTCGTCATTATGTTGAGTTAGCTCAGGCAACCAAAGATGAAACATTCGATAAAGACTTGTCTAGAGCTGGTTATTTGCAAGTAGTGAAATTGATATTGGATTATGCCGAGACCTCGAGTATTGATGTTAAAGAATGGGGACTCTTCGTCAATGGCCTTGGCGACAAGGCGATGATTGCCCAAAAGATTACCGATGCCAAACGAGAGGCTAATTGGAAACTCGAAGAAAAAAATATGCAAATAACAATACAAAGACAGAAGGAGCAGATTCTGTTTTTGGTTTTGACATTCATTATGTCTCTCTCTATAATGGGGTTGTTGTTATGGTTGCGTAATAGAAAAAGTAAACTCGTTGAGAAAGAGGAGGAAATTGATACACTACGCAAACTCTTATCAGAATCCTCGAATGCAGCAGATGATAACAAAGATGATCGTTTTTTCAAGAAGATATTACTTCAACAGTTGGGAATAATAAGATTGGCTACCTCTAATCCCACATCCGCAAATTTAACATTGCTAAAACGAATGAGAGAGATAAGCAACCAAGAGGTGAATGTGGATTCTTTATTGAACTGGGATGACCTATATCATACTATAGATTATATTTACGATAGTTTCTATACTTCATTAGTCAATAGATTTTGTACAAAACTCAATGAAAAAGAAATTCAGTTGTGTTGTCTTCTTAAAGCGAACTTCTCAACTAAAGAGATAAGTGTGGTTACGCAACAATCTATTCGTACTGTATATCAGCGAAAAAGCACTATTCGCCAAACTCTTCAAATGCCCGAAGCTGAAGATATAGCAACATTTTTAAGTAAACAATAATTGTATATAACCTAATTCTTATATATATGAAGATTGTATTATTAGCGATAGGGAAGACTAATGCGAAGTATTTGCAAGAGGGAATTGAGCAATATACTAAGCGTTTGAGCCATTATGTGCCGTTTGAGTTTAAGATTTTGCCCGATGTGAAGACTACCAAGGGGCTTTCGCAGGACAAACAAAAGGAGATGGAGGGGCAGATGTTTCTTAATACAATTCAATCGGGCGATGTGGTGGTGCTTCTCGATGAACGAGGCAAGGAAATGACTTCGCGTGATTTTTCGGTTTATATTGACAAGAAAATGGTGACTGTGGCAAAAAATCTTATTTTTGTAATAGGGGGGCCGTATGGCTTCTCGGCTGAGATGTATAATCGCGCAAATGAAAAATTATCTCTTTCAAAGATGACATTCTCTCATGAAATGATTCGTCTATTTTTTATAGAACAGATTTACCGCGCTATGACAATACTCAAAGGCGAGCCTTATCATCACGATTAAGGGAACATTTATAAGATTTATATAATAACCGGGTGAAGTTCTCACGAATTTCACCCGGTTCATTTCATGCATTATGCTAAAAGTGCTATTAATATAAGATGAGAAAAGTAAATGTCGTGTCAATATCTGCTTTCTACTATGTCCCAATCAATAATATCCCAGAGGGCATGCAAGGCATCGGCTCGACGATTTTGGTAGTCGATATAATAAGCATGTTCCCACACATCGAAGGCTAGGATAGGGGTTAATCCCTCGACAAGAGGATTAGATGCGTTTGGACCTTGTGTAATAAATAGTTCGCCATTATCGTTACATGAAAGCCACACCCATCCCGAGCCGAATAGTTTTACACCGGCATCCTCAAATTGCTTTTTAAAAAGGTCGAATGAGCCATATTGACGGTCGATTGCTTGACGCAAATTGCCATTTGGCTCGCCACCGCCGTCGGGTGAGAATGAGAAAAAATAGAAAATATGATTCCATGCTTGCGAGGCGTTGTTGAATAATGCTCCGCTGGAATTTTTGATTATTTCTTCGAGTGACATATCTTCCATCTCAGTTCCCTTGATGAGATTGTTTAGATTGTCGATATATGCTTTCTCGTGCTTGCCATAGTGAAATTCAATTGTAGTTTTGCTTATCACCGGTGCAAGAGAGTCGATTTCGTAGGGAAGTCCGGGTAGAGTATATAACATAATTGTGAGGTGTTAAGTGAAACATTTACACTAATAACACCTCACAACGAGAAAAGTTTTCAATCACTAACTATAGATTGAGTAGATTGTATCTATTTAATAATGCTAACTCTTTGTGATAGCGATACTCTACGTCGATGTAATTTTTTTGAGCTTCAATGAAAAAGTTTACTTCTTGAATGTAGGTAATGAGGTTGATTTGACCTCCATCAAGAGCTTTTTTTAATAAGCCTATATTATCTTGATTGCCAAGAGTGGGACGATATAACTCCATTTCTTGGTAGAGAGCCAATGCGTTGGCTCGTTGCGATTTTAGTTTTGTAATTTGCTCAATTTCATATTCTTCGCATTGGACTTTTATTGCATCGCGGCTAGCGATGTTAGCTTCTGACTTATGTTTATGAGAGAATAGCGGAATCGAAACCCCAACTGAGAAGCCATTAAAATATGTGCCAAGCTCGTTCTCGAGTTTATATCCAACAGAGAATCCGGGGCGTTTACTCATTTCGATAACTTTGGCGTTTTGCTCCTGACTTTTAGTCATTAATGAGAATTGTGTGAGTTGCGGGTCATTTTCTTTAATAAGTTGCACATAATCTTCTTCAGAAAGAATCATTTCGTCGGGGTAGTCCTTAAGAGCAGCTAATATTCCAGAAATATCTTTTCCGCCATTTTCGTTTAACAATGTAGCTTCTAATTCTTGAAGTTGGTTTTTCAACGATTTGATTTCGCGAGTGATTGAAATTTTTTCGATTTTAATTTTATTAATATCGAGTTTCGTTACTTCACCGCGTATACGACCAAGTTCATATTTTGCTGCTAGAGAGTCCATTTGAGCATCTAATCGTTCGTATAGGGCTAATTGTTTTCGAGCGTTTACAATATCAATGAGAATTAATTTTATTTCAATGATTTTGTTTAATCGGTTAACCTTGTTTTGGTGGTCAATAGCTTCTGATGCACTGTTGATGGCATTTTTTCGAGTGGAGTAGATTTGGGGCCACTCAAAACTTTGTGACACCCCAACTCCCCATTTAGTGCCGCCGCCACCCCATTTGTGCTCAAATCCCACTTCGGGGTCGGGGAGATTGTTGCTGCTTTTTAATGACAATATTTCGGCATTTCCTACAGCCTTTTCTGTAGCCAACGATGGGTTATTGTTGGCAATTGTACTTAATATTTCATCAAATGTCATTGAATTAGCATTAAACACAATTGAAATAATGCTTATGACTAATAATATCCGTTTCATTTATTTTCTTTTTTTGATGTGATATAATAAATAGCCGGCACCACAAAAATGTTTAGAATGGTTGATGAAAGTAAACCGCCCAATATCACGATAGCCATAGGTGATTGAATTTCGTTGCCAGGCTCGCTACCTCGTAATGCTAGAGGGATAAGAGCTAATGCTGAGGTGAGCGCAGTCATGATAATTGGGTTAAGACGATTTGAGGAACCCTTGATAATTCTTTCCATCAATCCAACTCCTTCTTCTTTAAGGGTGCTGTAATGCGATATAAGAAGCATGCCATTACGAGTGGTAATGCCAAGGAGTGATATGAAGCCGATAATTGCAGGGATGTTTAATTCGCCTGAAGTAAATTTTAAAATAAGTACTCCGCCTATCATCGCTAATGGCATGTTTATTAGGATTATGAGCGAATGTTTTACAGACTTGAACTCTTGATACAATAGCATGAAGATAATCAAGAGAGCGCCAATTGAAGTAATTGCAAGGGTTTTCGATGCTTCGGCTTCGCTTTCAAATTGACCTCCATAAACGATGTAGTAGTTTTCGGGAAGTTTTATTTTTTCTTCAATTCGTTGTTGAATGTCATTGACAACACCACGGAGGTCTCTATCGGCAACGTTTGCTGAAATCACTAGTCGTCGGCTCACATTCTCACGATTTATAGTGTTAGGTCCTGTTGTCGATACAACATCGGCTACATAGCTTAAAGGTATCTTTCCTTGATTGCTATCAATCATGAGGTTTGAAATTTTTTCGATTGAGTTTCTGTGATTATCGTCAAGACGCACAGTCAAATCATATGGAAGCCCATGTTCATATACTTGAGAAACGACTTCACCGCCTAAAGCTACATTTATGAATTGAGTGAATTGGTTGATTGTTATTCCATATTTGGCTAGCAAATTTCGTCGTGGACGTATGTCGAGTTGAGGGCGTCCTATTTGTTGTTCGATATTAACATCAACAATTCCTTCAACAGCTGATATTGTTTGCTTTATTTGTGAGCCTAAGGTATATAGGTGATTTAAATCATCGCCAAATAATTTAATGGCGATTTGAGATTCGGTGCCGGAAAGCATCGCATCAATGCGGTGAGAAATAGGTTGGCCTATTTCAATGTTTGCACCGGGAATTGCAGCTAATTTCTCCCTCACTTCTTTAACCACTTCGCCTCGAGTGCGGTTGGTTAATTTGTAAGGCGCCTCAATTTCAGAGGAATTGACCCCAAATGAGTGTTCGTCTAGCTCTGCGCGCCCGGTTTTTCTTGCTACGGTTTGAACCTCAGGGATAGACAATAATATTTTTTCTGCTTCACGCCCTATTTTATCACTTTCATCAAGTGCAATCCCGGGTAATGTGCTGACATTTACAGTAAAAGAGCCTTCGTTGAAAGAGGGCAAGAAACTGCGACCTAATGTAAAGAAGAAAAATATTGCAGAAATAAATAGAAGGCTAACAATACTAAATATAACTGTTTTATGTTTTAGACTCCATTTTAGCCCTCGCTCATATCCACCTTTGAGTTTTCTAACAAGCCATGATTCTTTGTCAGTTTTTTTCGTTATTTTTTTGCGGTCTAATAAGAAACTACATAGAGCCGGGGTGAGGGTGAGAGCTACGATTGTAGATGCAATAAGTGCGACTATGAATGAAATTCCAAGAGGTATTAACATTCGTCCCTCAATGCCACTTAAGAAGAATAATGGTAAGAAACTCGCAATGATAATCAATGTGGAGTTTAATATGGGCATTCGCACTTCTTTTGACGCTTCAAATACAACTTTAATTGTCGATTTTCGTTGGTCTTCGGGTAATGTTTGATTTTCCCTTAATCGCTTGTATACGTTTTCTACGTCGACAATCGCGTCATCTACAAGCGACCCGATGGCAATGGCAATCCCACCTAAACTCATTGTATTTATAGTAAATCCAAAGAGATGTAACACAAGCACTGCTACAATCACAGATACCGGAAGTGCGGTGAGAGATATGAATGTTGTGCGTACATTCATCAAGAACAAGAAAAGTATAATAACAACAAAAAGCGAACCTTCTATTAATGATTGTTGTAGGTTCCCAATAGAGTTGTCGATAAAGTCGCTTTGTTTGAATATATTAGTGGAAATCTTCAAATCTTTGGGCATATTCTTACTCATCGAAGCCAATTCGGCTTCGATTTTTTCGGTAAGTTCAATTGTGCCTACTGCAGGTTGCTTTGTGATAGTCATTAATACTGCGGGCTTGGCACGTTCTGACGCTACGCCAAGTCGAGGCATTTTATTGCCAATCTGAACGTTTGCAATATCTTCGATTAATACGGTACCTTTGTCATCACTTCGTACAACTGATTTGCTTAATGCTTCGGTAGAAGTGGTGTTTACATCGCCCTTAATGATATATTCGTTACCATATTCATATAAAACACCCCCGGTTGCATTGTTATTAATCCCTTCGACACATTCCATGACTTCTTGTAGCGAGACATTGTAATGACGCATACGTTCAGGCATAATTTGGATTTGATACTCTTTAATATCTCCTCCAATTACTGCAACCTGTGAAACCCCGCCAATAGAAAGTAAGCGAGGGCGTATTACACGATCTGCGAGGGTTCGAATGTCGCTCATTGAAGTTGATTCGGCAGTAAGACCTATTATCATTATCTCTCCTAGGATTGATGACTGTGGCCCAAGTGTGGGAGTTTCTACTCCAGGGGGTAATTGGTCATTAATAGTCGATAGTTTTTCAGAAACTATTTGTCGGGCAGTATAAACATCTGTTCCCCAATCAAATTCTACCCAAACGATTGAGAAACCAGTCGCAGAAGATGAACGAACTCGTCGCACATCAGTTGCTCCGTTTACGGCCGTTTCAATCGGAAATGAGACTAGCTTTTCAACCTCTTCAGGAGCAAATCCCGGAGCCTCAGTCATGACTACTACTGTTGGAGCGTTTAAGTCAGGAAAAATGTCAACTTCGGTTTTGAGAAGTGTATATGTTCCTGCAATCAGTGTTACGATAGATAGAATGATGATTGTCAGGCGATTTTTTAGTGAAAAATCAATTATTTTATTTAGCATGGCGATAGGTGTTAATGGTTGTGGCTATGACCTTCGGGGACAGAACCGCTTGATTCGGCTAATTTTACAATTACAGCACCTTTAGTTACGACTTCATCTTTGCGGCTTAATCCACTTAAAATCTCAATTTCGTCACCATTGCTATTCCCAATTGTCACAAGTCTTTTTTCGTAACATTCGGCATCGAGTTTTACATAAACATAGTGTTTCCCTTGTTGTTCAGTGACAGCATCAATAGGTAACACAATGGCATCGGGCTTTACATTGCCAATAAGGAAAACTTCAACGTATGCTCCGGGAACAGCCATGCCATTATTGTCAAATGTAAAATGGATGGGTATATATCCTGATTGTTGAGCATTTGCTGTTGAAGGAGTTGTTACCAAACGACCATTAACTTGGTTCAAATGTATTGTTTCATTTGAGTATGATGTTTTAAAGCTAGCAGTTTTTATTGACGATAAGTGAGAGTAATATTTCTCAGGAAGATCGGCACGAAGTGTAAGTTGTGCTGAACCAGATATTACCGCAATAGGTTGTCCTGCGGTAACGTATTCACCCTCTTTCACTAATAATTGGGTGATTGCCCCACTTGTCGCAGCTTTGGCAGTACCACCCGAAGGAGTTCCTGAATATGCAGCCTTTGCTTGCTCATAAGCTTGTTTTGCCGCATTATATTCTTTTGTAGTGATGATGCTGTCTTTATGAAGGGGAGTGAGACGATCGAGCTCACGCTTGGCTGCATCTAATGCAACTCTAGCACTTTCGTTAGGGTCGCCCCCGGTGATATTTTTAGATGTTATTATAGCTACGATTGTTCCTTTCCCAATTGTTTTCCCTTCAATAATCCCCGGCTTGAAATTTACAATTCCCGGTGCAGTTGCTGCAACAATTGATTGCTCGCTAGCTGCTGCTTCAATTTGTCCGGTAACTTTGATTATATTATTGAAGTTTTGTGGTTTTACCATTTGACTATAAACGCCAAATTTTTCAGCTGATTCAGCAGGTAAAACTATTTCATTGCCATGTGAATTACTATTGTTATTACCGTGTTCATGTCCATGACTATGATCGTGTCCCAATCCATCGTCTTTTGCCGATGGAGTACAGGCAATTGATGATATAATTATAGTAATATATAACGCAATACTACGTAATATCCTTTTCATTGTTAAATTTGTGTTAAGGGGTTACAGTTATAAAATGATAAAATTTGCCATGAATTATTTTGGCAATTATTGAGGTGCGTAAAATTTAGCACGTTGGAGGTGCTCGAAGTGATGATGCGTTTAGAACCCCTTCGGAAAGGTGGGTAATTAGTTGGATAAAAGAATTCGTGCTATCATCAATTGAAAATGATAATATGCTTGATAATTCATTGATTATAGCTGTAAATAAGATAGTTGGGAATGACGCTTGAGAAATATTTGTTTGTTTCACTGCTTGATAGTCGCCAAGATGAGCAGTGCATTTGTTGCCTGAACAATCGTTGTTACAATGATTATGGTCGCATTTGCAGTGTCGATAAGTGTCGGTATCGCAGCAATGGATATCGTGTTCGTTATTGTGGTCATGTTCACATCCTAATATTGTTACTGCAAATATTATATTTCCTTTGTCATCGTGATGATGAAACTGAATGATTGAACTCATCACAATCATCAGCAATACAATAACAGATATGCCTGAAAGCCACTTATTCATCCTAAATGTATTATATTGCAAAGTTAGTAATTAATTTTAAAATAAAAAATAATATGGAATGAATATAAACAAGAGAATGTTTGAGGTCGTGTAGTTATGCTATTTTAATGATTTTAGATTAAATGACGATATAGGTCTATATAAGCATCAGTCATCGCTTTAGATGTAAATCGTTGAGAATTTACCAACCCACATTCTATTACTTCATTATAGGTTGATTGAGACTCTAGTTTTTTTAATGAAGTTAATAGTTCTTGTTTTGTAGGCTCATTCATTAATAATGGTGTTTCCCCTATGATTTCAGGCACAGATGATCTATTCAATGCTATAACAGGGCATCCTGCTTGTTGTGCTTCAATTATAGGAAGTCCGAAACCTTCATAGCTTGAAGGGTAAATTAAACAATAAGCAGAGTTGTATAAGTCGTTTAAAATTATGTTGTTAATATTGGTGTACACTTTGTATCTTTCAATTCCTAGTTTGGAATTAAGATAATTTTGTTCTTTTTTAGAAAGAGGGTTGCCACATATATCGAGATTGAAAGTGGTTTCTGTTAGGGTTTCTATTAGCAATTCAAAATTTTTGTATTTTGCACGGCTACCAACGAAAAGGATGCGATTGCTGTGTTCGATGTCCTCTTTTTTATGAAAATCTGGTGAGATGCCATTATATATGATAGTTATTTTGTTTTTATCAAGATTAGGCAGATAGTGTAATAAATCATTACGTGTGCTTTGAGATACGCATACAACTAAATCGGCATTATAGATTGCAGAATATTTTTGTTTGCAATGTATTGACCGAGAAATTATAGGCATGTGTTTTTCGTATATGAAATCGTGGACTGTTACAATTGTTTTTCCACGATGATTGGATGGGATGCGATAATATGATGAGTGAAATATGTCAAAGGTTTCATCTATTGGCATTTTAGCTTTGCAGTATCGTTCTATTTCAATTGGAAAAAATGATTTAGGATTGATAATGTTTTGATGTGGAAGATTTAATTTTTTTCGATATATATTGTTTGTCTCTGCATTATTATATTCAATAAATTTACACTCAAAGTCATTATTGTTGAGTATAGCATTTTGAAGGATGGCCCATATTGAAGATATGCCTCCATTTTGCTGCAATGAGTATATTATATTGTCAAATAAGATTTTTTGCTTCATGCGACAAAGTTAATAAAAAAATGAAAGTGGTCAATATTTTATGACCACTTTCATTTATATTGAACTCACAATCTGCTCAATTAAGCATTGTAGAAACTTAATTGTTCGGGAGTGAAGTTAGCGATAAAGTCGGCATGTTTTGCAACTTCAGCTTGAGCCATTTTATTGTAAATGTTAGCTGAAGCCACAAACGATTCATTCTTATTCGCATCAAGAAGGAGCAAATAACCCATCATGATATTACCTGCCATTTCAACAAGGCGACGAGCTAAGAAGTCGGTATAAGCTTGGTTGTCTTTTACTGAAAGAACTTTTTCAACCGCTTCGGCATATCGTGCAGTCATTGCAACGAGATTATCTTTCAATGGTTGAAGAGCTGCAGAGACTTCGTGCTCATTGTAAGAGTTGATTAATGACAAGTAAGAACCGGTAGTGACGTGGCGAATAGCTGCAACAACTTGTAATTGAGTTGTACCTTCATAGATTGAAGTGATGCGAGCATCGCGATAAACGCGTTCGCAAGCATAATCTTTCATGAAACCAGAACCGCCATGAACTTGGATACAATCATATGCATTTTGGTTGCAATATTCACTCGCCATACCTTTTACCATAGGAGTGCAAGCATCGGCAAGTTTGCTGTATTTCTTCATTTCTTGACGTTCTTCAGGTGTAAGAGAGCGTTCTTTTGCTATATCTTCATATGCTTTATAAACGTCAACAAAACGAGCTGTTTCATAAAGTAAAGAGCGAGAAGCATCGAGTTTCGCTTTTATTACAGCGATGAGTTCTTGTACCGCTGGGAACTCGATAATAGCTTTGCCAAATTGACGACGATCTTTTGCGTATGCAAGAGCTTCACGATAGCATATTTCGCTAATACCTACTGATTGAGCTGCAATACCAAGACGAGCTCCATTCATCAAAGCCATTACATATTTGATAAGACCAAGACGACGAGATCCACAAAGTTCTGCTTTTGCATTTTTATATGTCAATTCGCAAGTTGGAGAACCTTTGATACCCATCTTGTTTTCAATACGACGTACGTTTACACCACCTTGGCGTTTGTCGTAGATAAACATAGACAAACCACGACCATCTTTAGTCCCTTCTTCAGAACGAGCAAGAACCAAGTGAATATCACTATCGCCATTGGTGATAAAGCGTTTTACACCATTAAGCAACCATGTGCCGTCTTCTTGAGGTGTGGCTTTTAACATTACAGATTGGAGGTCTGAACCCGCATCAGGTTCTGTTAAGTCCATAGACATTGTTTCTCCATTACATACACGGGTCAAGAAACGTTGTTTTTGGTCTTCGTCACCAAATTCATATAATGTTTCAGCACAATCTTGAAGCCCCCAGAGGTTCTCAAATCCTGCATCTGCACGGCTGACAATATCAGCTGCCATGATGTATGGAGTGATTGGGAAGTTAAGCCCTCCAAAACGGCGAGGCATAGCCATACCCATCAATCCGGCTTTGCGACAAGCTTCAAGATTTACTTTTGTGCCATCGGCATAAATAACACGGCCATTTTCGACACGAGGACCTTGGTGGTCAACATCTTCTGCATTTTCTGCAACAATGTTGCCACAAATATCACCTACGATTTCTAATACTTTATCATAGTTGTCCATAGCGTCCTCAAAATCAAGAGGAGCATAGTCAAATTTTTCAGCTTCAGTGAAATTGCGTTCTTTAAGTTCAACGATTTTTTGCATCAAAGGGTGAGAAAGATGATGCTTTAAATCGGGATTATCTGTATAAAAATTAGCCATAACAATCTTTTACTTAGAATTTTTCTTATAATACTTGATGAGCTTAGGCACAATGTCCTCAACATTTCCAGTGATAACATAATCAGCTATAGTGTTGATAGGGGCATTGGGGTCATTGTTAATTGAAATCACGATAGAACTTTCTTGCATACCGGCAATGTGTTGGATTTGTCCTGAGATACCACATGCAATATATAATTTAGGTCGTACAGTTACACCTGTTTGACCAATTTGACGTTCGTGTTCAGAAACAAAACCAGCATCAACTGCTGCACGCGAAGCTCCAACTTCACCACCAAGAACGTTGGCTAAGTCAAATAGCATATCAAAGTTTTCTTTACTTCCTACACCATAACCACCGGCAACGATGATAGGAGAGTTTTTGATATTGACTTTTGATTTTTCGATATGACGATCAATGATTTCTACAACAAAGTCAGCATCTGATACATATTTGTTAGCATCAAGATTGATTACTTCACCTTTGTAGTTAGCATCGAATACTTCTTTCTTCATTACGCCTTCACGTACAGTTGCCATTTGAGGACGGCAATCGGGGTTAACAATTGTTGCAACAATGTTACCACCAAAAGCAGGACGTATTTGATAAAGGAGATTTTGATATTCTTTACCGGTTTTGGGATCTTTGTGGTCGCCAATTTCAAGAGAAGTACAATCGGCAGTCAATCCACTATGAAGCGATGAAGAAACACGTGGACCAAGGTCGCGTCCAATACATGTTGCACCCATTAAACAGATTTGAGGTTCAATTTCCTTAAATAAGTTGATTAAAACTGCAGCATGAGGATTTGATGTATATGGATACAAGCGAGAATCTGCAACTTTATATACCGTGTCTACTCCATAAGGGAATACTTGAGATTCTACGCCATCGAGTTTGTCCCCAACAATAAGAGCTTCTAATTTTACTCCGAGTTGAGTTGCAAGAACTTTACCTTTAGTTAATAATTCCAAGCTCACATCGGCTACTTTGCCGTCATCAAACTCGCAATATACTATTAAGTTATTTTTTTCTGACATAATTTCTGATGATTTTAAAGTTAGCCAATAGTGTGATTTGCAATAAGTTCTTTGATAAGATCTTCTAATTGCTCATCATTGTTTTCTAAGCAACGGCTTTCTTTTGCTGTAAATACAACATTTTCAATCGCTTTTACTTTAGTAGGAGAGCCTGCTAAACCTACTTGTGTTAGGTCGGCATCTACATATGCAGCACTCCATTCTTGAAGCGCGAGATATGGACGAGCATCAACAAGAGCTTTTTTGTCGTCAGCAAGTTTTTCTTTTTCACTTGGTGATACTGCATATTTGTATTTCATGACACGTTGAGCATTGCGTGGACGGCATTCAGGAGCAGAGCCATTAACAGTTACAACGCATGGAAGAGGAGCGTTAACGGTTTCCACACCTGCTTCAAGGCGACGTTTTACAACAACGTATCCTTCTTTTATTTCAACAATTTCTTCAGCATAAGTAACTTGAGGAATGCCAAGTTTTTCAGCGATTTGAGGACCTACTTGTGCAGTATCACCATCGATAGCTTGACGTCCACCAAGAATGATGTCATAATTGCCAAATTTCTTGACGGCTTGTGCAAGAGAATAAGATGTTGCCAATGTGTCGGCACCACCAAGTACACGGTCGGTTAAAACGATACCTGTATCGGCACCACGATAAATTGCTTCACGAATAATTTCAGATGCGCGAGGAAGACCCATTGTCAACAATGTAACAGTTGAACCGGGATTAGCGTCTTTTAAGCGTAGTGCTTGTTCAAGAGCATTTAAGTCTTCGGGGTTGAAGATGGCTGGCAATGCAGCACGATTGATAGTCCCATCTTCTTTCATTGCATCTTTACCCACATTACGAGTGTCGGGCACTTGCTTTGCGAGTACAATGATGTTTAAACTCATATTAAAAATATATTAGTAAATTATTTAAATTAATTCTTAAAAAAATCAAGATGACAAAGATAGCAACTTGGTTTAAATTCTCAAAACAAAAATTGTCAATTATTCATAACTTGACCCATCAAAACAATGTGTGCATATTTTGCACTTAGGCAAACCAATTGATGCGACTACATTTTCGATTGAACTAAATTTGAGAGACGTAAGTTTTAGTCTTCGTCCGATTTCTTCGACCATAGCATTGTATTTGGGAGAGCCGGTTGTTGCATATTCGTCAAGATTTTTGTTAGGATCGCCTCCTTCTAATTTTGCAATTACTTGACGAGTGATTAATTCCATGTCACTTTTAGAAGAAGTAAAATTCAAGAATTTACATGGATATATCAAAGGAGGGCAACTTATGCGAATATGCACTTCTTTTGCGCCACAATCAAACATATCTTGGACATTGTCGCGTAATTGGGTTCCTCTTACGATTGAGTCATCGCAAAATATTACTTTTTTGTCTTTAAGAATTGAATTATTAGAAATTAATTTCATTTTAGCAACCAATTCTCGACGCTCTTGCGAACTCGGAGTAAAGCTACGTGGCCATGTAGGAGTATATTTCACAATGCCTCGTTGGTAGGGGACTCCTTTGCCATTAGCATAACCTAATGCCATACCAATACCAGAGTCGGGGATTGCACATACACAATCGACATCTATATCATCTTCTTTTCCCATGTTAACACCTGAATCGTAGCGCATTTGCTCAACGTTTCTTCCTTCGTATTCACACACAGGATAACCATAGTATGTCCAAAGGAATGCGCATATTTGCATTTGCTCATTAGGTTTGCGTAGCTGACGATAACCCTCTGATGAAATCTCTATTATTTCACCAGGTCCCATTGTATGAGCGATAGAATATTCTAAATTAGGGAATGAACAAGATTCAGAAGTTACAGCATGAGCTCCTTCTTTTTCCCCGATTAGAATAGGAGTACGACCGAGTTTGTCGCGTGCAGCAATAATGCTGTTTTCAGTAAGAAGAAGCATTGAACATGATCCCTTAACGCGATTGTATACGTTTTCTATGCCCGAAACATAGTCTTTCCCTTCGCTAATAAGAGCTGCAACCATTTCAGTGGGGTTGATAATGTCGTAACTATGTTCACAAAAGTGGTGCCCTTTAGCTAATAATTCTTTTTCTAATTCAGAAATATTATTGATGCGACCCACTGTAACAATGGCAAATTTGCCTAAATGACAATTTACGATAATCGGTTGGGCATCAGTGTCGCTAATGACACCAATCCCAACATTTCCTTCAAATTCGTCTAAGTCTTTTTCAAACTTTGTGCGAAAATAAGAATTCTCAATGTTGTGAATTGATCGGGTAAAAATCCCTTTATTACAAGTTGCAATTCCAGCACGTTTTGTGCCCATGTGGGAATTGTAGTCAACTCCATAAAACAACTCGTTTACACATCGGTTGCGCTTGGCAACACCAAAAAAACCACCCATTTTAATATATATGTTATAAATATATCAGAGTGGAAAAATCAAGTTGTTTGATAATTTCCACTCTGTAAATATAGTTTTATTTTGTTTTTTCTTCAATCCAACGGCGAGCATTGATAAATGCATCAATCCAAGGTGTTACTTCGTCTTTGCGTCGAGATTCGGGATAGTATGCACATTGCCATGGGAATATTGCACGCTCAAGGTGAGGCATCATTGCTAAGTGACGACCATCGGCCGATGCTATACCTGCTACCGAAGCGCGAGAACCATTGGGGTTGCCCGGATATGCAGCATAATTATATTTAGCTACAATATTATATTTGTCGAGCTTTTCAGGAAGGTTGAATTTACCTTCGCCATGAGCTACCCAAATACCGGTTTTCATTCCGGATAAAGAACCAAACATTACTGAATTATTCTCGGGGATTGTAACACCAAGATATTGTGATTCAAATTTGTGAGAGATATTATGCTCCATCTTGGTGCGACGTTCGTGTTCCGGATTGATAAGGTTGAGTTCAATCATTAATTGACAACCATTACATATGCCCAAACTCAATGTGTCTTTGCGTGCATAGAAGTTGTCGAGCGCGCGTTTAGCATTTTCGTTCCACAAGAAGCCGCCTGCCCAACCTTTTGCCGAGCCAAGAACATCGGAATTCGAGAACCCGCCACAGAATACAATCATATTTACATCTTCGAGAGTTTCGCGACCGGTCATTAAGTCGGTCATGTGAACGTCTTTCACATCAAATCCGGCGAGGTAGAGTGAGTAGGCCATTTCGCGGTCACCATTAACACCTTTTTCACGGATAATGGCTGCTTTTATGCCACTCTTGTTATCACGACGCAATGCGATTCCACGAGATGCGAGTTTGCCATCAAATCCTTTGGGGAAACGATAACGAATAGGTTGCTTTTTATAGTTTTCAAAACGCATTGCTGCGCATTTTTCACCACTTTGAACTGCATCAAGCAAGTATGAAGAACGGAACCACACATCGCGTAGGTAATCAATGCCAAATAGATGTTCAGTACCTTCGTGATTAACTATGATAGCACGTTCAGCTTGAGGTTTGCCTATTTCGCAGAATTTTACGCCAGCTTCATTGAGAATGCTTTCTACGCGTTCGGTTTTAGCATCAGCTACTTGAATCACTAATGCGGGATTTTCGGCAAATAGTATCTTGACGAGGTCGTTTTCGCCAAATTGAGCAAACCCTTCAGTTGATACTGCTATACCTCCATTTACATTACCAAAAGTCATTTCGAGTAATGCAGTGATTAAACCTCCTGCCGAAATATCGTGTGCAGCTAATAAAGCACGATTTCGTACTAATTTTTGAACAGCATTAAATGCGGCTGCGAATTTGTCGGTGTTGGTAACGGTAGGTGCTTCTGCGCCAAGGCGATTGAGAGCTTGAGCAAGGGCAGAACCTCCAAGTTTGAGGTTGTCGCTTGAGAAGTCTATATAATATAATGTAGATTTCTTGTTCTGAATAACTGGTGAAACAACTTTACGAATGTCGCTCACTTCGCCTGCTGCAGAAATAATTACAGTTCCTGGAGAATATACTTTGTCATTGCCATATTTTTGAGTCATTGACAAACTATCTTTTCCTGTAGGAATGTTGATGCCTAATTTGCAAGCAAATTCACTACAAGCTTCTACTGCACGATAAAGAGCTGCGTCTTCACCTTCGTTTTTACATGGCCACATCCAGTTGGCACTAAGAGATATGCTCTTTAAACTTTTTGCCAATGGAGCCATTGATATGTTGGTCAATGCTTCTGCAATAGCCATTACTGAACCTTTTGCAGAGTCAATAAGAGCTACTTGAGGAGCATGTCCGATAGATGTAGCGATACCGGCTTTACCCTTATAGTCAAGAGCAACAACACCGCAGTCGCTTAATGGTAATTGAATTTCACCTTGACATTGTTGACGGGCGATTTTACCAGTTACCGAGCGGTCAACTTTGTTAGTTAACCAGTCTTTACAAGCAACGGCTTCAAGACTTAATACATCTTTTATATATTCATCTATCTTAGTTTCGTCGGTTTCTACATCTTTATATGTAGTGTTGATGGTTTTGTCGGTCATAATTGTTTTGGGTGAGTTGCCAAACATATCAGCCATACCCAAATCAATAGGTTTGACGCCATCTTTTTGTTCGAATACAAAACGGTCGTCGCCGGTAGTTTCTCCAACAACATAAAGAGGAGCACGCTCACGATCGGCAATGCGTTTTACATACTCAATATCTTTTTCTTCGATAACCATACCCATGCGTTCTTGGCTCTCGTTACCAACTATTTCTTTAGATGATAATGTTTTGTCGCCAATAGGTAGAGCATCGATGTTAATTTTACCACCGGTAGCTTCAACTAGCTCAGAGAGAGCGTTTAAGTGTCCGCCGGCACCATGGTCGTGAATTGAAACAATAGGATTGTTATCACTTTCGGCAAGAGCACGGATCACGTTTGATACGCGTTTTTGCATTTCAGGGTTGGCGCGTTGTACGGCATTCAATTCAATTGAATTATCATATTGTCCGGTTTCAACCGAAGAAACGGCTCCACCACCCATACCAATGCGATAGTTGTCACCACCCATCACTACAACTTTTTCACCTGGTTTTGGTTCTCCTTTTATAGCATCTTTTTTAGCGGCAAAACCAACACCACCGGCAAGCATAATCACTTTGTCATAAGCATATTGTTTGCCATTTTCGTCGTGCTCAAAAGTTAATAATGAACCACAAATAAGAGGTTGCCCGAATTTGTTTCCGAAGTCAGATGCACCATTTGAAGCCTTGATTAGAATGTCGCATGGAGTTTGGTATAACCACACACGAGGGTTCATCATCAATTCCCAACGATGTTCCTCTGCCATACGAGGATATGAAGTCATATATACAGCAGTTCCTGCAATAGGAAGGCTTGCTTTACCACCGCCAAGGCGGTCACGTATTTCTCCTCCGGTACCGGTTGAAGCACCATTAAATGGTTCAACAGTAGTGGGGAAGTTATGCGTTTCGGCTTTTAAGGAAATAACTGTATCTAAATCTTTTACTTCAAAATAATCTGGTTGGTCGGGGTTGATAGGGTAGAATTGGTCAACTTTAGGGCCTTTGACAAATGCTACATTATCTTTATATGCCGATACTAATCCGTTTGGATTTTCTTGAGATGTTTTTTTGATTAATTTAAATAGAGATAATGGTTTCTCTTCTCCATCAATCACAAATGTGCCGTTAAAGATTTTATGGCGACAATGTTCTGAGTTTACTTGAGAGAACCCAAACACCTCACTGTCGGTTAATGGGCGACCTAATTTTGCACTTAAGTCACGGAGATATTGTTCTTCATCTTCGCTCAAAGCGAGACCTTCGGCTTTATTATATTCCGCGATGTCATCGATATAAACAATGGGGTCGGGCGTTTTAACGATTGTGAAGGTCTTGCTATTAAGTCCTTCATATACACGTTGCAACATTTTGTCGTGTTTAGGGTTTTCATCGCGCGACAACTCAAATTGCTCAATACGAGTAATTCCTTGAATACCCATATTTTGAGTTATTTCCACTGCGTTAGTACTCCAAGGAGTAATCATTTCCTTGCGAGGTCCCACATAACGACCTTTTAACGATGTGCTTGAGAGGGGTTTCGCGCCATCAAATAGCCATGAAAGTTTTTCTTTTTCAGCATCAGAAAACTTGTGGTCACTTTCAACGGCAAAAACTAAATTAGCGCCTTTTTTAAAGAAGATTACCATTCTCTATAAGTTTTTATTGTGATAGTATACTATTATTTCAATTAAGCTACAAAGATAATGTAATTAATCGATATTTTGAATTACTCAAATGATAATTTTTCAACAATAGACAATTTTCGAGTGAATTTTTGAGAGACTTACTTAGATAAGATGATTTTTTGTTGTTTTTTCGGGTTTTATGACAATTGGCATAGAATTTGTAGTCTTTTATATGATTTTTAATATAATTTATGTGATAGAATTCTCCCAAACGAGATATAAATTTGGTCATCATAAATAAAAAGATTAATTTTGCACTTTAATTGAAAAAAATCAAAAATAAGAAAATATTTATAAATCATTATGAACGTATCAATTGAAAAAATTGACAATGTGAATGGCAAAATCACCGTGTCAATTGAAGAAAACGACTACAAGGACAAAGTAACTTCAGAGCTAAAACGTATTGGTAAAACTCACACTCTTCCCGGTTTCCGCAAGGGGCATGTTACTGTTGACCAACTTCGTCGCCGTTTTGGTAAACAAGTAAAAAGTGATGTTATTAATCAAGAAGTTTACGAAGCAGTAATTAACTATATTCGTGATAACAAACTTGCTATTCTCGGAGAACCACTTCCTGTTGAAGTAAAAGAAATCGATATGAATAGTGTTGATTATACTTTTGAGTATGAAATCGGTCTCACTCCTGAAATAAACGTTGACCTCAAGAAAGTTACTCTTCCATATTATAATATTGAAGTTTCAAAAGAAATGGTAGATGAGCAAGATGCTAACTTCCGTGAACGTTTCGGCAATCAAGTGCCCGGAGAAGAAGTTGATGAAAAAGCTCTTGTAAAAGGTTCTATCATGGAACTTAATGAAGATGGCTCGGTAAAAGACTCAGAAGATGCTATTCAAGTTGTAGGTGGTATTATCGCCCCTATGTATCTTAAGGATAAAGAAGAAGCTGATAAATTTATTGGTAAAAAACTTAATGACAAAGTAGTATTTAACCCATATAAAGCGTGTGAAGGGGATGTTACTCGTCTTGCTTCAATGTTGAATCTCGACAAAGAAAAAGCCGCTGAAGCTAAGGGTGATTTCGAAATGTCTATTGCTGAAATTATCGTAGTTAAGCCGGCTGAACTTAACGAAGAATATTACAAAAACATCTTCGGTCCTGATAAAGTGAAAACTGAAGAGGAATATTTTGAAGCAATCAAACAAATGATTTCAGCTCAAATATCAGGCAATAGCGAAATGTTATTCCATATGCAAGCAGAAAAACAACTTGTAGAAGAATATGGTAACTTCGAACTACCACAAGAGTTCCTTAAAAAATGGCTAGTACGTCGCAATGAGGGTTTGACTGCTGAAAATATTGATGAAGAATTCGAAAAGATGATTCCTTCACTCAAATGGCAACTTATTAAAGAACGCATTGCAGCAGTAGCTGAAGTTAAAATTGAAGAAGCTGATGTTCAAAATCATGCTAAAGCAATTGCTCGTCAACAATTTGCTCAATATGGTATGACAAATGTTGAAGATGATATGCTCGCTGACTACGCAAAACGTATTCTTGAAGACAAAAACTCACGTTCTCGCATAATCGAAGAGGCAGGTGATGCAAAACTTTTCGAAGCGATTAAACAAACTGCTAAAATCGAAGCAAAAGCAGTTTCAGTTGATGAGTTTAAATCTATTGCAGAAAAAGCATAATAATATTTAAATATTATTTGTTGGGAGGAAGTCCATTGGACTTCCTCCTTTTTGTTGTAGCTATATAACTATGACGATATATTTTTTGTTTTCTAATTTTTTTTGAGAAAAAAACGAAAAAAATTATTGAAATTGATTTTTTATTTGTAACTTTGAATTAAGAAGCCAATTATGGCATGTTTTATGCAATACATTAATAGATTAATTTGAATATATTATGGATAATAACGATTTTAGAAAATTTGCAGTGAAGCACCTTGGAATGAATGGGCTCGCTCTTGATCAATACACTTCAGCAACATCTTCAAATATAGTATCAAGCTATATAAACCCAACAATTATAGAAGAACGTCAACTTAATGTAGCACAAATGGACGTGTTTTCTCGATTGATGATGGATCGTATTATATTTTTGGGAACAGAAGTGAATGATTATACTGCAAATGTGATTCAGGCACAATTGTTGTATCTTGATTCGGCCGACCCCGGTAAAGATGTATCAATCTATCTAAATTCACCAGGTGGGTCAGTTTATGCCGGATTAGGTATTTATGATACCATGCAGTATATCTCAAGTGATGTTGCTACTATTTGTACAGGTATGGCGGCATCAATGGCTGCAGTTCTTCTTGTCGCAGGTACAAAAGGGAAGAGATTTGCGCTTAAACATTCTCGAGTGATGATTCATCAACCAATGGGAGGCGCAAGAGGTCAAGCTTCAGATATCGAAATTACTGCTAGAGAAATTCAAAAACTAAAGAAAGAATTATATACTATTATATCTGATCATTCAGGAGTACCATTTGAAAAGATTGAGAAGGACTCTGATCGTGATTATTGGATGATAGCATCAGAAGCGAAAGAATATGGAATGATTGATGAAGTTCTTGTTAAAGCACAACACAATATCATCTAATGGCAAAGAAAAATAGCATAAAATGTTCTTTTTGTGGTCGCCCATCAGATATGAGCGAGGTTTTGGTGCCTTCGGCTATTGATGAAACATATATTTGTGCCGAATGTATCGATCAAATTCATGAAATGTTGGGTGAATATCGCAATGAAGCCAAGGCAAAAGATAAAGCTGCGGCAGCGACTGATTTCGACAAGGTTCCGCGTCCCCGAGAAATAAATGACTTTCTTAATCAATATGTTATAGGTCAAGATTCGGCTAAGAAATATTTATCTGTTGCGGTGTATAATCATTATAAACGCCTTGCTCAAAATGCCGATGATGATGTAGATATAGAAAAAAGCAACATTATATTAGTAGGACGTACCGGCACAGGAAAGACTTTATTGGCTAAGACCATTGCGCGATTACTTGATGTGCCTTTTACAATTGTTGATGCAACGGTTTTGACTGAGGCCGGATATGTAGGCGAGGATATTGAGAGTTTATTGACTCGTTTGCTTCAAGCGGCTGATTACAATGTGGAAAAGGCCGAAAAGGGGATTGTATTTATCGATGAAATTGATAAAATAGCTCGAAAGGGTGATAATCCATCGATTACTAGAGACGTTAGTGGTGAAGGTGTTCAACAAGGGCTATTAAAACTTTTAGAAGGGTCAATTGTAAATGTCCCTCCACAAGGAGGCCGAAAACACCCTGAGCAAAAAATGATTCCTGTAAACACTAAAAATATCTTATTTATATGTGGTGGCGCATTTGATGGAATTGAAAGAAAGATTGCGCAACGCCTTAATACCCATGTAGTAGGATATTCAACCGATGCTTCTCGTCAACGAATTCAGAGAGATAATTATTTACAATATATAGCACCTCAAGATTTAAAATCTTTTGGACTTATTCCTGAAATTATTGGCCGATTGCCAATATTAACTCATCTTGACCCACTTGATAGAGACGCATTGTTGAGAGTGTTAACCGAACCTAAAAATGCGATTGTTCGTCAATATGAAAAGCTTTTTGCGATGGATGATGTTAAACTTACATTTACAGCTGAAGCATTAGACCTCATCGTTGATAAAGCGATTGAGTTTAAGTTGGGAGCTCGTGGGTTGCGTTCAATCGTAGAGTCAATCATGATTGACGCAATGTATGAAATCCCTTCGACCGACATAAAAACATTTGAGGTTACTAAGGATTATGCCATAGAAAAACTTCAAGCAGCTAATTTTGATACATCAATAATAAAATAAAGCAATTATCTTCTATAATTAACCAACGAACTATATCATGAGCAATACAACAAAATCTCTCCTTTATGAAGCCCTTAAGACTCATTTTGGGTTTGATAAATTTAAAGGTAATCAAGAAGCTATAATAACAAGCCTTTTAGAGAATCATGACACATTTGTGTTAATGCCTACCGGAGGCGGTAAATCATTGTGCTATCAATTGCCTGCACTGCTCATGGAAGGAACTGCGATAATAATATCTCCTCTTATCGCATTGATGAAGAATCAGGTTGATGCTATGCGCAATTTTAGTGAAAATGATAGTATTGCTCATTTTCTAAATTCATCGCTTAACAAAACGGCTATTGAACAGGTTAAAAGTGATATTATTGCAGGGAAAACAAAATTGCTATATGTAGCACCTGAGTCATTGACAAAAGAAGATAATATTGATTTCTTAAAAAATGTACCTATCTCTTTTTATGCAATTGACGAAGCACACTGTATATCGGAATGGGGGCATGATTTCCGTCCCGAATATCGTCGCATTCGTCCTATAATAAATGAAATAGGGAAACGCCCTGTAATAGCTCTAACAGCTACAGCTACGCCTAAAGTTCAACATGACATCCAAAAGAATCTTGGAATGCAAGATGCTCATGTGTATAAGTCATCGTTTAATCGACAAAATTTGTATTATGAAATTAGGCAAAAGACTCAAAATACTGACCGAGATATAATTAAATATATAAAAAATAATCCGGGTAAGTCGGGCATTATATACTGTTTGAGTCGTAAAAAGGTAGAAGATTTGGCTGAAATGTTGCAAGTCAATAACATTAAAGCTCTTGCCTATCATGCAGGAATGGATGGTGCTACTCGATCAGAGAACCAAGATGCTTTTTTGTTAGAAAAGGTTGATGTAATTGTCGCTACCATTGCATTTGGTATGGGTATTGACAAACCCGATGTTAGATTTGTAATTCATTACGATATGCCTAAATCGCTTGAAGGTTATTATCAAGAAACAGGTAGAGCCGGACGCGATGGTGGCGAAGGTCAATGTATCACATACTATTCATATAAGGATTTGCAAAAAATGGAAAAGTTCATGCAAGGTAAACCTATTGCAGAACAAGAAATTGGTAAGCAACTTCTTATAGAAACTGCATCATATGCCGAATCATCGGTATGTCGACGAAAATCGCTTCTCCATTATTTTGGGGAGGAATACAATCAGCATAATTGTGGGAATTGCGATAACTGTCTCAACCCCAAGAAACAAGTTGAAGCAAAAGATGATTTGCTCGCCGTCCTTGAAACAATGTTGGCATTAAAAGAAAAGTTTAAAGCCGATCATGTTATAAATGTGATGCGAGGCAAGAAAACTAATGATATAAAATCTTATCGTCAAGATGAGCTTGAAGTGTTTGCTTGTGCACAACATAGTGAAGAGCGATATCTTAATGCAGTGATACGCCAAGCTATTATTGCCGGATATATCGATAGGGATATTGAAAACTATGGCATTGTAAAGATTACTCCCCAAGGAACTGAATTCATGAAAAATCCTAAGTCATTCAAGATTGTGGAAGATAATGAATTTAATGATGATGACAATGTTGTAGTAGTAAAAAGTGGTGCATCGTGTGTTGTTGATCCAATGTTGTATTCGATATTGATTGATTTACGTAAGAAGATAGCAAAAAAACATCAATTGCCACCATATGTAATATTTCAAGACCCCTCGTTGGAAGCAATGGCAACAACATATCCAATTACGATGGAGGAACTTCAAAACATCACGGGGGTAGGAGCCGGCAAGGCGAAACGATATGGAGCAGAATTTATAAAGATTATCAAAGCTCACGTTGAAGAGAATGAAATTGAACGTCCCGAAGATTTGCGAGTGCGCAGTGTGGCGAATAAAAGCAAAATGAAAATTTCAATAATTCAAGGTATTGATCGAAAAATTCCTCTCGATGAACTAGCTGCATCAAAAGGGCTTGACTATACCGAGATACTCGATGAAGTTGAAGCTATTGTATATTCAGGAACGAAGATTAATATTGACTATTTTATTGACGAGGTGATGGATGAGGATCATCTTGAAGACATTTTTGACTATTTCCGTGAAAGTGAGAGTGATGGAATAAAAGAAGCCGCAGAGGAATTGGGTCCTGATTATTCAGAGGAGGATATTCGCCTTGTGCGCATAAAATTCTTGTCAGAGTTGGGTAATTAGAGATTAAGATTTAAAAGGTAGTTGTTTCTATAATCATGTTAATAGTTTGTTCTATTATTTCTGCAAAATAGATGTAAATATTGCCTCGTGGATGCAGAATTGGTGAGTTTTTGCGACAATATGCATCAATAATGGCTAATATTTTGACATTTTGTTGAATAATACACTATTTTTGTTTAACTTTGCATTTCTAACTACACAATTTGAAATTATAGTGGAAAAGAAACGACAAAATAGTGCAATATTGTTAATGCATTGTCCCGACCAACCGGGGATTATCGCAGTTATTACTGAGTTTATTAATACCAATGGGGGTAATATCCTATATCTAGACCAATATGTAGATAAGGAAAATGGTGTGTTCTACATGAGGGTTGAGTGGGATTTGGAGAATTTTATTATTCCAACTGAAAAAATCAACGACTATTTCAATACGTTATATGCCGGGCGTTATAATGTTACCTATAGATTGAGTTTCACTGATCGACCACAACGAATGGCCTTGTTTGTGTCAAAGATGTCACATTGTTTATATGATATTTTGGCTCGTTATGTAGCAGGGGAGTGGGATGTTGAAATTCCGGTAATAATAAGTAATCATCCTGATTTGAAAACGGTTGCCGACCAGTTTAATATCCCGTATGAGGTTATACCGGTAACACGACAAAACAAAGAAGAGATGGAAGCTCTAGAATTTGAAGTTCTTGATAAATATGAGATAGACTTCATTGTTTTGGCTCGTTATATGCAAGTTCTTTCTGAAGATTTTATAAATCGATATCCTAACCGCATTATCAATATTCACCATTCGTTTCTCCCTGCATTTGTAGGTGCAAAACCATATCATGCCGCATATGATAGAGGAGTGAAACTTATTGGCGCAACCAGTCACTATGTAACAACCGAACTTGATGCCGGTCCTATTATTGAGCAAGATATTGTGCGCATTACACATAAAGATACTGTAAATGACTTAGTTAAGAAGGGTCGCGATTTGGAAAAAATTGTTCTTTCACGAGCAGTTGAAAAACATATTCAACGAAAAATACTTACATACAATAACAAAACTGTAGTTTTTAGTTAGGAATAACTAATTCTTATGTAGTGTTATGAAAATTGCTATAATAAAATATAATGCGGGAAATAATTTCTCGGTTGAATGTGCTTTGCGTCGATTAGGATACGAAGCAGTAGTTACTGATAATCCCGAAGAGATTGTCAGTGCCGATAAGGTTATTTTTCCCGGAGTGGGGGAGGCACGAAGTGCAATGAATTATCTTAAGGAGCATGGACTTGATATAGTGATAAAAAATCTTCGTCAGCCGGTTCTTGGGATATGTATTGGTCAGCAATTAATGTGTCGTCACTCCGAAGAAGGTGATGTTGATTGTTTGGGAATATTTGATGTTGATGTGAAACGGTTCAATTCGCAGATAAGTGACATGAAAATTCCTCATATGGGATGGAATACCATATCGCTAAATGTGAGTGATTTTATACCTTCGGAACTTGAGGGTAAATATGTGTATTATGTTCATAGTTATTATGTTCCGGTTAATGAATCAACAATTGCAATAACAGACTATATAAATCCTTATAGCGCAGCACTTCATAAAGATAATTTCTATGCCACACAGTTTCACCCCGAGAAAAGTGGTGATATAGGCGAACTAATTCTCAAAAGTTTTATCGAGTTATGATTGAGATAATACCTGCCATTGATATAATAGATGGTAAATGTGTGAGGTTGACTAAAGGTGATTATGAGCAAAAAACTGTTTATGCTGATGATCCTTTAGAAATAGCAAAGATGATGCAAGATGCCGGGTGTGGTCGATTGCATCTTGTTGATCTTGACGGAGCAAAGTCAAACCATATAGTTAATCATAAAGTTCTTGAACGTATTGCCACCTCAACTAATCTTGTAATAGATTTTGGTGGCGGCTTGAAGAGTGATGAAGACCTTCGCATTGCATTTGAATGTGGTGCTTCTATGATAACCGGTGGAAGTATCGCGGTTAAAAGTTGTGATACTTTTTTAAACTGGATTGAAAAATATGGAAGCGAGAAAATTATTTTAGGCGCTGATGCTCGCGATGGCAAAATCTCTACAGCGGGATGGATTGATGATAGTGACATCGAAATTATTCCATTCGTTGAAGGGTATATGTCTAAAGGTATTAATAAAGTGATTTCTACCGATATAAATGTTGATGGCATGTTGACAGGACCGACAATCCCATTATATAGAGAAATGCTTGAACAATTGCCAAATCTATATTTGATTGCGAGTGGCGGAGTAAGTGCCATGTCTGACATCGATGCTCTTGAAAAAGCAAATGTGCCAGCAGTTATTGTTGGTAAAGCTATATATGAGGGAAGAATAACTCTTAAGGAATTGGAAAATTTTAATTTGTCACGTCAATAAATTTATATGTTAGCAAAACGCATTATTCCGTGTCTTGACGTAAAAGATGGTAAAACCGTTAAAGGTGTAAATTTCGTTAACTTTCGTGATGCAGGCGATCCCGTGGCATTAGGAAAAAAATATAGCGAAGATGGAGCAGATGAATTGGTCTATCTGGACATAACAGCATCACACGAAGGACGTAAAACATTTGTAGACTTAGTGCGCCGAGTGGCTGAGAATGTTAGTATTCCTTTTACAGTTGGCGGTGGCATAAATCAGGTAGAAGATGTTGAGAAACTTCTAAATGCCGGTGCTGATAAAATTTCAATTAATTCGGCAGCATTGAGAAATCCTGATTTGATTGATGGGATAGCACGTCGATTTGGTAATCAAGTGTGTGTCACAGCTATAGATGCACGCATGGAAGGAGATGAATGGGTGTGCTATATAAATGGAGGTAGAGTTTCAACAGGTCGACGATTGAATGAATGGGCACATGAAGCTCAAGAACGTGGAGCCGGAGAGATTCTTTTTACTAGTATGGACCATGATGGCGTCAAAACCGGATTTGCAAACGAGGCATTGGCAATGCTTCATGAAACATTAAGTATACCAGTAATCGCATCGGGTGGAGCCGGCGATTATAGACATTTTTATGATGTGTTTACACAAGGGAAAGCCGATGCAGCACTCGCTGCGAGCATTTTTCACTTCAATGAGATACCAATTAACGAATTAAAAGAGTATCTTTGTAGTCGTAATATAAATGTAAGAATTTAATCAAATCACAATATAACAATATGAGTATTGATTTCAACAAGATGCAGGGGTTGGTTCCTGCCATCATCCAAGATGCTCGCACTAAAAATGTGCTTATGCTTGGGTTTATGAATGAAGAAGCCTATCATAAAACGATAGAAATAGGTAAAGTGACTTTTTTTAGTCGCACTAAAAATCGTCTGTGGACAAAGGGCGAAGAGAGTGGAAATTTCCTTAATGTCATTTCAATTGAAGAAGATTGTGACCACGATACATTGCTAATAAAAGTCAATCCCGTTGGGCCTGTTTGTCATACCGGTACTGATACATGTTTTGGCACAGAAAACAAGTGGGGAGTTGAGTTTTTCCGCTATTTGCAAGATTTTATTCAACGTCGTCATGAAGAAATGCCTAAAGGTTCATATACTACTTCATTATTTGAAAGTGGTGTAAACCGCATGGCTCAAAAGGTTGGCGAAGAAGCGGTTGAGACTGTTATAGAAGCAACTAATGGCACAGATGATCGATTAATTTATGAAGCATCAGATATGATTTATCATCTCATAGTGTTGCTTACATCTAAAGGTCATCGTATTGAGGAATTAGCTGAAGAACTTGTTAAACGTCACAAAGAGTGAATTATTTAATCCTATAACCCATATAATACCTTGACACAATGAGAGATATAGTCAAATATAGAAATGTGGAACTTTTGCGACAAGAACATGTTGTGCTCAAAGATGTGTCGTTTGAGTTGCAACAAGGCGAGTTCTTATATCTAATAGGTAAAGTAGGCAGCGGTAAAAGTAGCTTGCTAAAATCAATTTATTCCGAAATACCTATTAGTGATGGATCTGCAAGAGTGTTTGACTATGATTTGACAAATATCAAACGTAAAGAGATTCCAATGTTACGACGTCAGATTGGGATTGTGTTTCAAGATTTCCAATTACTTACTGATCGTAATGTGTATGATAATTTGCGATTTGTGCTAGATGCAACAGGATGGAATGATGCTGGTGAGAAAGAAGCTCGTATCGAAGAGGTTTTGAAGCAAGTGGGTATGTTGAACAAAAGTTATAAAATGCCTCACGAACTCTCGGGGGGAGAGCAGCAGCGTATTGTTATTGCTCGTGCATTGCTCAATAAGCCTCAATTAATTCTTGCAGATGAACCAACCGGGAATCTTGATCCTGCAACAAGTGAGCAGATTGTAAATCATCTTCATGAAATATCTGCGTCGGGTACAGCGGTTATTATGGCAACCCATAATCTCACTTTGGTAGACCAGTTCCCCGCACGAGTGATGAAATGTGAAGAAAAACGATTAGTATAAGATAAGTATTTTTCTTATAAATTTATGTGGTCGGTGCCTGATAGGTATTGACCACTTTTTTTATTAAAACTGTTGCATTCTCTTTTTTCTATGAAAGTGGGAGTGAATTTTTATTTTTTTAAATAAATAGCATGAGATTTTATGCTATCTTTGTGTAATCATTAATAATTAAATATAAATTTTTAATACAAGAAACAGACAGTATTTTAACTTAACATATTATTAATCAGCGTTTGCTATTTTGTTCGGTTCATTCTAAAGCCTAGGAAACTTTTGAAACTAAAGTACGGATAAAGTCGTTAACGTCTGCGTCTATGGCGTGGACAAGACTTATCTACTTTAGTGGGCATTTCCTAGGGCCTAGAATGAGGATAAGAAACTTTGTCCACGTTTCTTATGCCTGATTTTGAGGTCCTATGTTGCCCACTATCCCGAAGATAAGTAGTCGGCGCATAACCATAGACGCAGTATGGAAAACAAATCCAATTGCAACTTGGTAGGGCAGAGCCTTATCAAGTCGCGTGAGCGTGTATCCCGGCATGGTGAGGTATTTACAGCCTTGCGTGAAGTGAATGCTATGCTCGATTTAGTTAAATCGGAAACCGAACGAATCGAATCGCGTTTCCTTGAGCCGGCATGTGGCAACGGAAACTTTCTAGCCGAAATTCTTCGCCGCAAACTCAATATTCTTTCAACACATTTTTCTCGGTCACGAATCGATTATGAATTTAATGCGATAGTTGCGGTAGGTAGCATTTATGGAATTGAGATACAGATTGATAATGTAGATGAATGTCGTGAGAGATTGTTGGAGATTTTCAGGGAAGAATATATGCGATTATTTAAGAAGTCGGCATCTGTTGAATTTTTAAAGTCGATTAAATACATTATTGATACAAATATATTGTGGGGTGATGCTCTTACACTAAAAACTCCCAATGGAGATAAGCCAATAACGTTTGCTGAGTGGTCGGCAGTTGCAACCGGAAATATAAAACGTAGAGATTTTACACTCGACAATCTATTGCAAAATCAACCAATTGATGAACCAAATCTTTTCTCCGATCTTGGAGATGAGGCGTTTATCCCCACGCCTATACGAGAATATCCTATTACTCACTACCTTAAATTATCAAACCATGAATACACTAACAAATAATTACAACCCCGATGTTCTATCGTGTCTCGCAAATCTTAGTAATGACGAAGTTTTTACTCCTCCGGCTATTGTGAATAAAATGCTCGACATGCTTCCAGCTGAATTGTGGAGTAATAAAGAGGCTAAATTTCTCGACCCGGTGAGCAAAACCGGTGTGTTTCTTCGTGAAATCGCCAAACGATTAATGGCTGGACTTGCTGATGAGATGCCCGATGTGCAACAACGTGCAAATCATATCTTTAAGAATCAATTGTATGGTATTGCAATAACCGAACTAACCTCAATGCTTTCGCGTCGCAGTCTTTATTGCTCAAAACATGCCAATAGTCAATATTCAGTGTGTACGGAATTTGATAATAATCAAGGAAATATAATTTTTAATCCGACTAATCATGAATGGCAAAGTGGTCGATGTCGTTTTTGTGGAGCAAGTGAATTGGTATATAGCCGAGGCGACGAAATGGAAACACACGCATATCAATTTATTCATACTCTTAACCCAAATGAAATTTTTAATATGAAATTCGATGTTATTATTGGAAATCCTCCATATCAATTAAGTGATGGTAGTGGAGCAAGTACTGATGCAGCAATACCTATGTATAACAAATTTATAAATCAAGCAATAGCATTAAATCCCAATTATTTAACGATGATTGTCCCTTCAAAATGGATGGTAGGAGGGAGAGGACTGCAACAATTTAGAGAACAAATGATTTCAGACAAAAGAATTCGTATTTTATGTGATTTTGAAGATTCAAATGAATGTTTCCCTGGGTTACATATTGATGGAGGAGTGTGCTATTTTTTGTGGGATAAAAATTATAATGGAAATGTTAAATATGTATATAATCCAATTAATGGTTTACCAATTACAACAATTAGACCATTAAAAAATTCATATTCTAATATTGTAATTAGGGATTATAGACGTCAATCTATAATAGAAAAAGTTACTAAAGGTAAATCATTAAGTGAAATCGTTTCTCCAAGAAAACCATTTAATGTGAATACAGATTTGTTTAATGCTCCAAATAGATATCCAGAATTAGATCTTAAAAATGTTGAATCAGAGGGATATGTGAAGATTTGGGGCGTTAAAGGGCTAAAAGGTGGTGCAAAACGATTAGCCGGATTTGTTAAGAGAAATTCTATAAGTAAGAATCAAGAATGGATAAGTAAATATAAATTATTTATATCAAAGGCATATTCCTCCGATGCAATTACACCTCCTAAGTTAATTGAGGCGGGACCAGATGAAATTTGCACAGAAACCTTTTTGGTAATAGGTCCTTTTGAAAATAAAGAGAATCAACAAAATTGTTTACAATATACAGAAACGAATTTTTTTAAAATATTATTATATTGGGGGAGAGGAACAATGCAAGTTTCTCAAGAAGTATTTAGATTTGTCCCTATTCAAGATTTCAGCAAGCCATGGACCGATGAGGAGTTATATGCAAAATATGGCTTGACCGATGAAGAAATTGAATTTATTGAAAGTATGATTCGTCCAATGGAATAAAATTATATACTATGGCACAACAAAATTTTTTCCCTGAGCGTCCGGCATTAAAGCCGATGATTTATGCTTACGAAGATACTAATCCACAGTATCGAGGTTTGTTAAAAGTAGGTTATACGAGTGTAGATGTTGCAACTCGTGTGGCTCAACAATATCCCACATTACGACCCGGTGCATTACCATATCGCATAGTGGTATCGGAGAGTGCAATGCGGCAAGATGGATCATCTTTTCTTGATTATGAAGTTCACCAATATTTGCGACGACGAGGCTTTGCCAATCCGGCAGGGGAGTGGTTTAGATGTTCTGCCCAAGATGTGAAAGCCGCAATCATCGCAGTAACAACTCGCCAAGAGAATGAAGAAAGTCGCACAGCAACATTTTCGATGCGTCCCGAACAAGAGGCTGCAGTAGAGAAAACTGCCGCATATTTTAAAAATTATCCAATAGAAAGTAATGGAAAAACACCTCACTTTTTGTGGAATTGTAAGATGCGTTTTGGTAAAACATTTGCCACTTATCAGTTAGCAAAAAAGATGGGTTGGCGAAGAATTTTGATATTGACCTTTAAGCCGGCAGTGCAGAATGCATGGGAGGAAGACTTGATGAGCCATGTGGATTTTGCCGGTTGGCAATTTATTTCACGAAATAGTGAATTGTCGATAGAGTCAGCCGATCACTCCCGACCAATTGTTTGTTTTGGTTCTTTTCAAGATTATCTTGGAAAAAATAGTGCAGGAGGTATAAAACCTCGTAATGAGTGGGTGCATCTTACAAATTGGGATTGCGTGATTCTTGATGAATATCATTATGGTGCATGGCGAGATAATGCTAAAGAATTGTTTGAAAATGAAGACCGCCGAGAAGTGGAGGCTGCTGAGGGAAAGGCTCGTGAATATTTTGACGAGTCGGTGATGCCTATCACTACAAATGCTTATTTATATTTGTCGGGGACTCCTTTCAGGGCAATAAATTCGGGTGAATTTATAGAGGAAGAGATATATAATTGGACTTACTCAGATGAGCAACGTGCCAAAAACGAGTGGGTAGGGGAGGATAATCCATATCGCTCACTGCCCCAAATGGTTATGCTAACATATCAGATGCCCGATGCCATTCGTCAAGTGGCTATGCAAGGCGAATTTAATGAGTTTGATTTCAAACAATTTTTTGCCACAGTGGGGGAGGGTGATGATGCTCAATTTGTGAATAAAGATGAAGTTCAAAAGTGGTTGAATTTTATTCGTGGTTCATATAATGAAATGGTTGTCAGTGATTTACAATTGAGAAGCGAGCGACCACCGATGCCATTTTCGCATGCTCCGTTGTTACGTTCGTTAACGCACACCTTTTGGTTTATGCCCTCAGTTTCATCATGTTTTGCAATGCGAAATTTACTTGCCGAACGACAAAATACATTCTATCATGATTATAAAGTAATTGTAGCAGCAGGCACATCGGCAGGGATTGGCGTTGATGCATTGCCTCCGGTACTAAATGCGATGGATAATCCTCTAGAAACAAAAACAATAACCTTATCATGTGGAAAGTTAACAACAGGAGTGTCGGTAAAACCTTGGAGCGGAATTTTTATGCTTACAAATATTTCAAGTCCCGAAACATATTTCCAAGCGGCATTTAGAGTGCAAACGCCATGGGTGGTAAATAATCCTGATGAAGATAATCCGCATCGTCAAGATGTGATGAAGGAGGTGTGTTATGTGTTTGACTTTGCTCCCAATCGAGCATTACGATTGATAGCAGATTATAGTTGTCGATTGAATGTAGAGGAATCTAATCCTGAAAAGAAGGTTGAAGAATTTATAAATTTCCTCCCGGTACTTGCGTATGATGGTAGTTACATGAAACAGATTGATGCTGCCGGAATTCTAGATATTGCGATGAGTGGAACGAGTGCAACATTGTTAGCTCGGAGATGGGAAAGCGCGTTGCTGGTAAATGTAGATAATGACACTTTAAAACGATTAATGGCAAACGATGATGCTATGCGTGCATTGATGAGTATTGAAGGATTTAGATCTCTAAATCAAGATATAGAAACGATAATCAATAAATCGGAAGCAGTAAAGAAAGCAAAAAAAGAAGCAAATGAAAGAGACTTGACTCGAGAAGAGAAAAAAGAATTGACACAAGAGGAAAAAGAATACAAGTCATTGCGTAAGAAAATTCAAGAGAAACTCATCAAGTTTGCAACTCGTGTGCCCGTGTTTATGTATCTTACCGATTATCGAGAACGATGTCTTAAAGATGTGATAACTCAACTTGAGCCGGGGTTATTTAAAAAAGTAACGGGATTGTCGGTTAGTGATTTTGATTTGCTCGTGTCGCTAAATGTTTTCAATAGTGCATTGATGAATGATGCTATTTATAAATTCAAACGATATGAAGATGCAAGTCTTGAGTACATAGGTATAAATCGACATGAAGGAGACTCAGTGGGATTGTATGATACAGTTATTACAAATGATGAATATCACAGATGATGGTTATTAAACAGATTGTCTAAAACTTCAATAATTGACGACACGTTACTATAGGAATTATTGATTGAAAAGTTGGAGGTGAGAGTTGCAAAAAAAACAATGATCCTCCAACTTATTATACCTAAAAACTCACTTAGATAATGAGAAAAAATAATATAATTATCGCAGTTTTTAGCTTGGGAAAGATATTATTTTTGTGGTATTAAACACGTATTTTTTGAGGATAATTTTCTAATAAAAAACACTAAAATATTTGATTATTTATTATCACTTTATCAGCAAATTTTATAGTTTAAAATTTACTGCACTTTTTGCCCATAATCAATATTATGTTAAATAGCATAATTTAGGCATAAAATAACTATAGGTTCCCCTACCTGAAAAAAGTGATTATTTT
>JAZNGZ010000022.1:0-18496 GCA_045576735.1 Muribaculaceae bacterium
TCCTTTTTTTATTTTGCTAATTAAATCTTTTTTTCTGAGATTCGCTCTTTGGGGCTACGCGCCCCAACCGCTGGGCAAACCCGCGGTGTTTTTCATATTATTTTCACCGCTGGGGTCGCACTTCGGTTTGGAATCTTCAACATTTATATCTTTTATCAATTGTCAATATAAAAAATAGAAAACGCCACCCCACTTCAATTTTTCTGCAAAAACAAGGGGTCAGTTATGGGCTAACACCTTTATCTACTACTTACTAACTACTAATTGTAACGTAACTCTCCTCTTGAAAATTACAAAGTAATTTTTAGGAGGAGTACGGCAACGCCGGGAGGTGGTTCCAAAATGCCGGAACGGCATACCCCCCACAAATCCCTCTATTTTTCTAGAAAAAGGATAACCATTCAAGCCCCCTCTCTCATATCTCCTAACTCCTAACTCCTAACTCCTAACTCCTAACTCCTAACTCCTAACTTCTACTTAATTTCCCCTAAACTTTTTAATGCTTCAATAGCATAGACGTTACCTTGCTCGGCGGCTTTGCGATACCATTTCACCGCTTCGATGTAGCTTTGCGGTACACCATCGCCTTTGTCATAGCACACCCCAAGGTTATTTTGCGCCATGGCGTCTCCTTGCTCGGCGGATTTTTGGTAGTATTCCACGGCTTTTGTGTAATCGCCGGCATCGTAGCATTCCTCCCCCTTCGCATTTAGCTCCTCAGCGGTTTGAGCTGAGGCTGAGAGACTGAGGAATAATAATGATAGGAATAATAGTGATTTTAGTTTCATATATTTAGGGTTTAAATTAATATTCGTAGGTGAATAATATGCAAAGATATAAATATTTTATGATAACCGCCTACTTACCATAGAAAAATGCTTAAAAGCACCTTCTATAAATCACTTAGTTTTTGCAAAAATACAAAAAAATCATAGCAAACCATTCATGAAATTAAAATTGTGGAGCGGTAATTGTGAGTTTTTGAATTAAAAATGTTACCTTTGCTTTCTAAACTCTCTAAAAACGTGATATGAAAAATCTGTTTTTGATATTAACATGTGTGTTTTTGTTCACCGCTTGTGGAGGAGGTGTTGATTCAAATAAAGTAGCTGAAATAGAGCAAATGATAGCGGTAAAAGATTATGAGTCGGCGCAAAGCATAAGTGATGGGATTGTGGACAATAATGATTTGAAGGCAATCCAAGTGTATGACTTGTGTAAGCTTTCAATTTGTTATGCCAAGTTGTCGGATGTTCAGCAACAAGAAGATAATATGGCAAAGGCGGCAAAATGTTTCAAGGCTGCCACAGAGATGAATGCCGATTCGGTAGCTGCATTTATTACAGAATTGCCCCTTGAAGATGTGCAGTATGCGATGTTGTTGAGAAATCTCACCGGTTCGATAGGAATGCCTGTTGATATTGAGGCAGAGGAGCCAATAGAAGCAGAGGTGGGCAGTGAATCGTCGACATCTGAAGCAGAGGAGGCTCCAGCAGAAGAACCCAAGGAACCACAAAAGGATAAAAAGGCAAAGACAACAAAAAAAGAAAGTAAGCCAAAAACTTCGAAAGAAAAATCGAAGCAAAAAACAAAAAAGGCATCGAAAAAAACAGATAAATAGCAGGAGGTAAGAGATAATGGGTAGGACCGATTGGCAGGCAGGCTTACAAGCATTTTTGGATTCAAATCCCGACTTGCCTCAAGGCGAGGAGGTGAAAGAAGAGAGAGTGATGGATAAAAAGGCATCACAACCCCGACTTGATATTATTTTAGAGAAGAAAGGTCGTGGTGGGAAAGTAGCTACGATTGTTGTTGGATTTGAGATGTCGGACGATGAGGTTGCCTCGTTGGCAAGTAAGATGAAATCGTCGCTTGGCACCGGAGGGTCGTCGCGAGGCGGAGAAATTCTCATACAAGGAGATAAGCGCGACGCCGTGTTAAAGTTCCTCACCAAACAAGGCTATAAAGCCCGCATAATCTAAACAAGAGGGGTATGCTTACGGTATATAAAGCGTCGGCCGGCTCAGGAAAGACATATACTCTAGCATATGAGTATGTAAAGTTGGTTCTTGGCTATAAGGATAAGTCGACCGGGAAATATCGGTTGAATCTTAATCCACAAAACCCTCATCATTCTATTCTGGCTATAACATTTACCAACAAGGCGACAGAGGAGATGAAGCGCCGCATTGTAAAGGAGTTGGCGATATTGGCCGAAGTGCCGTCGGTGGGAGATGAGACGAGTCCCTATCTAAATGATTTAATAACCCTCTTTGAGTGTACGCGAGAGCAATTGAAGTCGACGGCATATAATGTGTTGACTCAGTTGTTGTTTGATTTTACATTCTTTAATGTGAGCACTATTGACTCATTTTTTCAAAATGTGTTGCGCACATTTGCGTTTGAAGTAGAGCTAGATGGCGACTATGAGGTGGAATTGAATGACTCTTATGCAATATCAATGGGGCTGAATGAAGTGTTTAATGCCATAAGCTATCGAAATGATGATGAGTCGAGATTGATGGCCGATTGGATAAAGCGCTTCATGATGCAAAAGATAAATGATGGTTCTGGCTTCAATATATTAAATCGTAAGTCAAAATTGTTTGGGAACTTATTGACGTTTGTTGGCAAGTTGTGTGACGAACAATTTAAGAAACATTCCGATGCATTGGTGGAATATCTCGGCGACCACACGCGCATAATAAAATTTGAGGATGGCCTGGTGACACAAATATCCAAGCTTAGAAACTCGGTAAAGTCAACGGCGCAAGAGGCGCTTAAGGCGGTGGATGATGCCGCTGTTGATGTAGCAGGGATTACATCGAATGTGCGAAATCCGTTGATGCGATGGTCGCAAGGGGAGATAAAGGAGCCCAATGCGACATGTATGAAAGTGGCCGATGGCGAATCTTCGGCCTTTACGAAGGCTTATTTGAAGAAAAATCAAGTGCCAGAGAGTGTAGAGGCAGTGATAGGTAATGCGATAAGCAAAATCGCGGCAATATTTAAGCAATTATCTTTTTTGCAATTATTGCGCGGCAATATATATGGCTTGGGGTTGATAGGCGACACGATGAAATTTGTGAAAGAGTTTCGCGAAAAAAATAATCTTATATTATTGTCAGATACTAATGATTTGCTGCGAAAGGTTATAAGTGAAGATGATGCACCATTTATATATGAGCGATTAGGGGTGAGATTGCAGCACTTCTTGATTGATGAGTTTCAAGATACGTCGCGTTTGCAATGGGAAAATCTAAGTCCGTTGGTGTCGGAAAGTTTGTCGAATGATAATGATAACCTAATAATAGGAGACGAAAAGCAGTGTATTTATCGTTTCCGCAATTCCGATCCGTCGCTTTTGCGCACTCAGGTATCAAATGAATTTGGTCGTCATGTATATGAGCGAGGAATACATATAAAGGATAATACCAATTGGCGAAGTTCGGCCGAGGTGGTGAAGTTTAATAACACAATATTCACGGCTTTGGCGGTGGTGTTAGGCGTGGAAGAGGTGTATTCCAATGTGACACAGCAAGTGTCGGCAAAGCATGTGGACCATCATGGCTATGTGAAGTTTCAACGCATCGAAGAGGGTGAGTCGAAAGAGGATAAACTCAAAAAGGCGTTTGAAATAATGGCTGCCGACATAAAACGACAGATTGACTCGGGTTATCAACCCCGCGACATCGCAATATTAGTGAGAGACGGCAAGGATGGCGAGCAGGTGATAGAATTTCTATTAAAGAAGATGTCGGAGCCCGATGCAATGTTGCCACAATTTAATATCATCTCGGATGATACATTGCAGATAGGGTCATCGCCAATGGTGAAACTCATAGTGAGTGTGATGCGATTGATAAATTCAGATCTCGACCCTGTTGATTCGCGACACATATCTAAACGCCGTTACAATCAAATCGTTAATAGATATGAGTATCATTTGAATAAAGGGATGGAACCTCATGAGGCTCTTGATGCAGCGTTGAATATTGAGATGCCTGAGATTGACCGGATGGTTGAAGATGTGGCTGATATGAAATATACCAGTCTGCCGTCGTTGGTGGAACGAATAATAAGCCGATATATCCCTGAGGATTTGCGCCGTAGAGATAACGCGTTTATAACCGCGTTTCAAGATGAGGTGCTCGATTTCTGCTCATATGGCAGCTGTGATATAAATTCTTTTTTGAAATGGTGGGATAACCCTAAGGTTAAACATAATGTGACCTCGTCAAATGATATTGATGCCGTGAGGGTTATGACTATTCATAAATCAAAGGGGTTGGAATTTAAATGTGTTCATATCCCGGTGGCCGATTGGGAATTGGCAAAAGATTCCGATTTCGGATGGTTTGAGAAGCCTCGTTTGGAAGGATTTGATGAAGAGATAATTCCCCCATTGTTTGCATTGAAAAACAATAAGGAATTGGTGGGTACGCAATATGAGGCGCAGTATGAAATGGCGCATAAAGCCGAATTGGTCGATACGATTAATGTGACATATGTGGCGTTTACTCGTGCAGTAGATGAACTTTGTGTAACGTGTGTTATGCCGGGCAAAAAGGCGGAGAATTGTATTGGAACGGCGATTTATGATGCTTTTGCAATGGCTGATTCTCAGTTCTGCACCGACATGGCCGCTCGTCACCGAGAGGCTAAAGGCGAATTGTTTTTGCCGCTTAATGCGATAGATGAGACTCAAACATTGGTTTTGGGAGCGCCAACTAAGGCGGTTAAAGAGGAGGTTAAAAAAAATGTACCTCCGTCGGAAAGGGTTAATGTTGTAGAGGCGTCGCCTTATGCAACTTCATATCGAGACGATATGTGGAACCTTACTCGAGTAGAAGACTTGGTGCCACTTGATGAGGCTCGCCAACGAGGGATTTTTTATCATAATGTGTTGGGAAGTGTGCGCAAGGTTGAAGATTTATACTTGGCTGTGCGTCGATGGGGTTATCGGGCGCAGATGAGTGAGACTGAAATGGATGAAGCGTATGAATTCCTTAATGACGCAGTCGCTGATGAGCGAGTGTCGCAATGGTTTGACGGATTTGAACGCGTAGTGGCAGAGCGCTCTATAGTGTTGAAGGGAAAGGAGGCAGTGTATCGTCCCGATAGAGTGGTGTGGACAGCGGCCGGAACAGTCGATGTGGTGGATTATAAATTTGGCGATGAACATAAATCGCAATATGAAAAACAAGTGAAAAATTACATGAAATTACTCTCGGAAATGGGAAATGAACATGTGAGAGGATTTTTGTGGTATGTAGATAAAGGTAAAATAGTGGAAATAAAATAGATTAAGATATGAAAATAAAAAGATTGATGACATTAGCGGTTGTGTGTGTTGCTGCATTGGTTATAAAGTCTTATGCTTGCACGGGGCTTATCGCCGGTAAAAATGCGACGACCGACGGAAGTGCATTGGTGACATATGCCGCTGATAGCCACACCCTATATGGTGAGTTGTATAATCAGCCAGCGGCCGATTATCCCAAGGGAGCTATGCGCAAGGTGGTAGAATGGGATACCGGTAGGTATCTCGGAGAAATTCCCGAAGTGGCGCACACTTATCGCACAATAGGTAACATGAATGAATATGGACTTGTGATAGTGGAAAGTACATGGGGCGGTCGTGGAGAACTTGTTGATACAACCGGGATTATAGATTATGGTTCACTCATTTATATCACGCTTCAACGAGCAAAAACAGCCAAAGAAGCGATAAAAGTGATGACCGATTTGGTGAAAGATTATGGCTATGCCAGCTCGGGAGAGTCATTTACAATTGCCGATGGTGAAGAAGTGTGGATTATGGAGCTTATAGGCAAAGGTAATGTGGAAAAAGGAGCAGTGTGGGTGGCAGTGCGAATTCCCGATGATTGTATTTCGGGTCATGCCAATCATTCTCGTATACATAAATTCCCATTGAAAGATAAAGCAAATTGTGTTTATTCTCCCGATGTAATTAAATTTGCACGCAAGCAAGGATATTTCAATGGTAAAGATGAGGATTTTAGTTTCTCATTGGCTTATGCAATTACCGATGCAAGTGCATTGCGTGGTTGCGATGCTCGTGTGTGGAGTTTTTATAATCGCTTTACCGATGGAATGAATGTGTATGAGCCTTGGATTTTGCGAGGAGAGGGTGAAGTGTTGCCTCTTTATGTCAAGCCTACTCGCAAGGTGGGAGTTAGAGATATGCAAAATATGATGCGTGATCACTTTGAAGGAACTCCACTCGATATGACCAAAGATATAGGAGCCGGTCCATTTGAATTGCCTTATCGTTGGCGTCCTTTGACTTATCAAGTCGATGGAAAGACCTATACACACGAACGTGCTATTGCTACTCAACAAACAGGATTCTCGCTAGTGGCACAATTGCGTAGTGATAAACCCGATTATATGAAGACTATCCTATGGTTTGGAGTGGATGATGCAAACACTTGTGTGTATGTGCCATTCTATAACTGTGTCACCAAGGTGCCTCATGAATTTGCAGTGGGGAATGGCGACTTGTATAATATTTCATGGGATGCGGCATTTTGGGTAACAAATTATGTGGCAAATCAAACGTATCAACGCTATTCGTTGATGATTGACGATGTGCGTAAGGTGCAAACGGCGTTGGAAGATTCAATTGCAGTGGATGTTAATCTCTTAGAGCGAGAAGTAATAGAATTTGAGCCTGAAGTGGCGTGTGAAATATTGCAAGAATTGTCGAATATATGGTCGCGCAAATATGTAACACAATACAAGCAATTGGGCGATTATTTGTTGGTGAAATATCTCGACGGAAATGTGAAGCGAGAAAAAAACGGGGAATTTGAACGCACTTCAACCGGAATGCCCGTTTATCCACGTTTCCCGGGTTATGATAAGGAATATTATCGCTCAATAGTTGATGATGCCGGCTCGAAATTAGAGGTTATAGAGCCTCAAATCAATCAAAAATAGGCTGAAAATTGAAATAATTGTCGGAAAAGTTGTCAATATTGAAGATATTAGCTAACTTTGCGCAGTTTTTTAAACGACAAAAAGGTGGGAAAGTTTTCAGAATTTAAGCTACCGCTGAAGAGTATGCCTATTGGAACTCAAGAATTTGAGTATCATTTGGGCGGAGATTTTTTCGTTAATATGGAAAGTCTCGACATTCATGGAGCTGATTTAGATGTGAAGCTTTTAGTTACACATAAGAGTGATGTTTATGACCTTGAATTTGAAATTGATGGCGAAATAACATTACTTTGTGACAGATGCCTTGATGAAATGCAATATGAGGTTGCCGAAGATTATCACATTGTGGTGAAATATGGTGAAGAATATTGCGATGACTCAGATGAGGTGCTAATAATTCCCGAAAACGAAAACTATTTCAACGTCGCAAAATTAATATACGACACAGTGTCGTTGTCAATCCCAATGGTTCATGTGCATGAAGAAGGGGAGTGCAATGAGATGATGAGCGAAGAATTAAAAAAACATCAAGCATCGGAAGTGTCGAGCGATGAAGAGAAGATTGACCCACGTTGGGCAAAATTGAAAGAACTAAGTGAAAATAATTAAAATAAATATTTAAATAAAATGGCACATCCTAAACGAAAACAATCAAAAACAAGAACTGCTAAACGTAGAACTCACGACAAAGCAGTAGCTCCTACACTTGCTATTTGCCCTAATTGTGGTGCATGGCACGTATATCACACTGTATGTGGCGAATGTGGCTACTACCGTGGAAAAGTCGCTATCGAAAAGAACGCTGCCGTTTAATAACGCGACAGGGGGATTCCCTATAAAAATATATATCTCCTGAATTGTGTTATGATTTAGGAGATGTTTTTTCATTTATATATCTCAGATAAAGAACAATTGTTATGGTTAACGCAAGAATTGCGGGTATTGCCTCTTATGTTCCCGAAGATATTCTCGACAACGAGATGTTGTCGAAGATGGTCGATACAAGCGATGAATGGATTACTACGCGAGTAGGAATCAAGGAACGTCGCATTCTTAAGCAAGAAGGTGCAGGGTCTTCATTTTTAGGTATTCAAGCAGTTAATAAGTTGATAGAATCAACAGGTGTAGCACCTGAAGATGTCGATTTGTTGATATGTGCAACCTCAAATCCCGACTATCGTTTCCCTTCTACCGGGTCAATTATAGCAGGTGGCTGTGGATTGAATAAGGCTTATGCTTATGATATTCAAGCAGCATGTGCAGGTTTTATTGTTGCACTTCAAGATGCAACATCTTACATTCGTTCGGGAATGTATAAAAAAGTAGTTGTAGTAGCCGCTGAAAAGATGTCGTCGATGGTAAATTATACCGATCGCACCACATGCCCATTGTTTGGAGATGCCGCTGCCGCTGTATTGGTTGAGCCTACCGAAGAAAATACAGGCGTAATTGATGGGGTATTCCATGTGGAAACACATGTTGATTATTTGCTTATGCGTGCCGGTGGCTCAGTGAAACCAGCTTCGCATGAAACAGTTGATGCCGGTGATCACTTTATTTACCAAGACGGACGCAATGTGTATAAGCATGCAGTGACCAATATGCTCGAATCATCAATTGATGTGGTTACTCGCAACGGAATGACCATGGCCGATGTGGATTGGTTTATCCCTCATCAAGCTAACCTTCGCATTATTGAGGCTGTTGCCGGACGCGCAGGTGTAGATTCGTCAAAGGTGCTTGTAAACATCGAGCATTACGGCAATTCAAGCGCGGCTTCTATTCCTTTGTGTTTGGATGAATATAAAGGGAAAATCAAGAAGGGCGATAAATTGATTCTTACAGCATTTGGCGCCGGATTTACATGGGGCGCAATGTATGTGATTTGGGATATTTAATCAATTAATTTAGAATAGTTTCTTTCAATTTCATATTTAACACGAAAATAGCTTACTCCAATAGGGAGACAAGGCTGTTTTCGTGTTAATTTATTTATAGATGTAATTTTATGACAGATAAGCATAGAGCCGGATTTGTAAATATAGTGGGAAACCCAAATGTGGGTAAATCTACATTGATGAACGACTTGGTGGGAGAGCGAGTGAGCATTATCACTGCTAAGGCTCAAACTACCCGTCATCGCATTATGGGTATCGTGAATACCGATGATTATCAAATTGTATTTTCAGATACTCCCGGGGTGTTGTCGCCTAAGTATAAACTCCAAAAGAGTATGCTTGACTTCTCGGAAGGGGCCCTCACCGATGCCGATATATTGCTATATGTTACCGACGTGGTGGAAGATCCTGAGAAAAATGCTGAATTTCTTGCTAAAGTGGCAAAGGAAAAAATACCGGTGCTATTGGTCATAAATAAAATCGATTTGCTCAAAGGTCAAGATGATTTAATCGAAATAGTGACTCGTTGGAAAGATAGATTGCCTAATGCTGAGATATTTCCCACTTCGGCAAAGGAACATTTCAACGTGAAGAATTTGATGGCACGAATAGTTGATTTATTGCCCGAATGCCCTCCTTACTTTGGTAAAGATGCGTTGACCGATAAACCGGCACGCTTCTTCGTGACAGAGATTATTCGTGAGAAAATCTTGCTCAACTATGACAAGGAAGTGCCTTATTCAGTAGAGGTAATCGTGGAAAAATTTGACGAAAGCGACGATGCTATTCACATTATGGCTGTGATTTATGTTGAGCGCGACAGTCAAAAGGGAATCATCATTGGTCGTGGGGGAGCGATGCTCAAAAAGGTGGGCATTGAGGCGAGAAAAGATATTGCAACCTTCTTTGGCAAACGTATCTTCCTTGAAATGTTTGTGAAAGTAGAGGCAAATTGGCGTAACCGCGAAAATAAATTACGCTCTTTTGGGTATATGGAATAGGAGGAGTGGTAAAAATCAACTATCTTTGCAAATAAAATAATAATATATTATGGGACAACTTGTAGCAATAGTGGGTCGCCCCAATGTGGGTAAATCAACCCTTTTTAATCGTTTGACCGAGTCGCGTCAAGCTATCGTTGACGACACTGCGGGCACTACACGCGACCGCCAATATGGCAAGGTGGAATGGGGTGGACGTGAGTTTTCGATCGTTGACACCGGCGGTTGGGTAGTAAATTCAGAAGATATATTTGAAAGTGAGATAAATAAGCAAGTGGCGCTCGCCATAGAACAAGCCGATGTGATACTATTTGTGGTAGATGCCATGAATGGCGTTACCGACCTAGATGACCATGTGGCAGAGATACTTCGTAAGTCAAAGAAACCGGTTATTTTGGTTGCAAATAAGGTTGATTCGAATGATTGGTTGTATAATGTGCCTGAATTTTACAGTCTTGGACTTGGAGACCCATATCCTGTTTCGGCAGTGAGTGGATATGGCACAGGTGATTTGCTTGATGATGTGGTGAAAAAGTTCCCTGAAGTTGATGACGTAGATGTGCAACTTGAGGATATTCCTAAATTTGCCATTGTGGGTCGCCCAAATGCAGGTAAATCTTCATTGATTAATTCGTTCATAGGCGAGGAACGCAATATTGTGACTGATATTGCCGGAACTACTCGTGATAGTATTTATACTCGTTATAATAAATTTGGTTTCGACTTTTATCTTGTCGACACTGCCGGTATTCGCAAGAAAACAAAGGTAAATGAGGATATAGAATATTATTCGGTAATTCGAAGCATTCGAGCCATTGAAGCATCGGATGTGTGTATACTCATGATTGATGCTACTCGAGGTATAGAGTCGCAAGATACAAATATCTTCTCGTTGATTCAACGCAACAAGAAAGGCCTTGTGGTGTGTGTGAATAAATGGGACTTGGTAGAAGATAAATCGCTTGAGGCAATTAAGCATTACGAAGCGTCAATTCGTGAACGTTTTGCTCCATTTACCGATTTCCCCATCATCTTCACTTCGGCATTGACTAAACAACGCATTTACAAGGTGCTCGAAACCGCAGTAGAGGTGTATCAAAACCGCACTCGCTTAGTGCCAACATCGCAACTCAACAATGTGATGCTTGAAGTAATTGCTGCATATCCACCTCCAGCTAATAAAGGTAAATATGTGAAGATTAAATATGTGACAATGCTTAAAGGTGCGCCTGTGCCCACATTTATCTTCTTCTGTAACCTTCCTCAATGGGTGAAGGAGCCTTATCGTCGTTATCTCGAAAACAAGATACGTGCTAATTGGGAATTCCATGGGACGCCTATCTGTGTGTTTATGCGCGAGAAATAATTCGCTCGAAATATAAGAAAATGGAGTGTGGAGATTTGAATCTTCACACTCCATTTTTTTGAGATGTAGGCTATTTTTTGATGCGTGAAATCAAGTCGTTGCCTAGGGTGGTTTTGTCGTTGATGTGGTTGAGGACCATTGTGACGAAGGGGTTGTTTTCGAATTCGCCTCGCACTTGCTCAAAGTCGACGTTTTTACACATAGAGGTGTCGGCATCTAATCCAAACCCCACTTTTGAGGTCATCGAAAATTCTTTGTGAGCATCTTCGTATAGGAGTTTGTCAAGAGCAACAACGCTTTCTTTCCATTGAGTCACAATTGCAATGAGGTCGTCGGTAGTAAGCTCGTCACACTCTTTTCCCCACCACGATTTGAAATTCTCAACGACCCAATTCCATTCCATGTTATAATAATGGAGATGCATTTCACGTAATCGAGAGTTGATAGTTTCGACGTTATCGATTGTGCCGGTTTCAATCTCATTACACAATCTAATAATCTCAGACTTGGGAGCTATGAGCCCGGCCACATCAATCCATTCACCTTTGCCTGCCGAGGATATTGGCGACAAAAGGTAGGGGAGTTTGGAGGCATCAATTTCGGCAGCATCTTTTAGTCGGCTAATCACCGAATTTCCCATGAATTTATCGATGGCATATTGATAGTATTGTATTCCTTTGTCTAAAGCACGCGCATCGATAGTCATTCCTTGATATGAATATGTGGTAGCAGTTTCGCCCGAAGTTTCCTTGATGTTTTGGAGTAGTTTTACTCCATCAATCATTTTGGCAACGGTGTAGGGGCTTAACAGATTGAAGTTTATTTGGTCAAGACGGTCGTGGTCGGTGCGTCGGTCGCGGCGTGGCCATTTTTTGCTGTCACGAATTGTCCCCACGCTTTTTAAGTTTACACCGGGCACCAAGAATGAGTATCCCGAATTTTCAATGAGGTAGGAGAATGGAAGTCGCGAAGTGTCGGGGTGGTCAACGTGCCGCCCCATAACCAATGAGAACGCTCCAATATGAGCCGGCCAAAGGATATAAGAGTCGCTGGTGGTCTTTGAGCCTCGTTCTACTATGCCTTGATGGATGGGACCGAGTTTATACATGTGGTTGCTTTGGTTTGAGCCCGAGCCGGCATTGAGGAATGAGAACATTCCGGCTATTAACAGGCTTGATTTGTGGGTTGAAACGGTATATGGGCCACCAAATACTGATGAGGCTTCTCCATTTTCGCAAGTACAGTTGGCAAAGAATAATGAGTCATGAGCCGAAAATAATCGGGCGATACGTGTGCCTTGTCCCACAAAAGAGCGAACCACAACGGCGCCCTCATCAATGTCGGCTCCCGACATGAAAATGAAGTCGGTAGCAATAACGTTTGTTCCAACTTTCACCGGAGCCGCTTGAGTTGATGCTATCGTGCCGTTATAGAGTTTGGCTGCGCCTTCAATGCGAGCACATTCACCTATTTTTACATCAAGAATTACCCGGCTGTTTAGTATCACAGAGTTGCGACCAATTTCACCAAGGTCGGAGCGCTGATTTTTAGCATATTCAGTAATTAAATTTCTTAAAGAGTTGATGAGTAGAGGCTTGTGGCGATACATTGCGATGAAATAAGCCACGTGGGCCGATAACCGGTCATAAATGGGCACTTCGCGGCCTCCCGACTCGTTGAGAACCGACACTTCCACACCGTTGCCATAGGTTGACTCGCCGGTGGCGTTTATGCGGTCGACGTTTTCGATAAATACCCCATCGCCAATATTGTAGTTGGCTATATAGTTTGAGACTTTGGCTATATACACATTGTTGCCTATTGTGCAGTTGTGTATTGTGGCGTTGTAGATGCCGCTTTGATATACCACGTTGCGGTCGCGGCAGAACGAGCCAGATGTGTCACCAAGGCGCACTGCGCCCGAAAAAGTTACGTTGCGGTAGTGTTGAGGATTGAAGCCGTCAGTTACTTCGATGCGCCCCCATGTCTCACTCACACAACCATGCGACTTGAGAATTTTTATCTCAGTCGCCGATAGTTTGCGATAGTTCATAGATTACACTAATACAATAAGATAAATAATATATATTGGATACACTTAAAATTAAATGGATATGGATTTTGAGGCTGTTAAGCCCCCGGGGAGAGGATGTGAGGAGAGGGATAGCGAGGTGGTTATGCCTCACTATTCCAGTCCTCTTGGTCGTATGTTTGGAAAAGGAAGTCGTTGTATGGGAAGCGTGTAAGGTGAATTTCCTTGGCTTTGGCATACACTTTTTCCTTTAATTCATCAATATTTAATTGTTTCTTAGCCGAGATAAATACACAGTTGTCGTGCATTTTGTTCATCCATGTGGCTTTAAATTCATCGAGCGAAATGTTCTCGCGGGTGCGTGGGGTGAGGTCGTCCTCATCTTTTGGGGTGTAGGTGAAGGCGTCGATTTTGTTAAACACCATAATCATGGGCTTGTCGGCGCTGTCGCATATCTCTTGGAGGGTTTTGTTGACCACTTCTACTTGCTCCTCAAATTGAGGGTGACTTATGTCGACAACATGGAGCAACACATCGGCATCGCGCACCTCGTCGAGTGTTGATTTAAATGACTCAACCAGGTGTGTGGGCAATTTGCGGATAAACCCTACAGTGTCGGTCAACAAGAAGGGTAGGTTTTCGATAATCACTTTGCGCACGGTAGTGTCGAGAGTGGCAAATAGTTTGTTTTCGGCAAATACATCACTCTTGCTCAATAGGTTCATGAGGGTTGATTTACCCACGTTGGTATATCCCACAAGAGCCACGCGAGTGAGCTTGCCGCGATTTTTGCGTTGGATTGACTTTTGTTTGTCGATATTTTTAAGCTCGGCTTTTAGTCGCGATATTTTGTCAAGGATTATACGGCGGTCGGTCTCAATCTGAGTTTCACCCGGCCCACGCATACCGATACCCCCACGTTGACGCTCCAAGTGTGTCCACATGCGAGTCAATCGGGGCAAAAGATATTGATATTGAGCCAACTCCACTTGCGTTTTTGCATTGGCTGTTTGGGCGCGTTTTGCAAAAATGTCGAGAATGAGGCTTGTGCGGTCGAGGATTTTTACCTTTAACTCACGTTCGAGAATTGACACTTGCTTGGTTGATAAATCGTCATCGAATATTACCATACCCACTTCGTTTTCCTCTACGAATAGACGTATCTCCTCGAGTTTCCCTTTCCCTACATAAGTGGCAGAATTGGGGTGGTCGAGACGTTGGAGGAATTTTTTTATTGTTACAGCACCGGCCGTGTCGGCAAGGAATGCCAATTCATCGAGATACTCGTTTGTCTTTGCCTCACCCTGCTGAGGAGTGATGAGCGCCACGAGTACCGCCTTTTCACTTGTTTCTTTGCTTAAAATTAAATCTTTCATTTCGACCGCAAAGATAGCTATAACAATTCATAAATACATAATTCTTACCCAAGAAAAGCTCCAACTCATACACACTTAATAGATTATTTTGATTGATTTTCGCAATTTTGCTAAAAATTTCTCTCAACACTTTAACAATAATGAAAAGATGAGGAGAAAGATGATTGACGTCGTCAATTTCATTCGCAACAATCTCGATGATTTCCCTAAGTGGCGCAACTCCGACACTGCAAAACTGTTTTTGCTACCTAAGTTTGAAAACAAAAAGAAAATAAAGGCTACTGGTTATGATGAAATAAGTGCTTTGCAAATGGTGTAAAGCACTTATTTTTGGACTAATTGGGGTTTCTGCTTAAAAACATATTAAATTATTTGGTTATATATATATATATTCGCACAAATTTTTTAACATTTTAACACGTATACATAATATTATGGCAGAATCAAGATTTTGCGATTGTCCAAGTTGCAAACGCACTAATGTAGTAGGATATAAGGTAGAAGAAAAAGGAGCTAAAGCAATTATTGCAGGAAGTGCAGCTGTTTTAGGAGCAATAACTCTCGGACCTTTAGGATTATTAGGGGGATTAGCCTTGGGGAAAATGGGCAGTGATGCTTTAGAAGACTCTGGAAAAGAAACCAAATTTAATTTCAAATGCCCAAATTGTTCTCATGAATGGAGTCGTTGGTTTCCTAACAAATAGTTTAATCTACTAATATAAAATTATCTCTAGTCTATGGATTTTTTTGATTTTGATGGTGAATTAGATTCTGAATTAGGATTCGATTTGGGGCTTAATTCTGATTATACCCCTGAAGCATTAGTGCACTTGAATGACCAATATAATGTCTCATTTGGAGCAAACAAAACAATTAATGGTGATGTATATTTAGATACAGGACGTACTATTACACTTGAGCCAGCGGGGGGAGGTTTAGGAGATAAAGTTGTAGATGTATATGTCAAGTCAGGGAAACACCCCTCGAAAAATAGATGGTGTTAATCAAGTAAAATACAATGGCATTAAGTATAATGTTTAGCTAAAATTTTTGTCTTTTACACATAGAGAATGTTACCGTACATTTGCGACGCACAAGTTGTGCTGCACTCGGCATAATTGAAGTGAACTTCATTCTGCTCTCGTTGGCACCAACAGTCGTGGTGTAGTAACATTCTTTTTTTATGAAAACAATCAATCTTATTGTGCCTCGTGGGTGGCACAATGAGATGATAAACAACTGCGATACACATTAGGTAGTGTGAAATAGGATTTTTGCGCTGAAAACCTCGGTCGCGAGTTTCAAGGGTTAATATCGGTCGCTTCTGATAAAAAAGATTGAAAAATTTGGTGCGAGTAAACTTTTTAGTTAACTTTGCCGTTGAGAAAATGAATATATGGCTAAGCGTGAAATAAAATTCTACAAGCATTATTTCAACGAGTTCTATGTGGCTCAGACCGATAAGGTCAGAAAAAAGATTGCACAAACATTGGTTTGGTTGTAAACTTTAGACCGATTGCCTATTACCATACTTAAAAGTATTGAGGGTAAAAAAGGACTTTTTGAAATAAGAGTTGAATTTGGTGGCGATATATTCCGTGTGTTCTGCTGTTTCGATGAGGGCTCTTTGGTAATCCTTTTTAATGGATTCCAAAAGAAAACTCAAAAAACACCTTCGGGTGAAATCGAAAAAGCAGAAAGATTAATGAAAGAATATTTTGAATCTAAAGAATCAAAAGAATGAGTGTTATGGAAGATACAAAGAAAAATGCCCTTATGAATTGTAGCAATCTTGATGAATTGCTCAATGTTGAATTTGGAGAAGTCGGCACTCCTTCTCGTGAAGAGTTTGACAAAGAAACTGAAGCATTTTGCCTCGCTCAAACTCTTAAAGAAGAACGCAAGCGTGCCGGACTTACTCAGCAAGAACTTGCTGACAGAATTGGTACAAAAAAAACATATATCTCACGACTTGAAAATGGTAAAGCTGATATTCAATTAAGTACTCTTTTCCGCATTTTTGAGGGATTAGGTCGTCGTGTAAGTTTGACTATTTCTTGATATAATATATTCTATGAGTAAGAAATTTGTTATATCAACTATTATCATTTGCATTGTAATTGCTATCGTTTTCGATTGTCTGATTGAAGGACCTAATCAATGGGCTGATGGTGCAATAATAGGATGTGCAATAGCGACAGGGATTATAGTCGTTAGTTATTTGTCCAGTAGAAATAAGAAAGATAAAAAGTAATTCAGAGAAATTAAAGCTCGCTCATTTGAGTGGGCTTTTTTTGTCTCTTGGTGAGCGTAGCTTCGACCATACTTTTGCATTGAATTTAATTTCTTTCTTATTTAATTGAATCATTATTGAATACTTTAGTTTTCGATTCTTTGTTGTATCTTTGTGATTGGATAAAAAATGGAAATAGACTATGAAGTATTTTTTGTCGGTGGGGGAGGCCTCGGGTGATATTCATGCGGCGGAGTTGATAAAGGAGCTGCGCAAGGTTGATAGCGGGGCAGAATTTGTGTATCTTGGTGGAGACCTTATGCGCGAGGCTGCCGGGTGTGAACCGGTGGTGGATTATCGCGATATGGCTTATATGGGTTTTAGCGAAGTGTTGCGCAATCTCGATAAGGTGTTTGGCAATCTTCGACGAGCCAAGGAGGCGTTGCGCCAATCTACCCCCGACGCATTGATACTCGTGGATTATCCCAGCTTTAATCTCAAACTTGCCAAGGCTGCCCATCAGTTGGGTATCCCGGTATTTTATTATATCTCTCCAAAGGTGTGGGCATGGAAAGAATATCGCGTGAAGCAGATTAAGAAATATGTCACTCGATTGTTTTCTATCTTGCCCTTTGAGGTGGAGTTTTTTAAGAAACATGATTATGAGGTGACCTATGTGGGTAACCCTTCGGTTGAGGAGATTGAGCAACGAATGCAAGCACTTCCCTCGGTCGATGACTTCATCACAACGCATAATCTTGAACCACGTCCCATTCTTGCACTTGTGCCGGGAAGCCGTAAAGGTGAAATACGCAACAATCTGCCCATCATGCTTGAGGTGGCGAAGCGTTTCCCTCAATATCAAGCTGTGATAGCAGGGGCTCCGGGCATCGATGCCTCGCTCTACACATCGATGACATCGCAACCGGTGGTGACCGGTGTGACTTTTGAACTGATGAGTGTGTCGCAAGCGGCACTTGTTACCTCGGGGACAGCCACACTCGAAGCGGCATTGCTGCGCACTCCCCAAGTGGTTTGCTATCGTGCCAATGGCTCTAAATTATCCTATAACTTATTTAAACGCATCTTGAAAATACCATTTGTGTCACTCCCCAATCTCATTGCCGGTCGTGAGATAGTGAAAGAGATGCTCCTACACTACTGCGAGCCTGAAGGAGTTGCCTTTGAATTGAGCAAAGTAATACCCGGTGGCGACCAACACCAATCACAACTCGACGCCTACGCCCACATGCGCTCTCGCCTCGGCACCAACAAAGCCGCCGAAACAACGGCACGACTTATCTATGAGGAGATAGGAGTGTTGGGAGATAGGAGGTAGAAGTTAGGAGATGGGAGATAGGAGATAGGAGTTAGGAGTTGGTTTTGCCTTGGAGGTTTTTTGTTGAGGCAACAATCATATTCATCAATTCCTGACAGAGAGTGTAAAATAAACTGTGTCAAGCTACAATAATAGTAGTAAGAAATAGTTTATTTTAAGATGACAAACGAAGAAATTGATTACAAGTTGGCCGCCGAACAGTTGCGTACAGGCAAAGCCCTGTTTGGCAAAGGCGGTGCTCTGGCTCCAATGTTAGAGCGTATTTTGAATGCAGCCCTTGAGGGT
>JAZNGZ010000023.1:0-9619 GCA_045576735.1 Muribaculaceae bacterium
TCAATGACTTCTCCGACAAGTACATTAAAAATGTGGCAAAAAAATTAAACAATAGACCTCGTAAAAAATTAAATTTTTCAACCCCTAAAACGGAATTCTTCAAACAAATTGCTATTTTTGCACTTGCTAGTTGAATCTGCCAAAGATATAAATGTGATTTATAGAAGGTGCTTTTAAGCATTTTTCTTTGGTAAGTAGGCGGTTATCATAAAATATTTTCTATCTTTGCATATTATTCATCTACGAATATTAATTAAAACCCTAAATATATGAAGCTAAAATCACTATTATTCCTATCATTATTACTACTCACTCTCACTGCATCAGCTCAAACCGCTGAAGAGCTAAATGCGAAGGGAGAGGTATACTACTTCGCCGGCGATTACACAAAAGCCGTGGAATACTTCCAAAAATCTGCCGAGCAAGGACACGCCGCTGCGCAATGTAACCTTGGGTGGTGCTATGACAATGGCGAGGGTGTGCCGCAAAGCTACAGCGAAGCTGTGAATTGGTATCGTAAATCCGCCGAGCAAGGACACGCCGATGCGCAATTTAACCTTGGGTGCTGCTATGAAAAAGGCGAAGGGGTTTCGCAAAGCTATACCGAGGCGGTGAAATGGTTTCGTAAAGCCGCTGAGCAAGGACACGCCGTTGCGCAATATAACCTTGGGTGCTGCTATGAAAATGGCAATGGTGTGCCACAAAGCTATACCGAAGCGGTGAATTGGTATCGAAAAGCCGCTGAGCAAGGTCACGCCGCTGCGCAATATAATCTCGGACTGTGCTATGGAAGTGGCGAGGGTGTGCCGCAAAGCTATACCGAGGCGGTGAAATGGTATCGCAAATCCGCCGAGCAAGGAGACGCCTCTGCGCAATATAACCTTGGGGTGTGCTATGATAATGGCGAGGGGGTAGAGCAAAGCTACACCGAAGCGGTGAATTGGTATCGCAAAGCCGCCGAGCAAGGAGCCGCCGATGCGCAATATAACCTTGGGGTGTGCTATCGTAAAGGCGAGGGGGTAGAGCAAAGCTACATCGAAGCGGTAAATTGGTTTCGCAAATCCGCTGAGCAAGGTCACGCCAATGCGCAATATAACCTTGCGCTGTGCTATTACAATGGCGAAGGCGTGCCACAAAGCTATACTGAAGCTGTGAAATGGTTAAAAAAAGCCGCCGGGCAAGGTGACGCCGGAGCTATTGAAGCATTAATAATTTTAGGGGAAATTAAGTAGGAGTTAGGAAGTAGTAGATAGGAGATAGGAGATATGAGAGAGGGTGCCTGAATGGTTATCCTTTTTCCGGGAAAATAGAGGGATTTGTGGGGGGTATTATGCCGTTCCGGCATTTTGGAACCTCCCCCCTTCGGGGTACTCCTCCTAAAAATTACTTTGTAATTTTCAAGAGGAGAGTTATTGCCCTCATTGGCACCATTGTCCCTCTTAAACAGGGCTCAGGAGGAGAGTTGCTTTTCATGCGCCAGCCCTTATGTTCATTCTGTCATTCTGTCAAAACTCTCAATTCCGCACTCCACACTCCGCACTCCGCACTAAATAGCTACGATGCAAATTTACTTCTGCGAGTTAATCCACTCCACAATATCTTTTAGCACTTGCTCTGAGATTGTGATTTCGATTGCTCCGTAGCTCATGCTTGCTTGGCGCGACGATGAAGGTTGAAATAAGTGATTTAACCCTTCATATTCCTTAACCGTTGCGTGAGGCAAAGCTTTTCGCGCCGCTCCAAGATTTTGCGTCGCATCAACTTGAAAATCCCATGAGCCATTCATCGCCAACACCGGGCATTTTACTTGTGGCAAATATTTCGCCGGGTCGAGTTTTACAAATGCCACATACCACGGACTCGCCATCACTTTTATCGTTTGCTCAACCTCTTGCTCGGAGTGATTCCCGGTTGCCGACATTATCTTTCTCAAGTCGGCAGCCAACTGAATCGAATCGGTCGACGCATCAATCGTTTCGAAAATTACTTTTACATCTGCTGCTTGACTTTCCGAGAGAGGCATTCCCGCCATTTCCGAGGCGAGATGGTTTTGCTTAATCAATATATCTTTACCCTTCACATATGGGCCGGCAAGTGTGATGATAAAATCCACATCGTCGGGGTGCGTTGCCGCATTTATCACAGCGATTAACCCTCCTTCGCTATGCCCTATTATGCCAATATGTGTTGTATCAATATCATTTCGCGATTTCAGATAATCCACCGCCGCCATTGCATCGGTAGCCAAATCGAGAGTAGTGGCATCGTCCGACCCTTTTGACGAACCGCCCACCCCGCGGTCATCATATCGCAACACGGCTATGCCATGGCGAGTGAGGTAATCGGCAATCACCGCAAATGGTTTATGCCCAAATAGCTCCTCATCACGATTTTGGGCTCCACTACCACTCACAAGCACCACTGCTTTATGCTTGCTACCTATAATCGGTTTGGTGAATGTGCCGGCAAGTGTGATGTCGCCATTTTTAAATGTCACCTCTTGCGAATGATACACAAAAGGCGGTTGTGGCTCTTGAGGACGATTTAGTCGGGAAGCCTCCTTTGTGGTGCGAGTAAGCACAATGGGAATTGCCATCCCTTGTGTAAAAGTGCCATTGATACTCTTGTCGTCGTGAGCCATTACCCCTTTAAAATTTGCCCGCAATGCAGGCATATCTATTAATATTGTATCACCCTCAACCGCGACTGTACCACATGGAATATCAAATGCACCCTGTTGTGGAGAATCAAGAGTGGCACTCCATGTACTATCGTTTGATATATGAAACACAATGGGAAGATTTGCAACACTTCCCTTCCAATATCCCACAAAATCGGCAGCGTGCGACCATATCGCCACAAACATCATTGATATTATCAGAAGCAATTTATTTTTCATTCCCCATCAACTTAAAGAACTCTTTACCAGCCCATCGCACCGACAAATATGATATAAACATAGGATAAACAAAAGTAGCAATCGAGAATAGCCCTACAAATAAAGAGCGACCATAGTAAAAAATTATTTCCATGGCAAATAATACCATTATTATTGCATATATTAAATGCACACTCTTCACATACCAATCCATGTTCACCTTTATCGCATAGATTAACAATCCCACAAGAAACAATAGTATTGCGACCAACGACAAATCAATCAATGAAGGAACCCAAAATAACATATTCAAGAAAAGGAGACCAAAGCTATAGGCAGCCACCCCCACTTTAGTCATTCGATTGTGATATCGATTAGGTTTAATTATCCAAAATGTCAAAAACGACACAATCAACAATGTAGTAATCGACAACATCATCCTTATTGTCACTGTAAAAGAGGTTTCTATGGGTATAAAAAAAGCAATTACACCAAACACTAACAAATATATTATTGGCACAAAACTAATAAAGATTGACATATTACGCATGTGGCGTATATCTTTCATCGAAACATCAAGTTCTTGTGGCGTCATGACTTAATCATTTATTTTCTAATTGTGAGAGGATTGAGCGCAATTGTTCATCGGTAGTAGTGAGTCGTGAACGGCACTCTGTGAGCAATTCTGTTGCACGACGAGTGTAATCGGTCAATCTATCGATATCACATTTATCTCCTTGCATCATTTGCAATATTGATTCTAATTCGCTCACCGCTTCGGTATAAGTCATCTCCTTTACCGGCTTAAAATTCATTTCGTTTGACATAATATTTTATTGTTTTATTTTTTCACTGATATAATTGTGCCATGGGCTAGTGTTGTTTCTATTTCTGAGCCCGATGATATTTGAGAGGCATCGGTTATTGCCTTACCGCCTACTCGGGTAATTGAATATCCTCGACGCAAAGTGGCTTCGGGCGAGAGCGCGTTAAGCATCTCTTGAAGCGAGCTCAACCTATCTCCGCGGCGACGAAGAACCACATCGGCTGCCGAAGCTATTGATTTCATTGTATGGTCAAGACGTGCTAATTCGGGGGTTATGCGTCGAGCCCCTATCTGCGCAAGCGACAACATATCGCCGCGCAATCGCGCTTTTTCTCGCTCTACGGCTTGCAAGGGAGCCGTTGGCAATAACGCCTCGGCACACGAGAGTTGCTGCTTGCAGCCTGCTATGCGATCACTCACTATCTGCAATATGGCGGCTCCGGTAGAGCGCAACCATTCCAATGCGGCATCACCGCGATTTATCAGCCACTCAGCGGCTGCGGTAGGTGTCTTAACCCGCATATTGGCCACATAATCGAGCACCGTTATATCTCGTTCATGTCCTATCCCCACAATCACCGGCAAGGGGAATTGCGCTATATTAGCCGCCAATTCATAATCCTCAAACGCTACAAGGTCACTCGTGGCTCCTCCGCCTCGAATAATAACCACCCCATCCCATTCATCTTGTTGCATCGCTATCTCATTGAGCGCGGCAATTATAGTGGGAGGTGTGCGATCGCCTTGCATCACTGCCTCAAATAATTTTATTTTGAAGTTTAGGCGAGAGGTATTTCCATATAACTGATTTATAAAGTCGCCATAACCGGCGGCTCCTCGAGCCGAAATCACTGCAATGCGCAACGGCACTTCAACCCAATTAAGTTGTCGATTTAGCTCTAGAATACCCTCTTTTTGCAATCGAGACAATATCTCTCGACGACGACGTAACAAATCGCCCATCGTATATTCGGGATTTACCGCTGACACCACCAACGACATTCCATACACCGGATGCATCGATGCCGAGGCCCTAACCATAACCTTCAACCCCGACGCGAAACGCTGACCTGTTGCTGCATAAAATTCAGTGGCAATACGCGAATAAGCACTTGCCCATATCACTCCTCGCGCCTTGGCTTGAGTAGCTCCGGTGTCGGGATGTTTCTGCAACAATTCCATATAGCAATGTCCGCCACGCACTGCAACATCACTCAACTCGGCTGTGACCCACACATTTTGAGTCTCGGGCACAGTCATTAATGCAGCAATGCGTTGATTAAGTTGCAACAATGTCAATGATTGGGCTCCCATTAGTCTACAGGTCTATATAATTATTTTAATTGATTAAATTTCTTTTTATTCCACTTATATTTTAGCTCCGACTTGAAATATGGAGCCAATTCATCCCATTCATTTATTATAAAATAATCCTTTAGATTATTTGTCAACGTCAATATACTTGTTTTAGGATCATAATGATACTTCACGATTAAAAACGGCACTTTTTGCTCCACTATCTTGCGATTTTTCTTCCCCTCATCTGTGAGCCAATCTTTTAGCTTGGGGGCTTTGAAATATTTATCGGCCGACAACGATGTATGATTTTCATCAAAAAACACTATCTCGCTATCTTGCTGCGGTATTACATGCGTTTTTATTAATGCCACAATTCCTTTTTCAAGCCTCACTACTTGATATTCAAAACCATTTTCAAATGCTAGTTCCATATTTATGCTATCCTTCTCCAACACTTTGAATGCATGAAACCCATCTGAATTAATTTCTTCTTTACTAGCTACTACTAAATCACTACGCGACGCATAGTCAACAAGCAACACTTCTCGATTATCTAACATTGCAAAAAAATCAGCAATATCAAAGGGCATATCTACGTAATTATTTACTGTATCATTTGCCGAGGCTTCTTTTTTCGAGTTCAAAGTACCTGTAGACACTTCTGCATTTTGTGCCATCATCATAGACGCACCCAATACCATGCACAACAATGCTATCAATATCTTCTTCATTTCTATATCATATTAATTATTTATTTCAATCATTTTTTACGTCGCGAAATCTTCTTTCCTCCTCGACCTTTGCGTTTAAATTGGTCGAAATTATCGCCGCTATCTACATCATCGCCTGCCGCCTTTTTGCGATTGCGACGAGCCGAAGCTCGAGCATAATCACGCTCGGGGTCGGCTATCTCGGTAAACACTCGCTTACCAAGGAAGTCACTCCCCTTTAGCGATGCCACCACACGCTTTGCATCACCCTTCTTCACATCAAAGAGCGAATAACCCGGCAACAAGTCGATACGGCCCACCTCTACACGGGCTCCGGGTACCCATTTATTGATTATCTCAATGAGGTTTCCTGCATAAAATCCATCAGCCTTGCCCAGGTTGATATACACCCGCGCCATTCCTTTTTCGGCAGTGCGACGGTCTTTCTCCTTATCGCTACGAGGTTTATTTTCCCCCTTTTCTTTTTTATCCTTTTTAGGTTTCTTATCCTCTACCACCTCTATTACAGGGGCATTTTTGTAATATTCGAGCAAACGATTAAACTCAAGAGAAAGCACTCGTTTCAACAAATCTTCACCCGACAACCAACCCAACTTTCGGCTCACTCCGGTGAAATATTTATCGATTTGCTCATCGTTCACCTCCACGTGTTCCAATCGGTGTGCGAGATTATACAATTGTTTTTCTATGATATGCTCAGCCGAAGGCACCTCTTTGCGCTCAAATTTCTTACCTATAATCTTCTCTATATCACGAATTTTCCCCTTTTCGCGCGAATGGACTATCGACACCGACACTCCGGTTTTTCCAGCACGGCCCGTACGACCCGAACGGTGGGTATATACAGCCGTATCATCGGGCAATCCGTAGTTTATCACATGAGTGAGGTCATCAACATCAAGCCCGCGCGCAGCCACATCCGTTGCCACAAGTATAGAAATAACCCTATCGCGAAACTTCTTCATCGTCAAATCACGTTGTTGTTGCGACAAATCGCCATGAAGAGCATCGGCATTATAACCGTCCTGAATAAGTTTGTCGGCAATCTCTTGAGTATCGCGACGTGTGCGACAGAATATTATGGCATATATGCTGGGATTATTGTCGGCAATGCGCTTAAGTGCAAGATATTTATCGCGAGCATGCACCATGTAATATATATGATTCACATTAGCGGCTCCCTCGTTGCGTTGTCCCACAACAAATTCCACCGCATTGTGCATATATGTCTTTGCTATCTTATCTATTTCGGGAGGCATAGTAGCCGAAAACATCAACATTTTGCGTTGCTCAGGCACATGCGACAACACCTCGTTGATTGAGTCCAAGAATCCCATATTAAGCATTTCATCGGCCTCATCAAGAATCACTGTATGCACTTTTACCAATCGTGCCACACCTCGTTTTATCAAGTCGAGCAATCGCCCGGGAGTAGCCACAATCACCTGCACACCCTTGCGTAACGAACGTATCTGGCTCTCAATGCTCGAACCGCCATATACCGGCAACACATTCACCTCGGGCAGATATTTTGAAAAATCGGTCAAATCGCCGGCTATTTGTAGACACAACTCACGAGTGGGCGAAAGAATAACCGCCTGTGGCTCTCGCAATGAGGCATCAATGCGTTGCAACACCGGCAACCCAAACGCTGCCGTCTTCCCGGTTCCCGTCTGCGCCAACGCCACTACATCATTATCCTCATTCAATAAGTGAGGAATCACTTTTGCCTGCACAGGCATAGGCATCTCAAAGCCCATCTCACTAATGGCAAGCAACAACTCATCACTCACCCCCAATTCTTCAAATGTTTTCATTCCACAAATTTACACAAATTTCGGAATATATAAACCAACACCAACAAAAATCTCACATCACCTCACCACCCACATCAATAATTAAAACATTTTCCACAATTGGCATCAAATCCTCGGTTATTTCATAATCGCCACCCCTACAGCAATCGCAACAGCCTTGCGCATACAATCAATCAAATCAGCCTCGCGCCCATCATCAACAACCTTAGGCAAATGAATAAAGCCTATTTTTGTATTTAGTTGCAATTCTTTGCAGAGGTTTAACGCATGGTAGAAACTGCAGTTACACACATATAATCCGGCAGTATTGGATATTGTCATCTCAATCCCTTTATTACGACAATTCTCAACAATTTGCTTTAAGGGTAGATTGCTGAAATAGGCATTTTCAGCATTGGGTATAATTGATTGCTCATTAGGACAAAAGCCGTCATTATCTCCCATTTTGCTATCCATCAAATTGACGGCAATTCGTTCTATGGAGATATGCTCTCGTTTTCCGGCTTGCCCAAGCAAGAGTACTACATTGGGCAGATGTCGCTCAATCAATCGAGCCAATTCATCTCTAACTCGCATAAAACTCACAGGTAGTTGCGCAACGACAATTTCACACCCGTCAATTGAATTTGACGAGAATGTCGATGCAACTTCGCTCGACACATTGGTTGTATTTCCACCAAATGGCTCAAAACCGGTGAGCAGTACTTTCATTTCGCAATAATTATTCTAGGTAATCATTAAACCCAAGGCCCTTTTGTTTTAATTCTGGAGAATCGGCTTTTGAATTGGGGTGTACATTCAAAACCGAAGTGCAAAATTTGCGGTAAAAAAATAATAATATGAAAAACACCGCAGGTTTGCCAAACGGCTGGGGCGCGTAGCCCCAAAGAGTGAATTTGTAGAGAAACAAGCAATACAAAAAAAGGAGACTTCACAGTCTCCCATGGAATAATTAAATTTGTATTGCTTATGTATAAACAATTATCCCGAGAGCAAAGGTACGCAATTTACCTGGGATTACAAGAAAAAAAAACATATACTGCTATTGCTCGGCAGATTAATTGTTCTGTTTCGACAGTCAGTAGAGAAGTTAGGCGTAATAGTAATCGTCATGGACGATATTTGTTCCAAAATGCCGTTGAGCTTACCATAGTTCGTAGAGAACGAAGTAGTTCCAACCGAAAGACGCCAAACCACATACTGAAAAGGGCTTTAAATTTGCTTATTGAAGAAGATTGGTCACCCAAACAAATATCAGGTTATCTTAAGCGCGAGGGGATAAACATAAGCCATGAACGCATTTACCGGGAAATACGTGCTGATGAAACAGGACAACTTAAGAAGCATTGTCGCCACAAGATGAAATACCGCAGACACAAATGGCATAAACGCAAATCATCGGGGCGAACTCTTATCCCCAATCGCATATCCATTCACCAACGTCCGATTGAGGCTGATGGATCCCGTTTCGGGGATTGGGAAATGGATTTAGTAATCGGGAAAGGTCAGAAAAGCGCAGTGTTAACTATGATAGAACGCAAAACAAATATGTTTTTGCAAACAAAACTTACTTCTAAAAAGCCAGACGTAGTTGCTAAAGCCGCTTGGAGATTATTGTTGCCATATAAGGCTAACGTCCTTACAATAACTACTGATAATGGCAGCGAGTTCATGAATCATCAGTGGCTAACCAAACACATTGGTGCTACAGTGTATTTTGCTGATCCTTTCTGCTCCGGACAAAAAGGTGCCGTTGAAAACGCAAACAAACTTTTCCGACAATACTTCCCTAAAGGAACCGATTTTAGACTAATTGAGCAGAGTCAGCTTGATGCTATTCAAGCTAAAATAAATCGACGACCTCGAGAAAAATTGAATTTTTCTTCTCCTAAAATTGAATTCTTCAAACTTTTGAAATAATTTTGCACTGAAGATTCCAAACCGAAGTGCGACACCAGCGGTGAAAATAATATGAAAAACACCGCGGGTTTGCCCAGCGGTTGGGGCGCGTAGCCCCAAAGAGCGAATCTCAGAAAAAAAGGTTTAATTAGCAAAATAAAAAAAGGAG
>JAZNGZ010000024.1:0-26973 GCA_045576735.1 Muribaculaceae bacterium
AGAACGCACTTTCTCCAATTTCGGTTACCGAATTGGGGATAGTGGTGCTTTTACATCCTGCAATCAGACAATTTGTTTCAGTCTCTATTATAGCATTGCAATTATCTCTTGAGTCATATTTAGAGTTTCCTTTTGCTATAACAATTGAGGTTAAGCCGTCGCATTTAGCGAACGCCCCTTCTCCAATTGAGGTTACTGAATTGGGGATAGTGATTGAGGTCAAGCCGGTGCAATCAGCGAACGCCCATTCTCCAATTTCAGTCACCGAATTGGGGAGTGTGATTGTAGTCAAGCCGGTGCAACCAGAGAACGCTTTTTCTCCAATTTCCGTTACCGAATTAGGGATAGTGATTGTGGTCAAGCCGGTGCAACCAGAGAACGCCAATTCTCCAATTTCGGTTACCGAATTGGGGATAGTGGTGTTTTTACATCCGGCAATTAGACGGTTTGTTTCAGTCTCTATAATTGCATTACAAATATATCTTGAGTCATATTTTGTGTTTCCTTTTGATACTATAATTGAGGTCAAGTTCTCGCAACCAGAGAACACTGCTTCTCCAATTTCGGTCACTGAATTGGGGATAGTGATTGTGGTCAAGCCGGAGCATCTAGCGAACGCCTCACTGCCAATTGAGGTTACTGAATTAGGGATAGTGATTGAAGTCAAGCCGGAGCAACCATTGAACGCATAATCGCCAATTTTGGTTACTGAATTAGGGATAGTGATTGAAGTTAAGCCAGAGCACCACGTGAACGCCAATTCTCCAATTTCGGTTACCGAATTGGGGATAGTGATAGCGGTTAAGCCGGAGCATTCATCGAACGCCCGATAGCCAATTGAGGTTACTGAATTGGGGATAGTGATATCTGTCAAGCCGGAGCAACCCTCGAACGCTCTTTCGCCAATTGAGGTTACCGAATTAGGGATAGTGATTGAAGTTAAGCCAGTGCAACCAGAGAACGCCTCATAGCCAATTTCGATTACCGAATAAGAAATGCCATTGTGAGAGACTGAAGGGGGAATGGTGATAGAGCCGGAATATCTATTATCCCCAAAAGTTACCTCTACGGTTTTAGATGTTTCATCTAAGACGTTGTAGTAGATGCCGTTGTCTACAAAATCATAGGCAAGTGATGGAAATGTTACGATGAGCATCATCACTGCGGCGAGAATTGCTCGGAGTTGATTGGTTGAAGTTTCCATTTTTATATGTGTTTTATTGTTAATTTTATTGTTAAGTAAATTTTGAGTTTCACAAAGTTAGTAATTATTTTAGAGTATCATAAAAAAGCGTTCAAGTGCATAAAATCAGGGGGTATCAGACATTGCCCGATACCCCCCGGTTATTAAATGCACATCGCTTTCTCGTGCTTCACACGATGAGAGCATCGTTTTACTACGAAATAGACGTCCCTTTTGAAGAATTCAAAAGCGATAGATTATTTTTCAATAATCACTTCAACCCCTTCGGGGATTGCATCGTCTCCAATTTTAACATCGGGATTCTGAATTATAATCGTTTTCAAGCCGTCGCAACCAGAGAACGCACTTTCGCCAATTTCGGTCACTGAATTTGGTATAGTGATAGAGGTCAAGCCGGGGCAATCAGAGAACGCCCATTCGCCAATTTCAGTTACCGAATTAGGGATAGTGATAGCGGTTAAGCCGTAGCACCGCAAGAACGCCTCATCGCCAATTTCTGTCACCGAATTGGGGATAGTGGTGTTTTGACATCCTACAATCAGACAATTTGTTTCAGTCTCTATAATAGCATTGCAATTATCTCTTGAGTCATATTTTGTGTTTCCTTTTGATACTATAATTGATGTCAAGTTCTCGCAACTAGCGAACGCCTCTTCTCCAATTTCGGTCACTGAATTGGGGATATTGATAGAGGTTAACTCGGTGCAGTCACAAAACGCATAATCTCCAATTTCGGTTACCGAATTAGGGATAGTGATAGCGGTTAAGCCGTAGCAACTAGAGAACGCACTTTCGCCAATTTCTGTCACCGAATTGGGGATAGTGATAGAGGTCAAGCCGTCGCATTCATAGAACGCCCAATCGCCAATTTCAGTCACCGAATTGGGGATAGTGGTGTTTTTACATCCTACAATCAGACAATTTGTTGCTGTCTCTATAATTGCATTACAATTATCTCTTGAGTCATATTTGGTGTTTCCTTTTGCTACTACAATTGAGGTCAAGCTGGAGCAACGATAGAACGCACTTTCGCCAATTGAGGTTACTGAATTAGGGATAGTGATAGCGGTCAAGCCGTCGCAAACAGAGAACGCCATTTTGCCAATTTCGGTCACTGAATTAGGGATAGTGATAGCGGTTAAGCCGTCGCATTCATAGAACGCACTTTCGCCGATTGAGGTTACTGAATTGGGGATAGTGATAGAGGTCAAGCTGGAGCAACCAGAGAACGCACTTTCGCCAATTGAGGTTACTGAATAAGAAATGCCATTGTGAGAGACTAAAGGGGGAATGATTATAGAGCCGGAATATTCATTATCCCCGGAAGTTACCTCTACTGTTTTAGATGTTTCGTCTAAGACGTTGTAGTAGACGCCATTGACTTCAAAGGGTTGATTGGTTGTAGTTTTCATTTTTTATATGTGTTTTATTGTTAAGTAAATTTTGAGTTTCACAAAGTTAGTAATTATTTCCAACAAACAAAAAGAGTATCATAAAAAGGCCGGGCAAGCGCATCAAATCCGGAGGTTAGAGGCTAATGCCCTTAACCACTCGGTTATTGCCTCGGTCAAGCCTTGGCGAGCTAAAAGTTGCAATCGCTGCGCTTTCTCGTGCTGCGCACGATGGTGGCATTTAATATTTTATTGGATTTTATTTGTGGCAATGTGTATTAATTGCCATAATAGTAAAAAATTGAACAGAAAAGGAAGTAAAAGTTCTTTTATTGTTCGAAATTTTACTATTTTTGCGCTATGAATAGACAATTAAGTGAAATAGGAGCAGTTCCGATTACTACGTCAATCATTGAATCGATGTATCCGGAACTAAAGTCGGCAGATAAGAAAGTTATTTGGCTTGAGAAGAATGGTTATCTCATAAGGCTAAAAAGAGGGCTTTATGTGGTAAATCCCAAACATACAGGAAAGACTCTTTCAAGTGAATTGATTGCGAATCATCTCTATACACCATCATACGTATCAATGTCATCTGCACTTCGATACTATGGGCTTATCCCTGAAGCTGTTTATACGCACCAATCTATGACAATAAAGCATTCACGTAGTTTTGAAACACCAATCGGACTTTATGATTATAAGCAAATTTCAAAGAAGGCTTTTTCAGTTGGAATTAGAAGTGAGCATAAGGGTGACTTCGCTTTCTTAATTGCATCACCTGAAAAGGCTTTGTGTGATTTGATTGCCAATTCGTCAATGGTAAATCTTCGTTACAAGAAAGATGTTGAGATTTATTTGGAACAAGACATTCGTATGGACATTGATGAATTTTTCAAGTTTGACACTAATATATTAGAAGATTATATCAAGGTTGGCAAGAAAACTGAATCCATTACAACACTACTTAAATTTCTCAGACAATGAAGAATGAAATTTTTGATAACATGTTGTCTCATTATGATTTGACAACAGAGCAACATAAAAGAAATGCCATATTTGAAGTTAACCAACAAGTAATACTTGCAGGCCTATATGCAGGAGGTTTTTTTGAATCAGCAGCATTCTATGGAGGAACTTGCTTGAGAATATTTCATGGTTTGCAACGATTTAGCGAGGATATGGATTTCTCGTTACTTACGCAAGATGAAAATTTTGATTTTACAAAATATTTTCCTGCTATAATTGACGCTTTTGCTATGGTGGGCCGTGAAGTGGAAATCAAGAAGAAAGATAAGAAAAATTTTGGCAAGGTAGAATCGGCATTTCTTAAGGATAATACAGATGTATATGACATTACATTCCAAACAGAGAAGTCAATTAAGATAAAAATTGAAGTTGACACTTGCCCTCCATTGAACTTTAAGACCGAGCAAAAACTACTTCTTCAACCACACTCATTTATGACGCGCTGCTTTACATTACCCGATTTGTTTGCCGGTAAAATGCACGCATTAGTTTACCGAGCGTGGAAGAATCGAGTTAAGGGACGTGATTGGTATGACTTTGAGTGGTATGTACGACACAATATTGCTCTTGACTTCGCACATTTGACAGAACGTTGCCGACAATTCAATAACGAAAATATCACTCACGAATCATTCAAGGCAAAACTCTTGGATCGTCTTGCTACAGCCGACATCTCACAAGTAAAAGCCGATGTATTGCCATTCGTTCGCAATCCTAAAGAACTTGATATTTGGTCAAACGAATATTTTATTCAATTAGCAGAGATGCTTAAATATGATTAGCCAACAATAGAAAACCAGCTTTATTATTCGTAAATCGCACCAAATGTCATCTTCGTCATTTTTTCCACAAAAGGCATGCGAGGAGGAAGTAGATGGCGGTGAGGCGCCAGAGCATTGTGTAGGGGATTTGGACTTGTGAGAGGGTGGCACCGTTGGAATTGATGTTGACAAAACCTTCCACGCCCCATGTAGCAGGGATTATGTCGCCAAGCTGTCGCCAGGGGAAGTCCATGGCGTAGCGTGGCCAGGTGAGTCCCGAAAGGAATAAAAATATCAATGAGGTGAACACTACAACCAATAATGAGGATTCTCGCTCACTGACAAATGCTTGCATTACCATTCCCATAAATGCAGAGGATAATAATAAGGGCACGATAAACAATAGATAATCGGTAGCAGCTCCACTATGTGGCAGCCCAAATATTAGTGGCACATAATGTAACATATACAATGTGAGGGGTGCATATATTAGGATATAGCACAACACTTTTCCTATCACCGTTGCTACTGCCGTGGCTTCAATGGCGAGAGGGTCGATGCCTCCATTTATCCGTTGGCGGTCGCGCGAGGTACCACCAAGCATAGCAATGCCGAGTATCATACTTTGTTGAATGATTAGTATCAATATGCCGGGAATCACAAACGAAGCAAAACCTTGCGTTACATCTCCCAGAAAGAAAGCTTGCGAGTCAATAGCAGTCACATCAAGTCCGATAGCCGCATCACCGGCTTCAGCCGCCAATCTTTGTCGTTCCTCATCACCAACAGCCATCTGAATATCAGTGAGCGCGCCCACAAAGGAGCGGTAACGCATCAATAGGCTCATTTCGTAATAAAACGGCACCACAGCCTGCCGGTGTGTTTCGATTTTCACAGAATAGTCACTCGGTATCACCAAAATGCCATAACAAGCCTTTTCGTTGAGCCCCCGCCGAGCTTCGCTCATATCAGAGGCATACCCTATGAAACGCATTGACTGAGTGGCATCGGCCATTCGCACCAACTCACGACTTTGTGGAGAACGAGAGTCATCAACCACACAAAACGGCACCTCTTCAACCAATTCGGGATTATATATGAGAGTGTAAGCAACCGGATAAAACAATGGCAGAGCAACAAAAAAGAGCATTACGCCGGCATCATGCGTGACAAGGTAGAATTCCCGACGCCACACACGAAACAGCGACACAAACCACGAAACAACATATTTCACAACCTTTTTCATCGCACTTCATCATTTAAGGTATGTAAATGGGATTTTTACACGCTTTTTTCAATCGCCAAAGCATTGTTGTGGCTACAAGAGGGAATATTGCCAATGCCACAAAATACCACCGCGAATAATACAACGGAATGCCATTAAGGGCTTGGTCGACATATATCAGAAAATAGTATCGCACCGGCACAATGTGGCTGAATATCGCCACCGCTCCATACATGTTCTCTACCGGGAAAGAGAAACCGGTGATAGAAAATGACAACACACCAAGGAGCGACACCACACTCAATGCCAATCGCAAATTAGGCAAAACACTACATATAAACAATGCAAAACCTTGACAAGCAACAACAAACAGCATCATCGCCAATATCATAACCCATAGCGGGCAATTCAACGGATAATGGTTGTAACCATACATCAACGACTGAATAAATATCCCGACAATCGAAAAAATCAACGTGTGAGGCAACATTTTACCCAATAATGCCACAATAATGGAGCCACGCGCCGATTCAAGCCATGCAACCGAAGTGCCACGTTTTATCTCCTCACATATCGAAAACACCGTAACGAGCATAATCATCAACGCCAACACACCGGGAGCAAACGAGTTGCACAAATATATCGAATAATTACTCCACGGATTGCCTATGAGATGGTCTTGTACGGCAAGAGGCTGAATTAAAGCACCCACCGCATCGCGTTCCAAACCTGTCGACACAAGTTGCATCGCTGCCACCGACCCGGTAGTTGTCACGGCAATGGTTTTAAAGCCTTTAAACGAGAGTGTCCCGGGAATGAAATATGCCATATTGCTATAATAGGTCAAAGTGGGCGAATGTCCGGCAACGGCATTTTTCTCAAACTCATTGGGAATGACAAAAAATCCATATATCTCCCCTCGCCTCACCGCCTCGAGTGCAGCATGATAACTATCGTAATAGCTATTAATGTCGAGCAATTGTGTAGCATCAAGGTCACGAATCATTTGGCGCGACAATGCCGAATTATCATTATCAACCACCGCCACCGGCACTTTAGTAGGCAATCCCTCACGAAGCAACGACATGAAAAACAAGGCGCACCCAATGGGAACGGCCATCATAGCAAACAGATAGATAGGACGGCTCGCAAGTCGTCGCATTTCACGCCTCATTGTCGTCACCAATCCACTCATGTCAACACTATTTGGGCTGATAAATAATAGACATACCCGGACGGAGATTAGGCAAATCAATCATAGGTCGCGCCTTGATTTTAAACGTGCGGCTATCCCATTCCCCTGTGGCTTTTGTGGCACGCCACACGGCATAATCACCCATGTCGCGCACATAATACACCTTAGCGGCCACAATCGTGTCGCCAAGAGCCGGAATCATCACATCAATCTCCTTTCCCATGGGCAAATCGCTCAGTAATTCCTCGCGCACATTAAAAGTCAGCCACTTATCATCAATCTGCAACACACTCATAATGGGAGCACCAAGCGCAACCAACTCTCCACGTTGAGGATAAACCTCATCAACAATACCTTTGCATGGAGCGAGCAGATATTGGTCTTGCAACACCGCTTGAACCTCCTTCTCTCCACCACGAGCAGCGGTAACCATCGCCGCCGCACTCTCTTTATCCTCTTTTTGAGCACCGGCTTGAGCCAATTGATATTGACTATTGGCGGCATTTTCGGCAGCTTGCGCGGCTTTATATGCAGCTTGTGCCTCATCGCGTTTTTGAGCCGACACCACTCCTTGGGCGTATAGCGACTCCATGCGATCATAGGTTTTCCGGGCAATCTCGGTTGCGGCTTTGGCCTGTTGCAAAAGACTGTAGGCCGATTCTATCACCTGTTTACGCGCTCCGGCATCAACCTTGCGATTTTGAGCCTGAGCAACAGTGGTCATGGCTTGCGCTTGCATCAACTTTGCCTCGGCCACCGATGAATGAATATGAACAAGAGTGTCGCCAATATCCACAGAATCACCCTCTTGCACATAAAAATCCACAATTCTACCAGGGAGTTTTCCCGATATTTTCACCGAACTCGCTTCGGCTTGTCCTTGCACCACCTCAACCGGCTTGTTTATCATCAAAAAGCCCACAACAGCCAACGCCACCACTACTATCACAATAACGGCCAACGATAGCAGCAACACCACGTTTTCTCTTTTTTCTTGCTTTTTATCCATAGTAAATAATTATTATTCACACTAATACAATAATCCCAACACCTTCAACAAATAAGTGTTGCATAGCTGCACTTCGATTTGAGCATCTAAGCACTCCGAATTAGCTTTAAGCCATGCCGTTTGCGCTTCCATCACATTGTCAATAGTCATCACACCCTCGCGAAAGCCTATTTGTGCCTGGCGCAGATTTTCCTTGGCACTTGCGAGATTTTCAAGGGTCATTTTATACGTCTTAACCGCCTCTTGTGCCTTAAATGACGCTTGACGCACTTGCAATGCTATTTTATCTTTGGCATCGGCAATATTGAGTTGCATAATTGTCTCATTGGTTTGAGCCGCTTTATATTTGTAGTAGTTGCCCCCACTATGCCACAACGGAACGGTCACCATCACTCCCACCGAGAAATTTCCATCGAAATTACGTTTAAACCCATTAAACATATTGGGGTTACTAAAAGTATAGGCTCCTATTAATGCCACATTGGGGAGCATTGATGCAAATTCAATCTTTGATTGCTGCTGAGCCATTTTCGCTCCGAGTTCGAGTTGGCGCATATCGTGTCGACGGTCATATACCTGCTGTAAATCATATCCTTGAGGCAATAAAGGGGTAGCCGACAATATATCTTGGCGATTTTCATCGACCAATAGCAACGGACTATCAATAGGCAATCCACATAGTTGAGCCAAAGCCATTCGCGACAAAGAGAGCATATCTTTCACCTTCGATAAATCAACTTGAGCCTGATTGAGTTTCACTCTCACCATCAATGTGTCGCTACGAGTGGCCTCCCCCTCTCGCCACATTGCTTTGACATTACGGCTCAAAGTGTCGAGCAAAGCCACATAACTCTCGGCAAGCCGCTCCTTGGCGTCGAGCGAAACCACTTGCCAATAAGCCACATCTACGTTATAGATTATATCTTCAGCATCACGTTGGTGTTGCATCTCGGCCATTTGTGTGGAATATTCGGTAATGCGATTGAGAGCCTTTATCTTTCCACCCATATACACTGGCTGAGTGAGAGTGAGTGCACCAAAAAATAGATTATGAGTATTATAGGTCATCGCCTCTTTGGGTATCAAAGCCACTTCTTGAGGCACGGGACGCCCATCGGGAGAGGTGATTGGCTCGCCGGTAATAGGATTTTTCGCTATTGTAAACTCATAACTCCCCGTAGCCGGGTTAAATGTTTTTACCGGCAACATTTGATCGGAGTCAAATATCGACAATTCTTTTTGGTTATAGGTGTATCCACCCACAAAATCAATCGACGGGAAATAAGCCGCACGCGCCACCTCGCGTTGATACTCAGCCCCTTCGATGCGCGTGACATTTATAAGCATCTGCTTATTATTACGCAACGCCATAGCACGGCACGAATCGAGCGACACCGCGCCTTGAACCTGTATCACAGATTCTATCACAACCCCAAACAATACAATATACCTCAACATCATAGGCATCACAACTTTATGTAATAACACCTATCCCAAAAGATTTGTTGAGGAAATATCTATTTATGGGTATAGTATTTTAGAATATAAAAAGCTGATGTTGTATAGAAGTTTCTAAAATACGGAATTTGCGATGCCCATTTCCACACTTTTCGAGGTTTAAGCCCAAATTTCTGTTTATAATGAGGATTGACAAACCATAGGGAACGATTAATGATTGAAAAACCGCATTCTTTAGCTAAGCGCTCAAATTTTTCCACCGGCATTTTTGCTCGTTTTATGCTCATCAATTCGTCAATGGCATTTTGTGGGACATTGCTCAATTTAAGCAATCCTCGGTATAGGGGATTGGGCAAGAGATGGATAAACGGCAGTTTTGATGCAAATCCACGCGTGATTTGTTGGTGTCCGCCAAAAGGATTTTGCCAAGCAGGGAAACCTATAAACACGATGCCGTTTTTACGTAGGAATGGTTTTATATTGCTCATAAATTCATGTTTGAAATTTGGCTCTATATGTTCAATTACATCATGAATAAGAATAACATCAAACCGGTCATTCTCTGTTTCGGGTTTATCGGCAGTGATGAAATTTTGACAAATAAATTCACCATAGCAGTCATAATGCTCAAAAAACTCTTTTGCTTGTTCTATTCGGGTTTGACTTAAATCTATACCTTTTACTTTATACCCTATTTGTGCAAATGGAAGAAGATTGCCTCCTTCTCCACAACCAATTTCGAGGATTTTGCTTTTATTAACCAAATTAAAATAAATTTTAATATAATCGAAATAGTATTCGCGCGAAGTATTTGCCAACTCATTAAAATACTGCAATCGATTAGAATGTCGGAGTTGCATAATGCATAGTTTTAATCCACCCACATCGACTCACTAAATGTGGAAATATAAAAAAAGCGTGAGAGCCTGTACCATTACTCATCCCACACTCGGAGGCCCTGGAATGCCCATTGGAGTAGAACGAGCAACGCAGAAGCCTCACGCATAAATATGAATATATTACATTTCACGACACTATTGTGCCACAAATGAATTATATACATATCCATAAGGCATCTACCGCTGTTCCGTCTTGACTCCAATAATGAAATTTTCCAGATTTCCGAGTGTCAAGAAAGAGCGTAAGTAAACGCTTTCTAAAAAATATCTATACCCACCCACAAAACCCATATCGGGCCTCTGCAAGCGATATGCAACTACAAAGATAACAAATAATTCATTTCAAATATTGTTTATGCAAATAAAAATTATGTTTTATGAATTCCCTCTCTTTTCGTATTATTATGGGATTTATAGAGTTTCGCTATTAAAATTCGTGCAAAAAGATGCATTTGCTGATTATTAACCGCATATTTTGCGGTTTATTCGCCGCAAAGTTTTATCTTTGCAGAAAAATAAAAGAGCTATGTATATATATGAACAACCCGATTGGCCTAATTTCAAATGGGACAAAGATATCATTAATTCCAAATTAATAGTAGTCAATAAAGCCGTAGGCTTTTTAATGGGTAGACTTAGTGCAATAGGGTTTGACTCCCAAATGACAGCAGTTGTTGATGCAGTTGCTCACGATATTATTGCATCATGTGAAATAGAAGGTGTAGAATTGAATAATAATCAAGTACGCTCATCAATAGCCCGCAAACTTGGATTAGAGTTACCCAACTCCATATCGTCATCACGATATATAGATGGCATTGTTGAAATGGCTCTTGATGCTACCATCAACTATTCATCTCCAATTTTCGATAAACGATTATTTGGTTGGCACAACCTACTCTTTCCAACAGGGTGGAGTGGTTCCGTTAAAATAGACGTTGCATCATATAGAAAAGGAGAAATGAAGGTTGTTTCCGGTATGTTTGGCAGAGAAAAAGTTCACTACATTGCACCACCAGCCGAAAGTGTTGCAAAAGAAATGTCTCATTTTATCGAATGGTTTAACACAGATAGCAACCCCAGCTATCTTAAATCGGCTATTGCCCACTTATGGTTTGTGTGCATACACCCCTTTGATGATGGAAATGGTCGAATAGGAAGAGCTATAGCCGATATGGCATTATCACAAGCCGAAAACTCAAAAATGCGTTTTTTTAGCATTTCCAACCAAATAAATAAAGACAAAAAAAGATATTATAGCATTCTTGAGAAAACTCAAAAGGGGAATTGTGATATTACCGATTGGCTTACTTGGTATTTAGAATGTATGCTACGTTCTATAAAACAAGCTGAAACAATTTTAGGACAAGTGCTAAATAAAGCCATTTTTTGGCAAAACCATGCATCAATTAGTTTAACAGAACGACAAACAAATATTATAAACTTATACCTTGATGGCTATCAAGCAAAATTGACAATCAAAAATTGGGCAAAGAAGGCAAAAGTATCGCAAGACACTGCGGCTCGCGACATAAAATCACTTGTTCAAAAAAATATTTTAATACCTCAACAAGGAAAAGTAAGAGATGCTCATTATGGCATCGTGTGTAATGAATCTACAGTCGTTATACCAATGCCTCAAGAAGAAGATTAAATATCTCACAATTAGAGAAGTGGCTCATTAGAAGTCGCTGAATAGGCGATGTTTGATGACAATGCCGGCGCGGAGTTGCGAGTGGAATTTGTTGTATTCAAGCAAGCCTTCGCCATAACCATTGTAGTATTGGAGGAAGAAGTATTGGTTTTGGTTGTTGTTAAACCGATAACTCAACTCAACCATTGCATTATAATTAAGGTTCCACCCACGGCGCTTGGTCAATAGCGTGCTCAACCCAAATTTCTTATTGGAGGAGCGCAACGACATACCCACTTGATATATACCGCAATAGTCAAGTATGTCTTTATTATTTTGCCCGTCGATAATAGGAATCCAAGCTTTGCCGTGTACAATGAGGTGAGGGTCGATTATGATGTTGGCCGCAAGAGAAATTTTGTTCCATGAACGAGAGTTGTCGCCATCTTTCCCATTACTTTCATGCTCAGCCATAAGCTTAAGCTCACCAATGAACCTATTTCGCACAAACAAAGGCTTACCCAAGCCTATACCGGGATTAAAGTTGAGGTCGGTCATAGGCATTGATTCCTCAATCACGTTCCAAAAACACTTTTGAGAATAGAACAGATAGAGATATGTGTTCCATGGGAGTGTACTTTTAGTCAAACGCTGAGCAATTGAGATTTGAAATTTCACGTTGGTATTTTCGGCCGATGGGCGGTCACCTATTGCAGTACCAAAAGTGAAATAGTTATCTTTATATAATCCGAAATAAGGACGATTATCAAATTCTTTGCGCACACTATCGGCGTCGAGCAATTGATGATTGTCTGACACAATTTGAGCCGCCACATCGCACCACGACAAGGCTACAAGCACAAATATCAACCCTAAACGCACTAATTTCATCGGTCTATATCAAAATTCTTTGCAAAGATATAAAGATTAAGCAAGCTATGATTAAATTAAATGTAGTTTTTTGTGTCCTTTATCGCTCATTTTTCTTTGTGAGTTTGATTTATATGTTATAACTTTGTGAAATAAAACTTTATTGACGTGAAAAATATATATTTCCTATATGCCTTAATGATGATATTCCTACTCTCATCATGTGGCAATTCAACGACATTCACAGCCGAAGGCAGCATTAAAGACCTTAGTACACAAAATATGCGTGTTGTATATTACTCCAATGGTGTTCAGTTGCTTACAGTACCGGTCAAAGATGACAAATTCAATTTCGAAGCAAATATCGAGGTTCCCACAATTGTAGAATTTTACACCTCTAACCGTTCATTACTTGGACGAGCCTATGTGAGTCCCGGTGATGACATCGAGTGTGTGTTCCAAAAAGGGTCACCCAGCAGGGCAAAAGTAGAAGGGAATGATGTGTCGGAACGATGGTCAAAATTTCTTAACGATAACATCGAGACATTTGCCCGTGGCAATATTGACAACATCAACAGCCTTATTGCTCAATATATAACTGCTCACAAAGACGACATACTGTCTACGATATTACTTGTCTCCGAGTATATCACTTCGGAAAATAACGAAGAGGCCACAAAATTACTCTCATCAATATCGGCCGAAGCCCGCCCCGAGTCACTCATCGACAGCTATGAGGCACTGCTCGACCGCGGTAACAATATCAAAGCTCGTGAAAAAATCGCAATGACCTCATACTACAGCAGCAGTGACTCATTGGCTACCTTTGTTCCTCACAAATCGTCATATTCAATACTAGCATTTTCAAATGAACCGAGTCGCAAAAGTGCTAATATCTCCGAAGATATGCGTTCGCTTCGAGAAGAATATTCAGACAAACGCCTTCAAGTGATTGAAATCTCACTCGACTTGGATACTGCGACATGGAAAAAATCAATAAAGCCCGATAGCGCCACTTGGCAACAAGGCTGGGTCGTTGGCGGAGCATCGGCACACTCGATTGACCGCTTGGGAATCAGTCGCCTACCCTTTTATATCGTAGCCGACTCTACCGGCAAACAATTATATAGAGGAAACTCGGCCGAAGACGCAAAAAAAGAAATAGAAAACCTCTTTAAATAAAAAAGATACAATGTTGGTAAAAACCTACGGAGCAGCCGTTGACGGCATTGATGCCATATTGATAACTATCGAGGTATCGGTAGATAAGGGCATCTTGTACTGCATCGTAGGGCTTCCCGACACTGCAGTAAAAGAAAGTTACCAACGCATACTATCGGCAGTGAAACACTCAGGGCAGGACTTTCCTCGACGCAAAGTGGTGGTGAATATGTCGCCAGCCGATGTAAAAAAAGAAGGAGCGGCCTATGATTTACCAATAGCTATAGGTATTCTTGCCGCAGATGAACGACTCGAAGCCTCGGTATTGAGCAACTACCTCATAATGGGAGAATTGTCGCTCGATGGCTCAGTATTGCCCATTCGAGGCGTTCTACCCATGGCGATTAAAGCTCGAGAACTCGGTTTTAAAGGCATGATTGTGCCTCAAGCCAATGCTACCGAAGCTGCAGTAGTCAACAACCTTGAAGTTTATGGAGTGGATAATTTGGCACAAGTAATATCGTTTCTCAACGGCACAAACATTATTTCACCCACCATAGTTAACACTCGCGAAGAATTTAGCCGAGCCAGCAATGCATTTGACTATGACTTTGACGAAGTGAAAGGGCAAGACAGTGTGAAAAGGGCATTTGAAGTAGCCTCGGCCGGCGGACATAACATATTGCTTGTGGGGCCTCCCGGCTCGGGAAAATCAATGATGGCCAAGCGCCTCCCCTCAATATTACCCCCTCTCACATTGCAAGAGGCTCTTGAAACCACTAAGATACACTCTGTGGCAGGCAAACTTAAAGGAGGGTCAATGTTGATGACCCAACGACCATTTCGTTCGCCCCACCACACAATCTCGCCTGTAGCCCTTGTGGGAGGCGGCACCAACCCCATGCCCGGAGAAATTTCGCTAGCTCATAATGGCATTCTTTTCCTTGACGAATTTCCCGAATTTTCACGGTCGGTGCTTGAAGTGATGCGCCAACCCCTCGAAGACCGCCATATCACTGTAGCACGCGCCAAATACACTATCGACTATCCGGCAGGCTTTATGCTCGTAGCATCGATGAACCCATGTCCTTGTGGCTATTACAACCACCCCTCAAAGGAATGTAGTTGCGCACCCGGACAAGTAAATAAATACCTTGGGCGTATATCGGGGCCTCTTTTAGACCGCATCGACCTTCAAGTGGAGATACTCCCTGTTCCATTCGAGCAACTATCGTCGCTCCAAAAGGGCGAAAGTAGCGCAACAATACGCGAACGAGTGATTTCGGCCCGAGCAATCCAAACATTACGATTCAAAGATGAGAAAGAAATACACTGCAATGCCCAAATGAATTCGCGGTTGCTCGAAAAATGGTGTCAACTCGACGATGCCACAAAGAAAATTCTTCACGATGCCATGACACGATTTGACATGTCGGCTCGTGCCTATGACCGAATTCTAAAGGTAGCTCGCACAATTGCCGACCTCGACGCATCACCAATGATTACCCCCACCCACATGAGAGAAGCAATATCATATCGCAATCTCGACCGCGCCTCATGGGGCAATACCTTCATAGTGAAAAAATAACAACAAAATAAACTATATTAATAAACATCTAACACAATTGAATAACATGCTTGAATTTCTTAAATTAGTAACAATCGTAACCTGTTCTTTTATTATTCTATCAACTTTATACTCTATTTATTACGTTAATAAACAGAAGAAAGAAAATGCTCTTAATGCTAAACGACAATGGATTGAACAAATTCCGTCGATTATATCCACAATGGGAGTATTAGGTACGTTCCTAGGAATAACTATAGGTTTAATGGGGTTTAATCCCAACGATTTAAATAACAGTATCCCACTATTATTAAGCGGATTAAAAACCGCATTCTTCACCTCCTTAGCGGGTATGATAGGGTCATTGATTTTAACTCGAATAGTCAATCATTCTTTTGATGAAATTAACAAAGAAGAAAATAACACCGGCTCCTCGACCGACCGCATTGTTAGGGCTATCAATGAACTGAAAGTGGAAATATCTAACAACTACTCAACCAACCTTACTCAAATAACCGAAATGATTGAGCAAATAAAAGACGACATCGAAGAATTGAATGGATATGGCACCACCATTAACGAGTCAGCAAATCACATTTCACAAAAAGTCAGCCAGATGTCGGACCTTGTTTCAAACATAAGCAGCTCAAGCCTCACTACTGCAGAGTCAGCCGCTACAATTGACAATAACACAACCGAACTCATCGACAAAATCGATGAGTTGAAATCGACCATATCTGAATCAAACTAAAAATAACTTTATCTATAACAAAAAACACATCTAAAACATGGCAAAAACGAATGTATGGCTATCGGTATCAGACCTCATGACCGGGCTAATGATTATATTCCTATTCATTGCGATTGCTTATATCATGAGGGTAAAAGATAATCAATCGGTATTATCAGAATTTGTCGAAAACAAGAAAGAGTTACACGACAAACTCGAAAACCAATTTGAGCAAGAAATTAAAGACGGTGAACTGTCAATAAAAGGTGACCTCTCACTACGCTTTGAGAATGCCGAAACATTATTTCCATCGGGCAGTTGGCAATTAACCGATAGGTTCCAACAAAGTCTATCGGTATTTCTCCCCAAATATCTCGAGATTCTTCTCAACGACTCACTACGTTATAAGATAAAAGAGATACGAATAGAGGGGCATACCGATGACGTGGCTGCGCCACAACTTCATCCCGACCCCTATATGGCAAATCTTATTCTTTCGCAACGCCGAGCATTAAGCGTAATGGAGTATATAAGAAGTATTCCGGAGTTCCAGAAATATAACGAGGAAGAGAAAAAACTCCTTGAATATTGGTTCACTGCAAATGGTTTTTCGTATGGTCGCGCCTTGGATAAGAATAATGATTTTGCCTTAGCCACAGGCGACTCAATAGTGCGCAATAAATCCCGACGTGTGGAATTTAGAATAATCACATCGGGCGAAGAGGTATTGGAAAACTTTGTAAAAGAAAATAAATAGCTATGAAAAACGGATTTAACAACGAAAACGTCCATGCCCTTTTGGCTATTATTGACGATGTGTCAATTAGCGAATATAATGGCGACAACGTCACTGCAAGCATAGATTTTGCTCAGTTCTTACATAAGAAGGGCATCAACTCCAACATCGTTAAAAGAATAAATATATATGGCAATCAACCATTTAGAAATGACCTATATATTCTAGAGAAAGAATATCCCTCTGCCACGATAACCCACATTAAAAAGAGCTGGAATAGCATAACCAAAGAGCAAGATTTAGCTCTTGACAAGCATATTCTCAGTATTCATTTTCTACACAATATAGTGCATAATGGAGTGTTTTCGTTTGAAGACATGACATATGTGTTGGAACAGCTCATCACATCGTCGCGACACATTTATAATGTGATTACAACCCGCACTGACATGACTGATAAATCTTCATTTATTGTCAAAGCCAACGTGGACTTGAAAGAGATTACATTTAATCCTCCGCCACCTGTAGTAAACACTCCACCCCATTGCTTGGAGAAACAAAAATATTTAGAATCAATCAATAAGGCCAACTACAATCCTTTGTACCAAGCATTTCAAGAGATAAGACATGGATGTCAACAATGTCCGTTATGCAACAAATATGGTAAAAACCGATTATGTCCGCTATTTCAACATAAAATCGCCCAATATTACAAGGAAGGATTATATGCTCCTCAAAGCGACATTATCGCTCATCAATATGAATTGAAAGCGGCTCGACAAGAATATAAACCGGCTGAAATCAATGTAGCAACCTATCTAAGCCAGCCACATTGCTCGCTAAAAGAAAAAAAACAAGCATTTGATTTATTTGCCAAACATGCCATCTCGGGAGATGTTTTTTGTGCCAAACAGTTAATAACACTTTCGGCCCAATGCGACGAGATGCCCTCTCATTACGCAATACCATGGATTATGAGATTAGCCAATGAGGGCGACATGGAAATGACACGATTGATATGCGATGTGTTTAGAGATGGACTATATGGCATGCCTGCCGACCGTAACAGTCACATTCAAATGATGATTATCGGAGCCGAGAAAGGTAACAGAGAATTAATGCTCGAACTGGCGCAAACCTATTACGAAGGTAAAGAATGGCTAAATGCCCGCTCATGGTATATAAAGCTTAACGAGCCCGATAAATACCAATCTTTAATCGACGAGATAGACAAGGCTATTATAAGTGAAAAAAATCTCTCACCACAACAACTCATCGAGGAAGGTAATAAATATTACTATGGCTATGGAGTCGTTGAGGATTTTCATTTGGCAAAATTATACTATGAAGTTGCCGTGCAACAAGGCGACCCAATGGGTTACGAAGAATTGGCTAAATGCTATAAGGAAGGCAAAGAACTTAAAAAAGACTTTAATAAATACATTAGTCTCACTACCAAAGCTGCCCGTAAAGGCCAAGCAGCTTCGATGATATACCTTTACCAATATTACACAGAACAAAATGACCTACGCAACTCTTCATATTGGCATGAATTAGCATTCAAGACCTTGGAAAAAGGTGTAGAATCAAACGACCCTTACTCTCTAAGGATTATGGCCTGGGCCTTATCCTTAGGTGCAATATTTGATAAAAACGAATCACTCGCATTCACTTATTTCCAATCAGCAGCACTTCTCAACGATATTAAATCGATTTATTACATGGGCAAATGCTATGAAAAAGGGATAGGTGTAGCGAAAAATCTCACTTTGGCATTTGAATGGTATAATCAAGCCTCTCAAAAAGGGGAACTTGATGCGATATACGAGCTTGGGAAGTGCTACAAATATGGACATGGCACCACTGAGCAATATAAGGAAGCTTTTCGTTATCTATATATAGCCGCCAACCGCAATCAAATATTGGCACAATATGAACTGGGCGAATGTTTCCATTACGGATATGGCGTGGAGCAAAACAATGCCACAGCCAACAAATGGTATCAAAAAGCGGCAGAGCAAGGATATGACAAAGCGCAAGAACAATTAGGCTCAAACTATTATTGGGGCAATGGAGTAGAGATAGACTATAATATCGCATTTGAATGGTATTTGAAGGCTTTCAAACAAGGGAACGAAGATGCAAAATTCCGTGTTGCATATTGCTACGACCAAGGCCAAGGCACACCCGAAGACCCCGCTAAAGCATTCAAGATATATAAGGAATTGGCGCAAAAGGGTGACTCAGCAGCCCAAAACAATCTGGCCTGCCTATATGGCTCGGGCAGAGGTGTTGACGCTGATAAAGACAAAGCATTTAAGTGGTTCTTGGAAGCGGCCGAACAAAATGACAGTACAGCACAAAATAATGTGGCATATTACTATTTAGCAGGAATAAGTGTAGAAAAAAATATTGATAAAGCCTTATATTGGTATATGCAATCGGCAAATAATAATTATTCTCCATCTATGTTTAAACTAGGAAACCTATATAATTATGGCGAAGAAGTAGAACAATCCTACGACATTGCAAATCAATGGTATCAAAAAGCCGTTAATTTAGACAATGACAATGCCATGGTGGCACTAGCCAATAATTATAAAAACGGATTTGGAGTGGAAAAAGATTTATCAAAAGCCCATCGTCTATATTTGCAAGCTGCCGAGAAAGGAAACATTTCAGCGATTAATATTGTCGCAGAAATGTATCAATATGGTGAAGGTGTTGACATAGACATAAATAATGCAATATATTGGTATCGCAAAGCAGCTAACAAAGGAAACGATTTTGCTAAGAATAAGCTAAGACAACTTGGTGCCAATTGGATTGAAGACACCGATACAGAAAATAATTAATACTTTATTTTATGCGACCTACTCTTGAATACATACAACAAAAATATGATTATTTCAATCATTTGATATTTGAAGGTAAACTCCCTATGCCTATAATAAAACTAACCAACAAGAGAAATAAGATGGGCCTAACAAAAGCTTATCTCAAAAAATTTTCTAATGGGGAAAAATCTTTAGAGCATTGTACCATTGAGATAAGCACTCTGCTTGATTTACCCGAAGAGGAGTATATCGACACACTAGTTCATGAAATGATTCATTATTACATCATTTATAATAATTTGGAAGACGATGGCATGCATGGCACACTTTTCACTTCTATTATGAACAATATTATTGAAAAATATGGGATTAAAATATCTATTGATTATGCCTATACCGAAAATGATTTTGCCTCACTCTCAAAACATCCTCAATATATTTGTATCACACAATTTGAGAATGGAGACTATGGTATTACCAATTCCTCGAAAAATAAAGTTGCTGAATTGTGGGATTTAATACCTAAACTTTTCCACCCCCAAAAAGTCACTTGGTACCTATCGCACGACCCTCGCTTGAGAAAATATAAAAAGGTGTCGTCTCCTACCATATATGCTTTTGACCCCTCCTTAATAGACAAATATCTATCCGATGCCATGATTCTAGTCAAGGAAGGGAATGAAATTATTGCAATTCCACAAACACAATAATGCCTCATTTTCAAGCTCTTACATTTTGGCAACGTTGCTAAAATCGATGAGATATGTTTTTTCGCCGTAATTTTGTGTCGTAATCAAAAACATTATTATCATTTTTAATAAATTTATTATGACACGAAAAATTCACAACCTTATCATTCTTGATCGCAGTGGATCTATGAGCTCAATGCAACACGAAGCAGTGGCAAGTGTAAACGAAACAATAGGCACAATACAAGCATTTATCAAAAACAACCCCGAATCGGAACAAACCATTTCGCTCGTTACATTCTGCAGCTGCACTCAAAACTATATTTGCGACATGCAACCGGCACACACTGTTGAGCGTCTTAAAGACTCTGACTATCAACCATGTTGCTGCACTCCTCTATACGACACCATAGGCAACTGTTGCACACGTCTTCACAAGTCAATTGAAGGCGAAGATGTGGCAGTGTCGGTAACAATCATCACCGATGGCTATGAAAATGCCTCTTGCGAGTGGAATCACCAAGCGATAAAAGCCCTTATCGAACGATATAAAAAAGAAGGGTGGCTTTTTGCTTATATCGGAACTGACCACGATGTAGAAAGTGTGGCTTTTTCTCTATCAATCGACAATAAAATGCGATTTGAAAAGACATCTGCCGGTTTTTATGCAATGTCAGTGAAAGAGTCAGGCGCTCGCGAAAAATGGATGAATCGCACTATGGAATTTGATGCTGACCTTTGCGAATGCGCATCTGACTACTTCGACGAAGATGATGAATAATTGACCATGTATTTCTTTTTTTGAAAAATAAGCAGTAACTTAGCAGAGTAATCAACAACCCTAGCTAAACATGAAACTTTTATCTAAAATATATACAAAACTCCCTGTAGGATATATCACTATATATTCGTCACTCAACAATGAGTATATTGAATCAATCCAGTCTGCGTTAAATCAGGTAGGATTAGGTAAATTCAGGACTAAAGTTGTTGAACCTTACAACGATGAATCGGCCGACACTATCGTAGCTCGACGATTCAATATTGGAAACATTGGCAAATATTCAGTAGTGATACTAACTGACGTTAGACCCGATATTAGAGGGGTTGATTACTCTGCTTTTCATCAATTTGCCACAACACTTCTCGATATAACAAGTTTCGATACAAGGCCCGAAGTTGTTATTAATAGTTCTAACTTATTTAATGACATTTTCACTAACACCCCTTGTGGGAATCTTGAATCTAGCAAATTCAACTTAAATATAGATAGCAAACCTGAGGAAGTTTGCGAAGAGGAAGTTTTAGATTGTGGTGCATCGTCATCGGAAGATATTAATGCTGATTACGATTCAACTCCGATATACTATTCAGCATCACCTCAATCCGAATCTAAACTTCTCCCCAATAAGTCGTCTAAAGGCAACGTATTTCAATCATTTATTGGGCGTCTTCACAACCTTATAACATCACCTGCTCCTTCAGCTTCCAAACCATCAAAAGAGAAGGACGTTGAACGTACTGAGCAAGAAGATGAAACGGCAGTAAACTCCATCGAACTCGATAAGAAAATGTATCTCGACCGCATTTCGGCAATTGTGCTCGACTATGTGCTACAATTTAATGAAATGCCTCCTATAGAACAAATAGAGGAAATATTAAAAGGAAAGCTCACAATCGCAACCGAAACATTGTCGCCTATTGTCGTGAATAGAGACCTAAAAGTAATTTTACCCGCCTATAACGAGCTTGAAATGCGATTTTCGCCCATTCTACGCACGATATACATCCTATTCCTTTGTCATCCCGAGGGAATAGTATTGAAACAAATCAGTGATTACCGCCGAGAAATAGATAACATTTATCTTCTTATAAAGCCTGGAGGAGATGATAATCTCATGAAACATTCTATTGATGATTTATGTGACCCCACAAGCGATTCTTTCCGCCAAAAATTATCAAAAATTAATCGCATTGTAAGGAACTCTATTGTGAGTCCAAAACTTTCAGAATCATATATAATCACAGGTGATAGAGGTCAACCCTATCGCATAGGTATAAATAGCAACAAAATCACGTTGCCACAATGTTTAAAATAGGTTACGCAACACCCACCAACCTATTATTCCCGAGCTAATTAAATAGATTGCCGGTCGAGAATTAACCACATTATACAATCGTGGCAAGTTGTCACGAAACAAACTGGCTATCAACATAGTGATGAGTATAGGCATCCCCACTATTATACCTGCATTATAATGCCATGCACCGGCAAAATCGCCATGAAGCAACGCATGAAGCATGCGCTGTGAGCCACATCCTGCACATTGCCATCCGGTTAATTTATAGAACAGACATTGAGGGAATGGGTGCAACTCAGGGTCATAAGCATAATAGAGCGTGATGAGAATAAGCACCACTGCTCCCACTACAAACAAGCCTATGCGCGATGGACGCTTCATTAAACTGAAAACAAGGCAGATAGCAACATCTGCAAAGGTAATGTTGCCATTCCTATCACAAATGCCAATATAACCCACAAAGCAGCTTTCTCAGAATTATTAATAGCCCCTTCGACATCTCCTCGATTATATTTCGATTCCACATTGGCTGCATAAATTATCGCTACGATACCAAATGGCTGACAGCAACACAAAGTGGTTAAAATCGCCCAAACAAGGTAAGTGGGCGGACATTTCACATCGGGATGAGGGGGCATACCACTTGATTGTGATGCTTGAGGCTGAGGTAGTGACACTTGAGCCACATTTTGTTGCTGAGCCACATAAACCGGAGGAGACATAACTTCACTTACAGCCTCTTCCTCTACATCTGAGGCGTTCTCATCAGACTCTGCCTCAATTTGCTCTACATCGGATTCTTCCTCTACATCTGAGATGCTATCATCGGACTCTGCCTCAATTTTCTCAATATCGGGCTCTGCCTCTACATCTGAGGCATTCTCATCGGGTTCTTCTTCAATTTGCTCTACATCGGCAACCTGAATAATTTCTTCTTTTGAGCCCTCTTGCAACACTTCCTCTTGACTTTCACTATCATCGACTTTTGATTTATTCTCCACATCCTCACATGGATATGGAGGTGGTATCTCATGAGGCAATTTGGGTGGTTGTGGAGCATAATATATCGGAGCAAGTTCAGGAATTTCACCCGCCGGCATCCACGAAGGCATACCGTCACACCACACAAGTGTTGTTGGCGGAATAGCTTTAATAATCAATTGTTCGGCCGAGTAAGGTCCACTCTTTTCATTATTTAGATAAATCCAATATTTCATAAGCTCTAATATATTAGGTCATTAAAGAAATCATCACAAAACAATTTATAGAAGTTTCCTAGAAGAATTTTGTTTCTTTGCCAACAATGTCGCTAAGCAAATTGTTGGCAAGACGGCTGGCTCCAATGCGGAAATATTCGTTAGAGAGCCATTTTTCACCAAGCACCTCTTTCACAATAGTGTAATATGCTACAGCCTCTTGGGTAGTGGCGATACCTCCTGCAACCTTAAAGCCCACCATATTACCAGTCTTTTCATGATATTCCTTGATACATTTAGCCATCACATATGCCGCTTCAAGCGACGCTCCTGGATAACCTTTGCCCGTTGATGTTTTAAGGAAATCGGCGCCCGAATAAAGCGAAAGGATTGATGCCGCTTTGATGTCGGCAGCCGTTTTTAACGCACCGGTCTCTAGAATAACCTTCAATCGTGCATCGCGACACACAGCTTTCAATTCGGCAATTTCGTCACACACACTTTCATAGTCGCCATCGTAGTAGTTTCCAAGGTTAAACACAATATCTATTTCATCGGCACCACCATCGATAGCGAGAGCCGTTTCAGCGATTTTGACCTCTACAAACGACTGAGACGAGGGGAAGCAAGCCGACACGCATGCAATCTCCACATCACTCACCTCTAATACCGAGCGTACAACCTGAGCGAAACAAGGATACACACATATAGCTGCTACATTTTTCAACTCGCCATATTCCTCTTCAAAGGCATTGACACACTCCACAAATCGAGCCACCGACTGAGGTGAATCGGTTGAGTTAAGAGTGGTTAAATCTATTGCATTAAAAAGGAATTTATACACATCTTGGTTCTTGTTTTCGTCCAAATGGTCGGCAAGGAGTTTGGCCACAGCCGTTTTCACCTTTTCATCATCGGCAACCACATTACTTGCCGCAATAGTGTCTCTATATTTATCGCTCATAATATTCTTTATGTTTTGATTTCTTTCCCAAACTACAAAGATATTAATTATTCTTTTAATTTGGGGTTATTTATGTGACGATTTTTGTCGCGTGAGGTTTTCTTTTCGATATTTCGTTGTAGAGCCTCGGTGAGGTCTATCCCCTCTTGATTGGCAATAGCAATCGTTACCCATAACAAATCGGCCAACTCGTCGGCCAGATTGGGATTTTCCCCCTCTTTAAATGATTGGTCGCCATGCTTACGCGCCATGATTCGCGCCACTTCACCGGTTTCTTCGGCCAAGATAGCCATATTAGTCAACGGTGAGAAATATCTCACGCCAATAGTAGTAATCCAGTTATCAACCATCTCTTGGGCCTCACGGATAGTTATATCGGTGTTATTTTTCATTCTTTAAGCTTTGAGTCTATAATAATTGTAACGGGTCCATCATTTATCAATTCAACCTTCATATCGGCACCAAAGACACCTCGCTCGGTTTCTTTTCCTATCGCAGCGCTCACCTGCTCGCAATAAGCCTCATAAAGAGGCACAGCCACATCGTGACCTGCAGCTCGAATGTATGACGGACGATTTCCCTTGCGAGTGGAGGCGGTTAAAGTAAATTGGCTCACTGCCAACACGTCCCCACCGGCATCTATAACCGAACGATTCATCACCCCGTTTTCATCATCAAAGATGCGCAGAGCCACAGTTTTCCCCACAAGCCACTTCACATCATCAAGAGTGTCGCCATGCTCCACTCCCACAAGCACCATAAGTCCATGACCTATTGATGATTTAACTTCACCGTCGACCGTTACCGAAGCACGACTCACTCGTTGTATTACAAGTCTCATATAAAACTATTATTCAGATTTTTGAGATATCGAATGCAAATTTAGTGATTTGTAAATTACAAACCATTAAAATTCTCATATTTTCTTATTATTAGAAACTCACTTAAAAAAAGCGAGCAACCCGATTGGATTGCTCGCTCACTATAAAATTAAAAGTATTTTCAATTATGCATTATGAACTATGAAATATGCATTACTTCATGTATACTTTAGTGGCTTTGTTGCCTTGCTTTTTGATGAAGATTCCTTTTGCCGGGTTGTCAACTTTTATACCTTGAAGGTTGTAGTATTGTATAGGGGCATTGTGGTCGGGCACGATATTTTCAACGCTATTAAAAACGTTTGCTGCGTCGCCTGATTGATAGATTGTTTGTTTTGATGCATTTTTATGGGCTTTGAATACAGGAAGATTGTCGGTTCCGGTAGCAAATATAGGAAACTGACACATTAAATCGCCTGAGTTTTGTTCATAACCCTTACCATCATAACCAATACCTTCTACAATATGCCCATATATTCCGTTTTGACCAATGGCATAACAATTCCTCTCCACTCCATCGATAGTTATTTTTTCGGCGGTGATAGTGAGTGGACCTTGTGAGGATTGTGATTGTAGCCATATTTGATTAGGATTGTTCATGTTGGCAAAGTCATAGAGCAAAAATTCGCCGATAGATTCTTTGAAATTGATAAATTGATTATATACTGCATGTTGTTGAGTATCGCTACTTCGAGCATAAACTTTGCGACTTTCCACGTCTTCGCGAATAAAAGCGAGAGTGAGGGTGTCGGCCGGCACAACATATCCACTCCATTCGCAAACACCACCTTCAAATGTGTAAACACAACATTTGTATGTAATATTATCAATAATTGTGTCGCCTTTGATTTCTATTGTATAAGGTATGTCGCATGGCTCACTATGCCAAGGGTTGATGTGATAATCACATTCCCATTCTACACCTTCAGCCACAAGAGGGATATAATCATCGGTTGATGATTGGGCAAATATTGGAGTCGATACTCCAAATAACACTGCTAAAACAAGGAGTAAAGATTTTTTCATAATGGTATAATTTAGAAATTTAAGACTATTGCAAAATAAATTATTAATTTTCAATATTCAAAATATAAAGAGCCGAAGTTGTGTAAAAGTTTCTAAAATACGGGATATGCGATGCCCATTTCCACACTCGTCGAGGTCGTAGTCCAAATTTCTGCTTATAATGAGGGTTGATAAACCATAGGGAACGATTCTTTATTGAGAAACCACATTCTTTTACTAATCGTTCAAACTTTTCCACCGGCATCTTTGAGCGTTTTATGCTCATCAATTCGTCGATGGCATTTTGTGGAACATTGCTCATTTTTAATAGTCCTTTATACATAAAATTAGGCAGAAGATGGATAAAAGGTAATTTAGAAGCAAAACCACGCGTGATTTGTTGGTGACCTCCGAACGGATTTTGCCAAGCCGGGAAGCCCATAAACACTATG